>NZ_JBFNGQ010000002.1:0-491320 GCF_040784015.1 Lentilitoribacter sp. EG35
TATTATGGCTTGAAGCCGTCTCTGCATCCAAAGACCCTGTCGTCGTCACAACACCTGTCGTCGCATCAATGGTAAACAAACCACCTGCATTATCTGACAGGGAATAGCTGATATTATCAGAGGCATCCGCATCTGTGGCAAACGCCGTTACACCAACCGTTGCACCAGAACCTGCATTCTCATCAACACTATTGCCTGTCGCGTTTGTATCTGTGATCGCTGAGGCACCACTTTCATTGACATCACTGACATCAATCGTAAAGCTTTGGGTTGAGGTTGTGCCATCATCAGAAGTGGCCGTTACTTCAATCGTGTGAGATGTATCTGTTTCATAATCAAGGCCAGAGGCCACAGTCACCACACCCGTATTCGCATCAATGGCAAAGAACCCGCCCGGGTTAGACGAGAGTGAATAGCTTACATGATCGGACGCATCTGCATCAGAGGCAAACGCCGTTACACCAACCACGGAGCCCGTGGAGGCGTTTTCAGCAACACTATTGCCAGACCCATCTGTGTCACTGATCGCTGTGATCGATGTCTCGTTCACATCATTCACACCAATCGTGAACGTCTCATTAGACGTCGATCCATCATCTGAGGTCGCAACAACGGTAATATTATGTGAACTCGCACTTTCCGCATCCAAAGACCCTGTGGTCGTCACAACACCCGTGTTCGCATCAATGGTAAACAATCCGCCTGCATCATCAGACAGGGAATAGCTGACATTGTCTGTCACATCACCATCTGTGGCAACAGCCGTAATCCCAACCACAGAACCCGCAGAGGCATTCTCATCAATATTGTTTGCACTACCATTGCTATCGGTGACCGCTGAGGTGGAAAATTCATTAATGTTGGCGACATCAATGACGACTGATTCTGAATAAGTATTTCCTGCAGAATCTGTGACCTGAATTATGAGTTCATGCGATAGTTCATTTTCGTAATCTAAATTGGCACCAGATTTCACGCGAATTTCATTGCCCACAATTTCAAAATTATTCGACACATCTGAAAGCAATGTATAAGAAAAACTATCCCCTACATCAGAATCTGTTGTTGAAAGTGTCGCGACAATGGTTCCGGCAGCAGAATTTTCTTCAATGCTTGTATCTGAGACGGAAATATCTTGGGGTGCAGAATTGTTATCTACGGCTTCACCGCCACTCTCAATGGCTGGCTCATCCACTGGTGCAACGTCTACAGTTGCTTCCTGCTGATTCAGAGAAGCAACGCCCGGAACACCCTCACGGTTTGAACCGTTCTGCTCAATTTCAGTGGTTGATATTTCAATCTTTGGCGCTTCCTGAAATTGAGTTTGATTCACTTGCGAGGAGCTTGCTCTAGAATTCTCATTCCCACTTATATCTGAACTGCTGTTATCTTCACTGGACGCTAGGTCAGTCTTAAAGTTCACATCCTCAGGATTAAAAACTTCATGACTTGCAGCTTGATTTGAACTGGAGCCATTGTTTTCCAAGTCAGAATTAACTTCTTTTTCTGAATTTTCAGTGACAAGATCGACATTTTTTTGATGTAGTTCATCACCACCGGGCAAAACAACTTCGATTCTATCAATGGGTGCTTCGTTTCCCAAATCCAGATTTTCGGTATCTGTTTTACTCTTTTTTACCGGAGTACCAGTGTTTCCAGCGCCTGTTTCAGTCTTGCTCATAATAGCTCCTGCAGCATGTTGGGGGCCATAATAAGCAAAAAGGTTTTCAAAAGATTGATTGGGTGACTACAAGTTTCCCTAAATTGAGCAAAAGGTTAACAAAAAGACTCTACAAGTGATCACTCTAATGAAATCCAGCAAAGAATGCTGAAAATTAAGCTTCCGGCAACCTTTGGATGGTTAATACTATGCTAAGATTTTGAATATAAATCTTAAATCTCTCAACAGAATATGATTTGGCTAATGATGAAATGAACAAAGTAGGCCACGACCTGAGAAATTTTTTTCAAAAAAAACATCCAGGAATGGATGGAGGTCGGATCATGCCTTCTATTGAAGATAACAAGATTTTGAAGACTGCGCAGACGCCGTTAACAAAACAAATTATTATTGTATCCTTTGTAGCAAATCTTATGGGTTTAGCGATGCCACTAGCGATTTTCCAAGTCTATGATCGCATTCTGCCAAACCAATCTACTACAACACTATTCTGGTTGATTTTTGGCCTTCTAGGCGCAGTAGTTATCGATACATTATTACGCACGCTAAGGTCATATATATTAGGTTGGGCCGCACTTAAAAATGGCCATAGAGCCCAGCAAATGGCGATGAACCGAATGCTCTCAAAGTCAGATGACAAAGCAACGGCTATGTCAAAATGGCTCGATGGATTTGATGCAATTGCTGAATATAGCTCTTTTCAGGGAAGCCAAAACCGTATCATCCTGATAGATATCCCAATGGCATTCATATTCTTGGGCGTGGTTGCAATGGTTGGCGGAATTTTGGTTCTCGTCCCCATTGCCCTGATAATCGCATTTGGCATCTTTAGTTACTTACAAGGTAATGAGGTGCAAAAATTTCTCGACAATCGTTCGCAACAGGATAATCGACAAAATGAATTCTTACTGGAAAGCTTTGCCAATATCCAAACGGTAAAAAGCCTCGCGGTCGAAAGCCAACTTCTTCGTAGGTTCGAGATGTTACAAAAAACATCAACTTACTCAAGTTACAATGCAATTATCAGCACGAACAAACTGCAAACGCAGGGCACATTGTTTTCAAATATGATGATGATCTGCGTCGTCTCCTTCGGCGCGGTTCGCGTTATCAACGGCGATATGAGCATGGCTGCTCTTGCATGCTGCTCCTTACTAACTGGTCGTATGGTTCAACCATTTGCAAAGGCGTTAACCCTGTTTCACGAGCTGCAAAATGTTAAACTTGCAAAATCGAGATGCGATGTATTTCAGAGCAGCGAACAGGAAACGACAACGACTAAAACTAACGATCCCAAGTCAATTTCCGGCTCGCTAAGTGCACGTAACATCACGCTCACAAAAGGTGACTGTTCAAACAAGCGATTACCAATTTCACTCAATGTAAAAGCTGGTGAATTTATTGGTATTCATTGTCAAGAAAAAGCAGAGCGGACAGAACTTGTAAATATATTAAGAGGTTACAACGACCCGACCAGCGGAAGTGTATTCCTTGATGGTTATTCTTCGAAGCAATGGGACGAATTTGGCATCAGCGAACAGGTTGGATTTGTATCAGCAAAATCAGAAATATTTGAAGGCACCATTATCGATAATATAACCATGTTTGGTAGCGGAAACCTTATCGATAATGCACGCGAAGCTGCCCGTACCATTGGTCTCGAAAATGATGTTTTCAAACTGCCAAATGGCTATGACACGGTCCTAAGTGCTGGCTCGACTTCGGTCCTTTCACCGGGATTTCTTCAACGCATTAAAATTGCAAGAACGCTCATGCGGAAACCAACATTGCTCATATTTGATGGTGCAAATAGTTCAGTGGACATGCGGTCGGATAAACTTCTGACAGAAGGTTTGTTGACACTTAAAGGTAAGATGACCGCTGTGTATTTCAGCAGTCGCCCTTCTTTCTTAAAAATCTCAGATCAAAGGTTCAAACTTGAGAATGGTAATCTTCTTCCTGACGAATGGGCTAAACAACAGGCTGTCAAAACTGATCAGGTGAAATCAGCATGAATGAAGAGAAAGAAACTGTTGAACGAAAATTAAATACAAACACCCTGCTGGAGGGTGCCAATGTCATTCAGCATTCTCTTCAAAAAATTTACAATGCTTATGATCGCAAGGACAAAAAAGACGAAGATCTAAGTGCTGCAGCGGCCTGTATTGATCCACTTCTAAAACTGTTGGAATGGGTTGGATCAACACGACAATTAAAGGAGGTGATGCCTCACTTTGATACACTCCATACCGTTGAAGATTTGCGCAGTCTACTGGTTCGCCTGAACTACAAAACCCAAAAAAAGCAGATCTTATCTCATAAAGTGAAGCAGGGCCAATTACCTGCACTCATGATCGGAGAGAACAATGAGGATGTACGAATTCTCATTGATATTGCTGATAATGGAAAGCTGCTCGTTTATAACGGAAAAGAACAAAAGTTTGCTTATAAAGATATAGCCAATGAACAGCTTACTCTCTATATTATAGAGAAGTTTGATCCTGTTGAAGCAAATAGCGATGATTCCAAGTTTGGTTGGTTTCAATCTCTTTTATCGAGCTTTAAGAGCCTGTTCCTTCGACTATTTGCTCTAACCTTCGCCATAAACCTGTTAGATTTTGGCGTACCATTTTACATTATGATGGTTTACGACAAGGTGATTGGGAACAAATCCTTTCCAACTCTAGTCACATTTATTGGCTGTTTGTTACTTGCCATTTCATTAAGCTTAGTTCTTCGTCAGATTCGTTCACAAACAATAGCTTACCTCGGCGCGCGCGTTCAGGGATTAGTCACCTTAGCAGCATTTAAACAAGTCCTGAGTCTCCCCATTTTGATGAGTGAAGGCGCTAGATCAAGTGAACAGCTTTCCAGGTTTAAACAATTCGTGGGAATTCGCGATATCTTTATGGGACATTTGGGCAGTGCGATTTTAGATGCCCCATTTATTGTTGTATTTCTTGCAGCAATCTTCATCATCGGAGGCAATTTAGGCTTCTTATCGTTAGCATTATTATGCTTTTATATTGTGACAGCGATTGCCTTGATGCCACTTGGTACACGTTTTATGAAAATCTCCGGAAACCACAAAAAGAACCATCGGAACTTTGTTGTAGAAACCATTGAGAAGCACGAAACAGTGATGGATAATAATTCTGAACATGTGTGGATGGAACGAGAGAACGAATTATCAGCTAAGTCACTAGTCGCACAATTTAAGGCGCAACAATTTCAAGCCTTGTTACAAAACTTATCTCAGTTGCTTGTGATGGTTACGGGTATCCTGACAATTGGCCTGGGTGCGGGGAAGGTGATTGAGGGTACTCTTTCAGCTGGTGCGCTTATTGCGCTTGTAACACTTATCTGGCGTCTTCTATCGCCAATTCAAACTGTATTTTTGGGTATTGGTCGCATAAATGCAACGCTAGGAACCTTTAAACAAATCAATAATTTAATGCGTCTGAAATCGGAACGTGTCGAAAGCAAGCGCCCAAATATATTACGCAACTTTACCGGTAAGATTACGATGGATAAAGTTGGCTTTCGTCACCAAGGTGCCCATAGTCCGAGTATTTTTAACTTCTCTATAAATATTGCGCCTCGGGAGTTCATTGCCATAACCGGTGATTCTGGTTCTGGAAAAACGGTACTGTTAAAACTAATGGCTGGCCTTTACACACCGCAAACCGGGGTGGTCGGCGTAGATGGGCTCAACCTTCGACAAATCGATTCTTATCAGTATCGTCGTGCAATTGGTTATGTTTCACAAGAAGCAGATTTTTTTCATGGCACGATTGCGCAGAATTTGATGTTTGCAAATCCAGTTGCAACATTGGCTGAATTGGAGCGGGCTTTAGACCTTGCAGGTGCAAGGGAGATCGTTGAACAACTACCTGAGGGTATTGAGACACGGCTTAATGCGACCTTGCAGCGACAACTTACAAAAAGTTTCAGCAGCCAACTTTCTCTTGCCAGAGCTTACCTTACCAACAACTCGATCTATATGTTCGATGACCCTGGCAGCGATCTCGATCCGCAAGCAGACAAAAGCTTCATGGAAGCATTAAAGACACTTCAAAAGACTGCCACAGTTATTCTTGCGACACAGCGCCCCAGCCATATGTATCTGGCAGATCGGGTACTCTTGCTTAAAGAAGGACAATTGCTTGCAGATGCTGATCCTGAAAAAATTGTACCACAAATTCTTAAAGCAGCACAAACTACAAAAGCTGGTTGATTTGTTAGACAAATTTAGCTGAATTTTAACGTTAATGGCATTATAACGATAAGACATAACACATACGGTATCGGGGTGGACTCGTAATGATCAGTCCTGAGGCTTTATGGAAACAAGTTTGCAAGCCCATTTTTGCAATCTTAAGTAGAAATAGGAATAGATGCGTTGAGTAACAGAGACCAAGTCTCGGGAAACCATTTTATTCTACCTGCCGAACTTGACGATGATAAATCAATCGCAGTCATGGGCCGGCGGGCTAACTTCATTTGTTTGATCGTTCTAGCTGCAATCATCTGGTCTATCTTCGCTCCAATAGATGAATTGGTGGTTGCGAATGGTGAAATCATTCCCACTGACAGGATCAGCTCCATAGAGCATCGTGAGGGCGGTATCGTCGATAAAGTGATGATGAAAGAAGGACAAAAAATTAGAGCTGGGGATACAATACTTGAACTAAACCCCATATCGACAAATGCGGACTTTAATCAAATAGAGATTCAAAGCGTAAGTCTTGAACTTAAATTAAAATCACTTGAGGCCCTTCTTGATCGACAAGAGTTAGACTTTGGTAAGGTTGGCGATGATTATCCGGATCTTGTCGCGAAAGAACGCATTGCGCACGAGGCGCGCGCGACATTTATCGAGAAAGAGCTTGCAAGCCTTAAAACCAATGTCGCATTAAAAACGCTTGAAATTTCATCATTTGAAAATGATATCATAAGTCTTCAGCGTCAACTTGAAATAGAACAAGAGCGCAACAATAGCCTTGAAGAATTGTTGAGGGCCGGACATATATCCCGGCAGGAATATCTGGATTCTAAGTCTAATCTAGAACGCCTCTCACAAAGCCTTGATGCCGCCAAAAGTCAGCGAGATGTTGCCACATTGCAATCGGTAGAGGCAGAGCGCGTTATGGAAAGTAAAATCGCTCAAGATAAAAAATTATTTTTGGAAGAGCAAACTCAAATTCTATCCGAACTTTCTCAGTCCCGCTCGCAGCTCACCAAGCAGGTTGATCGAAACGAGCGTTTAATTATTAAATCACCTATAGACGGATATGTGCAGGAACTTGCACAGAAAACGAAAGGTGAAGTCGTCAGCCCCGGAGAACTTGTAGCAAAGATTGTTCCTCAAGAACGAAAGATTGTCGCTGAAGTTAAGGTTGATCCCTATGATATAGGTCACATAAAACCTGGTGACACAGCTGAGATCAGCATCTCGACATTTGATCCCAGTATCTTTGGAATTGCCAACGGACAAATCACGGTGTTATCTCCGTCTACTTTTGTGACCGAACGTGGTGATGCATATTATAAAGCAATCATTAGTTTGGATGATAATTTCGTTGGCGAGAAGCAAACGAAACGTTTCCTTCATGCAGGTATGGTTGTTGATGCTAAAATTAAAACCGGTTCAAAATCACTCATGAGATATATGCTCAAACCTGTTTTAAAATCGTTTGGCGCATCATTCTCTGAACGATAATTTGCCAATTTTAAACTACACCTTAATCACTTCGAAAGCAGCACTTTGGTCCATAAGTTCCAAAGCGACGATTGCACATCCGTTTTCGATATGTTGTTGGGCATCAAGGTCTTGTGAAAATGGAACATTTATATCCTTTTGAAATCTGAAATTCTCTGAAAGAGAGTGCCGTATATCATCTTCCATAAGGTCGAGTGCCTGTGCTCCGCGACCAACGAAGGTCACCGGAAATGGGTCGAAAAAACTAAACATAGTTGCAAGTCCATATCCTAAGGCACGACCAGCTTGTTTGATTGCCCGACGTTCTGGTCCGTCATCTAATCGGGCTTTTGCCACTATATCTGAAATGTCCGAGGCTTTTATTTCAAACTCAGGAAGAAAGCTACTACCCTTCTCATTTGCCATCCGCCATATTGCATAATCACTTGCATATGCTTCGACACATCCATGCTTTCCGCAACGACAAAGTGCACCATCCTCTCGTCGATAGGGTATATGGCCAAGTTCGGAGGCGGAAGATCTAATTCCGTGAAACGGTTGGCCATCAATATATAGTCCTATGCCAATACCGTAAGACATCAGAACTGCTGCGAAGGATGGATGTTCCTCATTTGAAGCCTTCGAAAGACTTTGTGCAATCATCGCACAATCATTGGCCACGATCACTTTCGCATTGCTAAGTTCAGATAAAATGGATGCAAATCCATTGCCCGCATCGTCCAAGATTGGCGACCATAATATGTCTTGTCCATCATTACTGGTCAGCCCTTGAACACCGATAACATATATGTCGGGTTTTCGAGCTAACGCTAAACCTTCGACCAAAGAGTAGATCTTTTTACCAAGGTTTTTTGCATCAGATTTCCCAAATTTAATCGGCTCATCAATACGTACGATCTTGCGCCCCGAATAATCAATGACATCAAGCTTCAGGCCATTAAAATTGAGCGACCCGGCAATGACACACCCGTAATTAGGATTAAGGCCGAGTTGAACCCGAGGCCGACCATGAGATTGAGTAGAATTTACATCATTATCAGCTGCTTGAATAACGTTCTCGGACAAAAGTCCGGTCGTAACATTTGTCACTGTTCCCGGACTAAGTTCAGTTTGTTTTCCAAGTTCAGTACGCGAAACTTGGCCAACTTTACGAAATTGGGAGAGAACACGAAGACGGTTTTGCTTTCGCACATCATCAGACAGATACAGGTTTGTTTTCAAATTCAAATCCTAACTTTTCCGCATATTTCATAAAGATCATATTTTTTTATTCAGCGATAGTGCCAGCTGTATCACAGACAATAATGATTGACGTTAATAAAGAACCATGCAATACTTTAAGGGTTAAATTAAATGAAACATCTATTCTCTGAAATCAATCTTGAAATAGAATAATTGCATTTAGGCATCTTTGTAATTCGCAATGGATATACAATTGAGCGCATAAAGGAGCACTAATGAGTACTGGATTTTTTAATGACATCGGCACGATTAAATATGAAGGACCAGGTTCAGATAACCCATTAGCCTTCCGCCATTATAATCCTGATGAAGTGATCATGGGAAAACGCATGGAAGATCATCTTCGTTTTGCCGTAGCATACTGGCATTCATTTGCCTGGGAAGGTGGCGATCCATTTGGAGGACGAACATTTAACCGTCCTTGGTATCCACAAGACAATATGGGCAAATCCAAAATTAAAGCTGATATTGCATTTGAAATGTTTCAAATATTGGGCGCACCATATTATTGCTTCCATGACGCTGATATCCGCCCAGAGGGAGATAATTTTGCTCAAAGCAGGCGAAACTTAGAAGAAATCATTGATATCTTTGCTCATAAACAAGAAGAAACTGGCATCAGACTTCTTTGGGGTACCGCAAATCTATTTTCCCATAAACGTTTCATGTCTGGTGCAAGCACAAATCCCGATCCGGATGTATTTGCCTATTCTGCGGCGACCATCAAATCATGTATGGATGCAACACATAAACTGGGTGGTGAAAACTACGTCCTATGGGGTGGCCGCGAAGGTTATGAAACTCTGCTGAATACAAATCTCGCGCAGGAAGATGCGCAAATGGGCCGGATGCTCAACATGGTCGTCGAATATAAGCATAAGATCGGGTTTAAAGGCTCGATTTTAGTTGAACCAAAGCCACAAGAGCCAAGCAAGCACCAATATGACTATGATGCCGCGACTTGTTACGGCTTTTTAAAACGGCATGGATTGGAGAAAGAAGTAAAGTTAAATCTGGAACAAGGTCATGCAATACTCGCTGGTCATTCTTTTGAACATGAGATTGCGACAGCCGCTAGCTTGGGTATTTTAGGCTCCATAGATATGAACCGTAACGACTACCAATCTGGCTGGGATACAGACCAATTTCCGAACAATGTGCCAGAAGTCGCACTTGCTTACTATCACATTCTGAAAGATGGCGGCTTGAAAACAGGTGGTACTAACTTTGATGCAAAACTTAGGCGCCAATCAATTGATGCAGAAGATTTACTGCATGGGCATATTGGAGGCATGGATATCTGCGCTCGCGGCCTAAAGGCCGCGGCAGCGATCATTGAAGATGGCACTTACGATCAAATTGTCGCTGAACGCTATTCTAATTGGAATGGTGAAGAAGCACAAAAAATGCTTCAAGGCGAATATAGTCTGGACGACATTGCATCGTATGTCGAGCAAGCCGATGTCAATCCAGAACCAAAATCAGGTAGACAAGAATATTTGGAGAACTTGATAAATCGTTTTGTCTAACCACCATTTAACCGTTAGCACGATAAAGGCGTTCAATTACTGGGTGCCTTTTTGCATTAATGAGAGTGGGTTTTCCCATTTACCACTCGAGCTGATTAAGATTGGATGATATATCTCATATATTGCCCCTAATTAAGTTGCCAAATCATGCCAGTTCACCCACAAAACTATCAGCCAGCTCCACTTCATCTTAAACTGGGTGAAAAATTCTATGACGAAGTGAAACCAGCAAATTTTCCAGATACGATTCTCAGATATCGAAATCAAACTGCCGCTGAAACAATTGGGCTCGATACGCTTGCTAATGACGAGTGGATTTCGCACTTTGGCAGGTTCGAGCCACTTGAGCACAACCTATCGCGACCATTAGCGCTCCGTTATCATGGCCATCAATTTCGCAACTACAATCATGAACTTGGCGATGGGCGCGGATTTTTATTCGCCCAAGTTAAAGACAATGAGAATCGTTTACTTGACTTAGGAACCAAAGGTTCCGGTCAAACGCCTTGGTCGAGATCAGGAGATGGGCGCCTAACACTCAAAGGCGGCGTGCGAGAAGTGCTGGCAACGGAACTGCTCACAGCGCTTGGTGTCTACACATCCAAGAGTTTTAGTCTCGTAGAAACTAATGAAAAACTGGAACGCAATGATGAACCATCCCCTACCCGATCGAGCGTATTAACTCGCCTAAATCATAGTCACATTCGCATTGGCACATTCCAACGACAACTGTTCCTTGAAGATCATGCCGCCATTGAACAACTTGTAAGTTACTCGAACGAGCATTATTTTCCACATGCAAATAAACATCATAACCCACCGCTAGCTTTCTTTTCTTCTGTTGTCGAACAGGTTGCCAAACTGGGCGCTGAATGGTTTGCCGCCGGTTTTGTTCATGGTGTTCTAAATACCGATAATATTACGATAACAGGTGAGAGTTTTGATTATGGACCGTGGCGTTTCCTGCCACACCTTGACCCGGAATTCACCGCAGCTTACTTCGACCATTCCAGATTATATGCATTTGGTCGGCAGCCCGATGCACTTTATTGGAACTTGGCCCGATTAGCAGAATGTCTTTTACCTCTTTGCGCGCTTGAAGACCTAAAACAAGCACTCTCCAAGTTTTCAGAAACTTTCGAAACACAACTTCAAAGGCAAACCCTTGCCCGTCTTGGCATTGCACAAACATTGAGCGATACAGATCCAATTGTTGCGCAATTTTATCAAACTCTTAGAGATAGCGAAGCTGGTTATGAGCAGTGCTTTTTTGATCTTACTTGCGGTGCGCAAGCCGAGCGACTAGAAGCCAGCCCACAAAAAGACTTCTATCATCAGAGCAGTTTTATGCCGCTTATCGAGGCCATTCGCGAACGCGAACTTATTTCCGATGCAAACGATGTTTTGTGCAGCGAACTCATGCAAAGAGGAAGATTAGCGCAAACGCTAATTATTGACGAAGTTGAGGCAATTTGGGCTTCAATTGCGCAGAGCGATGACTGGTCCTTATTTGAGGAAAAAATTTCACGTATTCAAGAGTATGGAAGAGTTAATGATACACTACTCGCATATGGAATACACAGATAACTTAGTATGGAAATGCTATTGTTGTTCCGCGCGGAAGAACCCCTAAACTCTCGAGATAAGCACATGTATCTTTTGCGTTAATTGGCCGACCAAAGAAATAACCCTGCCCATATCCGCAGCCCATATCATTTAACATTTCAGCTTGTTCTTCAGTCTCAATCCCTTCAGCAACCGCTGCGAGATCAAGCCCTTGGCACATGGCTAGAATAGCCTTTACAATATGTTCTGTGGGTTTATCAGTCGTAATCTCATTGACAAATGCACGATCAATTTTGACCTTATCAAAAGCAAAGTCGCGCAATCTACCAAGACTTGATTGACCAGTTCCAAAATCATCAAGCGAGATGCCAATTCTTGCATCGCGCAGTTCATTCATAATCTTGTTAGCAATTTCGGGATCACTCATTATCGCTGTTTCAGTTATTTCCATCTCAACGGCGCGTGTATCAATACCAGCCTTGCCCAAAATTGCGATAATGCTTGATGCCGTTGTAGGATCAACTAATTGGGCCGATGATAAATTGAATGATAAGAACATGCCTTCAGGCCATGTTTGAGCAACTTTTGATGCTTTCCGCAAAAGCACCTCTGTTAGTTGATCAATAAACCCGCGTTCTTCGGCTAGAGGAATGAAGATATCTGGCGGCACAAACCCCAACTCACGGTCTGTCCAGCGTGCGAGAGCTTCAAAACCAACCGGCATCTTAGTACTCAAATTTACAATGGGTTGGAAATGAACCTCGACTTCATCACTGTTAATGGCACGGCGTAATGCTTGCTCAATCAATGTGCCACGTTTAATTTGCTCTGCTATTTCCTCTGAATATACAGTGATCTGATTGCGGCCCCGGCGCTTAGAACGATAAAGTGCAGTATCTGCACTTTCCATAAGCGTATTATTATCTTCACCAGCAAATGGATAAATAGAAAAGCCAAAAGAAGAGGACAATCGAACGTTTCGTTCGCCTAAGTCATAAGGTGCTGAGAGGACTTCGGCGAGAACTTTGCCAAGTTTTGTTGCACTATCCTGATCGAAAACCAATGGAAGCAAGAAGCCAAATTCATCCCCCTCCAGCCGTGCACATGTTGCGCCAGCAGGTAGACAATTTTTTAGACGGTGAGCAATTTGACAGAGAATTTCATCTCCGGCAGCATGACCAAAGAGGTCGTTGATCGGCTTAAAACCATCAATGTTCATAATACCAACAGTGAATGGCGCAGGATCTTGTGCTCGTTCGTCAACAAGTCTTGCGATTTTATCAGTTAATCGCCACCTGTTGCCCAAACCCGTGAGCGAATCCGTAAAACGGGATCGTTCATCTCTGTGGGCATCTGCATTTTGGGCATTCAAATCCATGAAACTTAAAAACTCTCAATCGTTTCAGAGCATTATCCAGAATACTACTCTACTAAGCTTTTAAAATATAAATGTTAATTTTATCCTATCGTTAATCCATGATTTAGAGGGTTAAAATCGATAATAAGATAGTAAACTGATATGACGTAAATCGTTGATATAGGTTAGAATTGAGCCAGTTCTGTATAGGTTTTTGAGTTTAGAAAAAATTGCAAGACTCGTTGTTTTCCAGCATACTAGTAGCCGAAAGACCAGTTTTTGGGACGATGAAGAGTATCGAATAAATCAAAAGCACCACAATTATCTTCGCTACCGCCAATACCAACTGTATTTCCAACAAAGGCAAAGATGTTTGGTAACCACGCTGGAACACAATTTAAAGGATTTGCAAAAGAAACACCCTCTAGAAACAATTGCTCAAGTCTGTTTATTAAAGATATTTCATCCATATTACAATTCTCAAGCCAGATATGTTCTGATTGCTTTCTAAAGAATCAGATATAGTTTGCACATCAATAATTTTACATAAGATACAATTTGATATGAATATTCGCAGATTATCCGACACAATGGTCAATCAAATCGCTGCTGGGGAAGTTGTCGAACGACCAGCAAGCGTGATAAAAGAGTTGGTCGAAAATGCGATAGATGCTGGCGCAACACGTATCGAAATTGCAACGGCTTCGGGCGGGAAAGCACTATTGCGCGTCATTGATAACGGTCATGGCATGAATGAACAAGACCTGAGACTGGCAATTGAACGCCACTGCACCTCAAAGGTCACCGAACGTCTTGACGAGATCAAATCTTTAGGCTTTCGCGGAGAAGCATTACCGTCAATTGGTTCGGTAGCCAAATTGAAAATTGTCAGTCGGACAAAAGTTGCAAGCAATGGTCACGAAATTGAAGTGATTGGTGGGCAAATATCCGACGTCAAACCGAAGGCGGCAAATCTTGGAACCATTGTCGAGGTGCGGGACCTTTTTTTCGCGACACCTGCACGCTTGAAATTCATGAAAACGGATAGAGCAGAAAATACAGCGATCTCGGACACCTTGCGCCGGATTGCAATTGCATTTCCCAATATTCATTTTGTGTTATCCGGCCCAGATCGTTCGACCTTAGAATTCAAGTCCGCCGGAAATGACAACCTTGCACGCATCGCTCAAATATTAGGGAGAGATTTCTCACAGAATACAATTGAGATAGACGCTGAGCGAGAGCACATTGAACTAACAGGGTATGTTGGCGTACCAACATTTAATCGCGGAAATTCACTTCATCAATTTGCCTATGTGAATGGTCGACCTATCCAAGACAAGTTGGTTCTTTCTGCTTTGAGGGGTGCCTACTCAGACCGCTTACCTCGCGGGCGCTACCCCGTCGCCGTTCTGTTCATTAAATTGGATCCAGCGCTTGTCGATGTTAACGTTCATCCGGCTAAATCTGATGTGCGTTTTCGCGATCCTCAACTGGTCAGAGGTCTCATTATTGGCGCCATTCGCCAAGCATTAGGTGATGAAGGTGACCGCTCATCAACAACTGCAACCGAAGATTTAAAGAACACATTCCGAGCGGACACATTTTCATCTGACAACAGGGCTGCTTATACAGCAGCACCTTATACAGCCGCTGATTGGTCTCATGAAACATCACCCAGCCGACCATTGCAAGATGGTTTTGGTGAAACACAGCAGAGCCAATTTGACATTGCTCAACAGCCATCTGCCCGCATGGATACAGTTGAAAACAACGACGTAGCGATAACTTTTCGTCTCGGAGCAGCACGTGCGCAAATTCACGAAAACTATATTCTTTCACAAACAGAAAATGGGATGATTATCATCGATCAACATGCCGCTCATGAGCGAATTGTATATGAGCGTATGAAGAAAGCGCTTTATGGTGATGCTATTAAAACCCAAGTCTTGCTCATACCGCAGATTGTTGATCTTAGTGAAGATGAATGTGATCGACTTATTGAATTATCAGAAGATTTCAAATCATTGGGCCTATATATTGAACGCTTTGGATCAGGCGCAATCGCAGTTCGAGAAACACCGGCAATTCTGGGTGAGATGGATGCAAGTGGCCTTATCAAACAACTTAGCGATGAGGTTGCCGAATGGGATGATATGTCTGGTCTTGCACAAAGGTTAGAAGCGGTCGCATCCACTATGGCATGCCATGGTTCGGTACGTTCTGGCCGCCGGATGCAGGCAGATGAAATGAACGCGCTCTTGAGACAAATGGAGCAAACACCCGGTTCTGGGCAATGCAACCATGGCCGCCCAACCTACATTGAATTGGCTCTCGATGATATTGAGAAACTATTCTCCAGACGTTGAGTATAAGGAAGAAGTTGCATTGATTATAGTAGAGTATTATTAAGTTACATCAGCTGACTAATATGCATTTAGAGCAAAAAGCGCCTTGGAGATCACATGAACCAATTTGAAAAATCAGATATCGCAAAGATCAGATATCTAGACGCAGACTTTCAGGTCATAATTCAAGGTAGTTATGTAGTATGCGCTATTACGGGTGAAAGGATACCTGTAGATGAGCTCAAATACTGGAGCGTTGCGCGTCAGGAAGCATACATTGATGTTCAGGCCTCTTATACGGCTGAATTACAAAACATGGCGTGAGCAAACTCAGCTGGTGTGAGATGAGTACGTTCACTTATTTTTAAAGTTCTTGATTGCCCGATCAATAATAACCGAACTCGTTGCAGGATCATCAAACACCAGCTCGACATCAAGAACCTTTAACATTTCTGAAAATTCTTTTGATTTACCAAGACCCGATTGGAGACGTACGAAGTCTTTCATGGTGGTTACCAGTTCAAGATCGGACTTTTTTGCTAGTGCAATAAGTTCGTCAATTTCATCATCAGTATAATAATGATGATCTGAAAATGACCTTGTTATCTCAAGTTTGGCACCAGTTTTTCCCAATGATGTAAAGAATTTTTGAGGATCACCAATTCCTGCGAAAGCAAGATACTTTTTGCCCGCAAATTCTGAACCTGATTTTGATTTTAATACAGCATTGTAGACAGGTTTTGCCGATCGTGCAGCTATACGAATAAGACTGTCGGCAGTATTTCCTTCACCGATTACGCATAGTGCATGGGCATAGATCATCTGATCTCTCAAAGGTGCACGTACAGGACCTGCTGGAATAACTTTACCATTGCCCAGACCGCGTACAGAATCGACAACAAGAACAGAATAGTCAAACCACAGATGCGCGCTTTGAAAACCATCATCCATAAGAATGATGTCAACACCGTTCTCTATAAGTGCCAAAGCGCCGGCGTGACGATCTTGTGAAACCATGGTAGGGGCGACCTCAGCCAATAGGATTGGTTCATCACCGACATATTTTGCGCTATGATGAGATAGATCAACTAATGTCGGTGACGACGCTGTTCCACCATACCCGCGCGTTAGGATACCCGGCTTTAGCCCTCGCATTAAGGCTGCTTTTGCAAATGCAATAGCTGTGGGAGTTTTGCCTGCGCCTCCGACAGTAAAATTGCCTATACATATAACAGGCACATCAACGTTTCGCCGCGTTGCTTTGATCATTCGACCGGATGCTATTTTTCCATAAATCCACGAAATCGGTGACAATAATGCCGCCTGCAATCCAGGTTTCTCATACCAAAATGGAGGAGCTTCAGACGCCATCCTTCATTCCATTTAACTGTTTGATTGGTTTTTGTCGCTCAAGGCTAGATTCGATTACGAGCGGCGTCAAATAAGGTTCTAAATCTTGAATCGTTTTTTCAAGTGAGCCACGCATATTCTGAACGGTTGATAGTCCTGCATCAATCATTCCCCGCCGCGCGTCTTCGTTAGACATAAGATGCTCAACGCATTGGGCAAGTGTGTCAGTGTCTTTAACAATACGTGCAGCGTTATTTTGCAACAGCGTACGGAATGCTTCTCTGAAATTCTGAACATTTGGGCCTGTTAATATAGCTGTTTCAAGCATTGCCGGTTCAATTGGGTTTTGGCCGCCCTCGCCTTTTATGGATTTTCCAACAAAAACAATCGATACAAGCCTCAGATAAAGCCCCATCTCGCCAGTGGTATCACCCAGTAATACATCAATGTCTTTTGTTACAGGTTCGCCTTTTGATTTCCGTGCAACTTTCAACCCCTTATCATTGAGCATCTTCTCAATAGCATCAGCACGTTCCACATGGCGGGGTACAATGATCAAAATCGAATCTGGATTATTCTTACTGACCAATTTGTGTGCGTCAGCAACAATCTCTTCCTCACCGTCAAATGTCGAAATAGCTGCCCATGATGTTCGATTTTCCAAACTATGACTATAAAGGGAGAAATCTTCATCCTTCACGGGCGGAAGATCTGAATCAACTTTCAAATTGCCCGAAACTGTAACTGGGTTTGCGCCAAGTGAAGAAAAACGAGTTGCATCAAGCTCAGTTTGCGCGACCACATGAGAGAGGTTCTCAAAAAGTGCATCAGCGAGTTTCGGTGATCTACTCCATGTTGCAAAAGACTTATCAGATATCCGACCATTGACTAAAATCTGAGGAATACGTCTCGCGCCCAGTTCCAAAATAGTCATCGGCCAAATTTCAGACTCCGAAATAATGACAAGATCAGGGCCCCAATGGTTAAGAAAATTGCTGACAGCGGGCTTTAAATCAAGCGGCACATATTGATGTATAACCGCCTCACCCAATCTTTCATTAGCTATGTTCGCTGACGTAACCGTTCCGGTTGTAACAACAACAGCAATCCCCCGACGAACGACCTCTTCAATTAGTGGTATGATAGCTACAGTTTCGCCAACACTTGCCGCATGGAACCAAATTAGAGGCCCACCAGGTCGCACTTGCTTTGAACGGCCATATCTTTCACTGCGACGAGCACGCTCTTCTTTTCCTTTTGCTGCTCTAACCGATAAGTATGGTCCAAGCATCGGATAGACAGCAGCTCCCGTGAGACGATAGCCGTGCAATAACATTCGTGCAAAAAAACTACTCATATACTATGACCAACAACCTCATATGCTTCTCGGGTAACGTTGTTCAATTCTGCATCAACTTGTTTACGCAACATATCTAGCTCCTCCCCCGAACTATCACCGGGCACAAAAACAGGATTTCCAACTCTGACACAGGATTTGCCAAATGGTAAATTGATTGTGGTTTTGTCCCAGCTACCTTCTATCACCTTAAATCGACTTGTTGCAATTGCCAAAGGCACAATAGGCCGACCCGAAAGTTTTGCGAGCGTGACGATACCTTTGCCCGATTCGCGTGGTTCGCCTTTTGAGATATCGGCAATCACACAAACATTTTTTCCTGTTTTTAGAAAACCTAATAATTCAAGTATAGCAGACACGCCGCCCTTTTTAAGGGTTGCCTCCCTTATTCTCCCACCAGAACCACGTACAACATCATACCCGGCAAGGTTCAAAACAATTGCATTGAATTCTGCGTCTTTGCTTTTGGATACCAAAGCAACCATATTTTTGCGTTTATGTCGCGGGTAAACATAAGGCATGAGGAAATGCTGACCGTGCCAAATAGCAAAGATCACCGGCTCATGCGCTTCAGATGCTTCAAGTTGCAGTTGATGATCTTTATCAAGCTTATTTGAATAACACACAAAGGATAAGGTTTTGTGCACCAAATAACCCACAATATGTTGAAAGGCTTTTGATCGAAATATTCTCTTACTTAACCTTGGTTTACCCAAGTTAAATTCCTCTCACATCGGGAAAGCAAAGAAGTGCGAAGATATACTAGTCTCCTAGACCAGGCTCAAGCAACTTATGCATATGAACAATAAAATAACGCATGTGCGCATTATCGACAGTCATTTGCGCCTTAGATTTCCAAGCTGCTAGTGCTTTCTCATAATTAGGATAGATACCAACTACGTCCAAATCCTCAAGATCGCGAAACTCAATACCCTCGAGGGACTCTAGTTCGCCACCAAATACAAGGTGCAACAGTTGTTTTTGCTCTTCATTCGCCATTTGTCTAGTTCCTTAATGTCGACCCAAAAATGGGCGTAAATCTATTTAGCAGTTTTCAATGCATTTATCATGCCTGCTATATAACTTGGGCTTGTAGCAAACAAAAGGCCATGCTCGACATCGGGCGTATTATAAACAACATCCTTCCGATCACTGTCTTGTAATTTAAAACCCGCTTCTTGAATAATGATATCAGCTGCTGCCATATCCCAATCACGGGAATTTTTTCGCACAAAGATCCCATCAGCTTTGCTCTCTGCCAGACCTGCAAGCCTTAAAGCTAAAGAACGCGATCCATCAATCCGAGTAATAGAACGATCAAACTCTACATCTACATTTTTGGAAACTTCATGCGGTACGATTACATGGTTTAAACGTTCTATATCACCAGCCATGGTTTTTGAGATAGAGTTGCCATCAATGAAGCAACCCATATTTCTGGATGCTTTGTATAGTATGTTCTGAACGGGCGCATATAACACGCCATGTATCGGTCTACCGCCTGCTACAATCGCAATGGAAACACACCATTGATCGGTACCTGCAATGAACGCGCGTGTTCCATCAATTGGATCCACCACGAAAACCAGATCCTTATTCAGTCTTGAAAGGTCGTCCTCAATCTCCTCTGAAAGCCATCCATAGTTAGGGCGCAGCTCAAGCAGTGTGGACTTAAGAAATTGATCAATTTCTATATCTGCCTCACTGACGGGAGAGCGGCCATGACCTTTATACCAAACTTCCGGGTCTTTTCTAAAGTGCTTCAAAGCGATTGCACCAGCTTGAAAAGCAGCCTCTTCAATAAGCATTAGGTCTTGTGGATTGAATAGATCAGTCACCTGCGATGGTCATCCCCTCAATAGCAATGGTTGGCGCAGCTATCGAATATTTGGGATCAATATCATCGGCAAGCACGATGCGTTTGAACATATTTTTCAGATTTGATGCAATCGTAATTTCCGATACCGGGAAAGTAAGTTCGCCATTTTCAATCCAAAAACCCGATGCGCCACGGCTATATTCACCTGTCACCATGTTAACACCCTGACCGATAACTTCTGTTACATATAGCCCATTTTTGACAGACCCAATGAGGTCTTTTGCATTTTGCTGGCCTTTAGAGACGATCACATTGGTTGACGCAGCTCCGATACCAGTGCCACTTCTTGCGCCACGACCATTGGTCTTCAAACCAAGTTCATTTGCAATTGAGGTGCTTAAATACCAATTCCTTAGAACTCCATTTTCGATCATGGTCATTTTTTGACCATCGACACCTTCACCATCAAATGGCCGCGATGAACTACGTCGTTTAATTTTGGGGTCATCTATAATGGTGATTGCCCCAGCCATCACTTGTTCATCCATCAGGTCTCTTAAAAAACTTGTCTTACGTGCAATAGAGCCACCGTTAATAGCACTAATGAGATGGCCAAAAATTCCACGCGACACACGAGGATCAAACACGATTGTCATGTCCGAACTCGTAGGTACTTTTCGCGGATTTAACCGCTTTACCGCTCGTTCCGCGGCAGACAGGCCAATATCTTCCGGCCTATCCAGATCCGCATAAAAAAGGCGACTATCAAAATCATAGTCTCGTTCCATGGCTGTGCCTTCACCAGCTAAAACACTGACAGATCTTGCAAAGTTCGTGACCATGTAACTGCCAGAGAACCCTTCGGAAGTGGCAAGTACCAAGCCGCCCATTCCCGATGAAGCACCAGATCCCAAAGAGTTTGCCACACCTTTGACACCCATTGCAGCCGCTTCCATCGAAAGCGCGATATCCGTTAGTTCTTCAGATAAAACTTGATGGTCATCGACCAGATCTAAGTCTTCTACGTCTTTTACTAAATCATCTTTATCAGCCAATCCTACATAGGGATCTTCGGGAGATACTTTGGCCATTGCCACGGCCCGAGTTGCAAGTTCATTATCATCGCCACCTTGGCCTGCGCCTATACTTGCAACTTTCGAACCAACAAACACGCGTAAGCTAAAATCATCGCGTTCAGCTGCATTCGTATTTTCAACTTTCCCCATTCGAACGGAGACCGAGCTAGAACGCCCTCTAACAACAACAGCATCAGCCTTATCGGCGCCAGCTTTTCTTGCGGCATCAATTAATTTTTCCGCACGTTTTAGAAGTTTGTCAGATTGTATAGAATCTTTCATGGAATTGGCCTTTCTTATTGGCCCATTTATGCTTTAATAGCGAGTATATCAAGACAATCATGTCCTACATCACAAACTTGTAATCATTGCCGCGAATGGAATTCATTTAAATGGCCGAAGCTGATGCCAATCTTTTCAATTATGCGATTGTGTTATTAGGAAGTGCCGTTATTGCAGCACCTCTATTTAAACGCATCGGTTTGGGCACGGTTTTAGGCTACCTGACAGCCGGCATCGTCATCGGACCTATATTGGGGTTCATTGCAGATAGTGAGAAGATTTTGCATGTCGCAGAGTTAGGTGTTGTGCTCCTTCTATTCATCATTGGTCTGGAATTGAAACCCTCTCGCCTTTGGCGCATGCGGCGTGACATCCTTGGAATGGGCAGCATACAAGTGCTTGTGACAGGCTTGATATTGATGGCGTTTAGTTATTACTTTGCTGTAGACAGTATTTCGACAGCCATTGTTATCGGATTTAGTCTTGCCTTGTCATCAACAGCATTCACACTGCAAATTCTAAACGAAAGCGGTGATCTTAATCGATCCTATGGCCAAAAAGCTTTTTCGATCCTGCTTTTCCAAGACATTGCGATTATCCCACTCCTTGCATTGGTTGCAATTCTTGCACCAAGTGCAGACCCTAGCACCGATTCTATGTTGCAAGACGTGACGATTGCGGCACTTGCCATTATCTTTTTGATTTTAACGGGTCGATACTTACTCAACCCGCTTTTTCAAGTTATTGCGAGTACTGGCGCCAAGGAAGCCATGATTGCTGCGGCCCTGTTCGTCGTTTTAGCTGCCGGCGCCATGATGGAATATGCCGGACTTTCCATGGCGCTCGGTGCCTTCATCGCCGGAGTAATGCTATCAGAATCATCATTCCGGCACGAGCTTGAAGCAGATATCGAACCATTCCGTGGAATTTTACTCGGTTTGTTTTTCATGGCTGTCGGTTTGTCTCTCGATCTTCAAGTTATTTATGAAAATATGCTTTTGATCCTTTTGTCAGTCCCTATCATCATGTCTGTGAAGGCCATCGTCATTTATCAATTGTGTCGTGGGTTTGGTTCGCACTCGAACGAAGCAATTCGCGTAGCAAGCATTTTACCCCAAAGCGGTGAATTTGGTTTTGTAGCGTTTACGGCAGCTACCGCAAATCAACTACTATCGCAATCGACAGCATCAACACTTGTTGCCATTGTTACAATCTCCATGGCACTTACTCCGCTGGTTGTTAGAGTTGGAAACATGCTATTATCCAATGTTGCAGATGAGGGCATGGAAGAAGATTTCAAGGACGCGGGATCCGATGTTTTGATGATCGGATTTTCTCGTTTTGGTCAAATTGCATCACAAGTTTTTCTAACCGGCGGAACGGATGTTACTATTCTTGATCAATCGGCAGAACGTATTCGCAATGCGCGGAAATTTGGGTTCCGAATTTACTTTGGCGATGGCCGCCGCCGCGATGTGCTCAAAGCAGCGGGAATTGAACGCGCAAAAATAGTTGCTGTCTGCACAAATGAGCGCGACACAACGGATAAAATCGTTGAACTTATTCGTTCCGAATATCCAAACGTAAAGCTTTTTGTTCGTTCATATGATCGTGCACACACGCTGGCACTACGAGCGACGGGTGTTGAATACGAAATCCGAGAAACCTTCGAATCAGGTATCGAATTTGGCCGCAAAACACTTGAACATCTTGGTATGACAGAACAATTATCATCAGAAATATCTGATGAAGTCCGGCACCGCGATGAAGAACGCCTTGCTCTGCAAGAAGTAGACGGTGTTGCTGCAGGAGGCGATCGGATTTTGACAAAACCAATCAAACCTGAACCCTTGGTAAAGCCAAAACCAGATAATCAAGAAGGCAGCAATTAAATGGTGAGCGAAAAAACAGATGTTGTTGAAGCCCAACCGAAGTTTGTAACGGGTTCAACAATGCGTCATGTTATGACGATGACGGCAACCGGCTCCATCGGCCTTGTGGCAATCTTTTTAGTCGATGCATTTAACCTGTTTTACATTTCACTCCTTGGTGAAGATGAACTTGCTGCAGCTATTGGTTATGCCGGCACGCTGTTATTTTTCACAATGTCGCTTAATATCGGTCTCTCAATTGCCGCCACTGCACTCACATCACGTGCCTTAGGCAGTGGCGACAAGGCAGAGGCCCGCAATCTTGCAGGCGCATCTTTATTCTATATGTTTGCACTTTCGGCAATTGTCGTTGCTCTAGCCTATCCCTTTATAGATGACCTACTTGCCTGGATTGGCGCCACCGGAAACACTGCAGTTCTAGCCCAAGGCTATATGGAAATCGTTATATTATCTTTACCCGTTCTTGGCTTAGGAATGTGTTGCGCTTCGCTTCTAAGAGCAGTTGGTGACGCTAAAAGTGCAATGTACGTAACACTAGGCGCTGGTTTTCTCACAGCCATTTTAGATCCCCTATTTATTTTTGGTTTCGACATGGGAATAAACGGTGCCGCAACAGCGACCGTTATTTCGCGTTTTTTCATGGTTGGCTTCGGGTTCTATGTCCTAATTAGAACACATGACTTAATTGCATTCCCGACACTGCAAACCATCATTCGCGAGATTAAACCCTTCATGATTATTGGCGGCCCTGCCATTTTGACCCAACTGGCAACACCAATTGGAAACACCTACATGACTGCAACAGTTGCCGAATATGGAGACTCTGCCGTGGCCGGGTGGGCTGTTGTTGGCCGCATTATTCCAGTTGCTTTTGGTGCGTTATTTGCACTATCAGGCGCAATAGGTCCCATTCTTGGCCAAAATTTAGGTGCCCGTAAATTCCACCGGATTGAAGATGCAATTAAGGATAGTTTTATCTTTACCGCCGTCTACGTCATAGTCGTATCCGCGATTCTGGCGCTCGCAGTTGAACCGATAGCCGATGTATTTGGTGCAACAGGTCAAGCACGAGACGTCATCACATTTTTCTGCCTCTGGATAGCCATCAGTTTTCTGTTCAACGGCATGTTATTTTCTGCAAATGCCGCATTTAATAATCTTGGGTTTGCCCTCTATTCAACCTTATTTAACTGGGGTCGCTCAACATTGGGTGTTATCCCCTTTGTTTGGATTGGCTCGCAATATTATGGTATTAATGGTGCTCTTGCGGGTTATGGTTTAGGAGCAGTCTTCTTTGGTATAGCGAGTGCGGTTGTTTGCTTACGTGTTGTCAAAAAACTTGCCGAGAAAGCAGATCATGAAGATCAAGACGGCTTGCATTATCCACCTGCTGCACAATCCCCGTTCACAAGCGGTAAGGCATCCGCACTCTAACTTAAAGCGCGTTCTAGCTCTCGTTTGAGATCATCTCTTATACCAACACTCGACGCAAGAATTTCATCGGCTCGCAAGAAGTCCAACACGCGGAAATCATGGATATCGGGTACCAAGAATATATCCGGTGGTGATTTTTGGAGCCTGAGATCAATAATGGATTGCATCATCAATTGGCTTGCGCCAAAAGCCGCATCTGTCGTGCCGGGTATTTTACCATCATCGCCATTTGGAAATCCCGCAACATCAATTGCAATCACAACATCCGCTACACCCTCAAGATGATCAAACGGAAGCGGATTATAAATTCCACCATCAATCAAAAATCGTCCATCTCGTTTTACAGATTTAAACACTGCTGGAATAGCTGCCGATGCCGCTATGGCTGAATGCAGATCACCTTGGTCCATAATTGTTTCATGATGGCCATAATAATCCGTCGCTATCAGTTTTGTAGGAATTTTTAGATCATCAAAACTCAGTGGAATTTGCTCTGGCAGAAACGCAGATAGAATCCGTTCGATGTTAAACTGCCCGAGACTGACACCTTCTGAAAACACGGCACGCCAACCGGGGCGCCTTGCTTTCCACGCACGTGTCGCGATTTCCTTTGGATCATTAAGCGTATCATCAATAAAAGATCTGATATCTTGCCCGCTCATACCTGACGCCATGGCGGACCCCATGATTGCCCCCACAGATGTGCCACTTATGGCAACAGGTGTCAGGCCAAGTTCATCTAACACCTCGATGACATGGACATGAGCAAAACCACGCGCACCACCGCCACCAAATGCCACTGCAATTGTTTTGTCACTCATTTATAGGCTCCATCTATGATCACATTAGATGTTATAAATATAGAACCACATTCTGGTTTCGCCAAATGAACGCGCGTCCTGCAACTCAAACCGTTCATCAAGCTTTGGCTCTATGTCACTATGTTCTTCCAAGATGACTAAAGCTTCTTCTCGAAGCCACTCATGATCGGCTGCGGTGTTAATAGCTTTCTCACCCAAGCCTTGACTGTAAGGAGGGTCTGCAAACAGAATGTCAAATTTATCAACAGTCCCACGAGGACCAAGTTTTGTCGCGTCTCGACGGAAAACACGTGTGCAGCCTTGAAGTGCCAAATTGTCAACATTCTGGCGTAGAAGCCCACGACCCTCAATACTCGTCTCCACGAACAAAACAAATTCTGCACCACGTGAGAGTGCTTCAACTCCGACAGCACCAGTTCCGGCAAACAACTCAAGAACACGCCCATCTTTCAGATGGTCAGAGTAGCTGTGTGTGAGTATATTAAACAGGCTTTCACGTGTCCGATCTTTTGTCGGTCGAATATCATTACTTTTGGGAGCGGCAATGGGCCGCCCTTTATATTTACCTCCGACGATCCGCATTTGGTCCTTTTTTCATCTTGCTTTTAAAAGGTTTAGCGTTTTTGGAAGTATCGCCCTTATTAGAACTCGTTTTGCCGTTCGCATCACCACTTTTTTTTGAGCGAAACGTTTTTTGAGGATCGAGCTTATCTTTAGATCGGTGCCAATTGCCTTTGGCAGGTTCGCGGCCTCGGTCAGCTACATCCTCTTTTTTCTCAACTGTTGGACGTGCCCCCTTACCCATCCATACATTAGCGGATCTATCACGCGGACCTCTGTAACCCGATTTTTTTTCTTCTTTAGGTTCGTCTTTATCAAACTTGCCTCGTTTACTGCGATCTTCAAAACCGCCTGGCCTTGTGCTCAATCGATCACGTGCACGTTCTTTGCGTTCAACTTCTGTAAGTTTTCGGCGAGGTTTCCACTCCGCAGCTTTTTCACGCTCTTCCTTGCTCTCATGTTCGCGAAGTGGTGCATCAAAATTAGCTCCCGAATCTTCTATCAAGCGTGGTCCAAGTTGATCGCGCAACATTCTGCCACGCACTTCAACAACTTTTCCTTCTTCAAGTTCTGCCAATTGGAACGGACCGTAAGAAAGACGGATCAGGCGGTTTACATCAAGCCCAAGTGCGGCAAGCACGACTTTAATTTCGCGATTTTTTCCCTCGCGCAGACCCATCGTGATCCATACGTTAGAACCCTGAACACGATCTAACGTGGCTTCAATCGAGCCATAAAGCACGCCTTCTACTGCGATACCGTCCTTAAGCTCATCTAGTTGAGCCTGATCAATCTTACCATGCGCACGCACACGATAACGGCGAAGCCAACCCGTGGATGGTAGTTCCAAAGTGCGTGCAAGTCCCCCATCATTGGTTAGGAGCAAAAGACCCTCAGTATTGATATCCAAACGACCAATAGACATCACGCGGGGCAATTCTTCTGGCAGTTTTTCAAATACGGTTGGACGTCCCTCAGGATCATTATTTGTCGTCACAAGACCTTGTGGTTTATAATATAACCAAAGTCTCGTACGCTCAATTGAAGCGACAGGCTTGTCATCTACTTCGATATTATCCGTGCTCGATACATTCAGTGCAGGCGTATCCAGCACTTTTCCGTTGACCTTCACACGGCCTTCTTCAATCATTCGCTCAACTTCGCGTCTGGATGCAACACCCGAACGGGCAAGAACTTTTGCTATTCGGCCTTCGACCAGAACGGGGGCGGATTCCACCTTTTCAGGAGAAGAAGAACGCTTATCATCGCGCTTAAATGGCTTTTTGTCGCCTGATTTTGTTTTATTGCCACGAAATGGGGGCTTGTCTTGTTTGCTCATATGGTGTTTGCCTCTGCTTGGGGCTGTCCTATCAGTTTCATGCAGCAAGGTTAAGGAAATAATTCTATTGGCAAAAGAAAGCTTTATGAATTTTGCGATTGAGGAAGCTAAACTTGCTTCCCAGCGCGATGAAGTGCCTGTTGGCGCCGTTATCGTCAAAGATAACGAGATTATTGCCAGAGCAGGTAATCGCACACGAGAATTGAACGATGTAACAGCGCATGCGGAGATTTTGGCTATTCGTCAGGCATCACAGATCCTGAATTCTGAACGCCTAACCAACCTTGACCTTTATGTAACGTTAGAGCCATGCGCGATGTGCGCCGCTGCTATTTCTTTTGCTCGCATTCGGCGCCTTTATATTGGCACTGAAGATGTGAAGGGTGGCGCGGTCTTAAATGGTCCTCGTTTTTTTCAACAAGATACCTGCCATCATTCACCGGAGGTTTATTCTGGGTTTAATGAAGCGATGTGTGCTGACATATTAAAGAGCTTCTTCTTAAAGCAACGGGAAAACTAACTTATTAGCGTTTCCAAACTTGCCACCAGCGCTTACCGGTGCCCTTTACAGTTGCGCCAGCTTTAGCAAGACGTTCTTTTGTCTTTTCTGTTTCACCAAGCTCACCAATAGGTGCTGTATTTGCAGGAGTTTTATAGCCCGCAGGTGGATCAGATAAATAGCGGCGGTCTTTATACTGACCTTTTTGTAGCTTCCGAGCTTCCAAATACGCCTGGCGTTGTTGCTTTTTAGTTAAGCGCTGATTAGCGCGGTCCGGACCAGTTAGCGCTGAACGATAGCCTAACTTACCCCTGTTCGCATCTGCATCAGCGACCAGACGATCCCTGATCTCTTCGGGAGATTCTGGCCAAATTTGCTCGTTCTTCACCACACTTGTCTGCGGTTCAGGCAAAGAGGATCCTGCAGGCGGCTGAACTAAATCAGGGCGCGGCTTGTAATCAATATCAGCACCTTTTTGCGTCTTAAGCGACGCAAGATTGCCCAAATCATCTATCAGCTGTTCCGACGAGGTTTTATCCGTACCATAAGTCGGAGAGGATAAGCAGCCACTCAGCGACAAACACGCCAAAAGCAATACAGAACCTGAAACAAATTTTTTGATATTTTCAGTCAGTAACATCCGTCAATCCCACTCAAAAACGCCCAATTCAATACTCAATAACCACAGATTCCGGCTTATTTCAGGCAGCTTTTACCTGATCGGAACAAAATTCGCAATCATCGTTACGTCATTGTTACTCCAAGGCGAATAACAAAACATGAAGCAGGACCATTAATCAAGGCCCAGCTCCGCTCGTATATTCTATAAACGTCCCAATGCTTTAAGTTCCTTCAACACCGCAGCATCACGTGCAGATACATCTGGATAATCGGCAACAGAGCCAACATCATTGGTTACGCGCCAGGAACGTGCGCATTTCTTACCGGTTGCAAGTTCCGGCACTACGCTCACGGATGCAGTATCTTCAAGAACAAAAGCACTGTCCGGTGCCTGACCGGAATGCATGCTGATATCTGATGTGATGCAGATATCAGCAAAGTTCATATCCGAAACAACTGCAAGCAACTCATCGTCATTGATATAAACAACTGGAGCTGCTTCCAAAGATGAACCAATGCGCTTTTCACGGCGTTCAATTTCCAGAGCACCTGTGACAACACGGCGAACCGTTTTTACCTTATGCCATTTATCTGCCAAGGCCTGATCAACCCAGGCTGAATCAACATCAGCAAATTGTGCGAGATGAACTGACTTTGCTTCAGGATAACGCGTTAGCCAACTTTCTTCCATTGTAAAGGGAAGCATTGGTGCCATCCATGTCACAAGACAATCAAAGATTTTAGCAATTGTTTGCAATGAGGCTTTGCGCGTCAGGCTTGATGGCCCCTCACAATAAAGCGTGTCTTTTCGAATATCAAAATAGAAAGCTGATAGCTCCAAATTCATAAAGTTCGAAAGACTTGCAAAAACGCGTTTGAAATCAAAATCATCATAGCCCTTGCGCACGACAGCATCTAACTCCGCCAAACGATGCAGCATCAAGCGCTCCAACTCCGGCAATTCTGAATGCGCGACTTTCTCGCCATCATAATGGGCAAGTGTGCCGAGCATCCAGCGCAATGAGTTCCGCATTTTACGGTAGGCATCGATGGATGTTTTCAATATCTCAGGCCCGATACGCAGATCTTCAGCATAATCAGCCGAGGACACCCACAAGCGCAAAATATCAGCTCCTGATTGTTTGATAACTTCCTGCGGCGTTACAACATTGCCAAGAGACTTGGACATTTTCCGCCCATCTTCGGCCATCACGAAACCATGCGTCAGCACAGCATCATAGGGAGCACGGCCACGTGTTCCGCAACTTTCAAGCAATGATGAATGAAACCAGCCTCGATGCTGATCAGAGCCTTCAAGATAAAGATCCGCTGGCCATTTCAGATCCGGGCGTTCTTCTAGGCAGAAAGCATGCGTGGAGCCCGAATCAAACCAAACATCCAAGATATCTCGCACCTGTTCCCACTCATCAGGATTAGCGACCATCCCCTCTAGGAAACGTTCCTTTGCACCATCAGCAAACCATGCATCGGCACCTTCTTGTTTAAATGCATCTTTGATACGGCTCACCAACTCGTCAGATTTAGCAAAATCCGGACCCGGGATAATTTCATTGGTTTCAGGATTTCGGAATACGCAAATTGGAACACCCCAAGCACGTTGACGTGATAGAACCCAATCTGGACGCTGCTCGATCATTGTGCGAAGGCGATTTTGTCCTGCAGCAGGAACGAACCGAGTTTCATCAATTGCGGCAAGTGCTGTTTGGCGAAGCGTTCCGGCATTGCTGGTTGATGCATCGCCTATAACACCATCTTTGTCCATATATACAAACCATTGCGGGGTATTGCGGAAAATGATCGGTTTTTTAGAACGCCATGAATGTGGGTATTCGTGCTTTACACGACCACGGGCAAAGAGATTATTCTCGCCAATAAGCGCTGTGATCACTGCTTGGTTGGCTTTACCCTTCTTACCTTTATCATCGATAACGCGAACATCGCCAAACCCAGGCGCCTCTTCCGTGTAAGATCCGTCGTCTGCAACAGGGAACGGAATATCAGACGAGATACCTTGCGCTTCAATCTCATTGCGGCGAGCAACCCAGATTTCAAAGTCATCACGACCATGACTAGGCGCGGTGTGCACAAAACCAGTACCTGCATCATCAGACACATGATCCCCGTCAAGCAACGGTACATTGAATGAATAGGCATCATTGAAACCGCGAAGCGGATGCGCGCATGTGATGGAAGCAAACTCTTTGCTTGTCACATCACGAACACGCTTGAATTCGACCTTGGCTTTTTCAGCACATTCTTGCGCCAATGCATCAGCAAAAATCATTTTATCGCCCGCTTGTGGCCCAAAATCGTTTTCAGCAGATGCGACTTCATACAGGCCATAATTGATCTTAGATGAATAGCAGATTGCACGGTTTCCTGGGATCGTCCAAGGCGTCGTTGTCCAGATAACAACAGATAAACCAATGAGGTCTTCTGGGCCCTTTACGATTGGAAACTTCGTCCAGATCGTATCAGATTCATACATCTCATATTCGATTTCAGCTTCCGCTAACGCGGTGCGCTCGACAACGGACCACATGATTGGTTTCGAACCACGGTAAAGCTGACCAGACTGTGCGAATTTCATCAACTCGCCAGCAATTATGGCTTCTGATGAGAAATTCATCGTTTTGTAAGGCTTTTCAAAATCACCCTCGACACCTAGGCGGCGGAATTCATCTGTTTGCACACCAATCCAATGATCTGCAAAGTCTCGGCATTCCTGGCGAAATTCGTTGATTGGCACTTCATCTTTATCTTTACCCTTAGCGCGGTATTGTTCTTCGATCTTCCATTCAATTGGAAGGCCATGACAATCCCAACCAGGTACATAATTTGCATCATACCCACGCATTTGAAATGAGCGAGTAATCATATCTTTTAGGATTTTATTGAGCGCATGACCGATATGCAGGTTACCGTTGGCATAGGGAGGGCCATCATGAAGTACATATTGCGGCCTGCCTTTGGAAGTTTCGCGCAGCTCTTTGTAAAGCCCTATCTCGTCCCATTTTGCAATCAAACTTGGTTCCATTTTCGGAAGACCAGCGCGCATGGGGAAATCTGTTTTGGGCAGGTTAAGTGTTTTTGAATAATCGAATGTTTCGTCTGTCATAATATTGGCTTTTTATCTGCCTTACGCCCGAGCTTTCTTTGCTCACAGACAATAAGGATATTTACGTAGATATGAAGGGCGACGTTGCAACGTCAAAATCCCGGGACTCCACTATGATTACAAATGTAATTACGCGAAGACCGGGCTTATAATTCGAATTATTCGAACTGCTATTTTCAATGATAAGCTCAACAAATCAAATCTCTTGTTCATTTCAAACATGTATTAGATGTTTTTTGCCTACAAGAAAAGTGTTTTTGTTGTCTAAAACCATAGGGTCGCCACCAGAGATTTTACCAAACGGCGCGATCCAGTTTGTCATAGATGATCTTGCGCATCAGTTTGGTCATGAAATTGGGTGCAATTTTTCCTAAAAAGCCAGTAATCTTAGCGACACCGCCAGGGTGAAGAGTTTTAGCGTTCCGAGATGCCGCATTCAATATTCTCATTGCCAACTCTTCTGGCATCATTCGCTTTTCTGCACTTGCACCCTTTGGGGCATGGCGTTCAGCATGGGCTGTTCGAACAGGCCCTGGAAAAACGGTCGTGACTGCAATACCTCTTTTTGCGAAGGGTTTGCGAATGCTTTTGGCAAAAATAGCAATTGCATCCTTACTTGCACCGTACACAGACGCACCCGGATATCCCGTTGCATGAGAAAGCGATGAGATGAAGATCAAATTGGCATTGTCCGCGTAGCAATTCTCCCGAGCCATTGCGATTGAAGCCTGCATTGGAAAACCTGCATTCAGTCTGATAAGGTTTTCGTAGGCTTTTGGATCAATCTCTTCAAACTTTCCAGTTGCTGAAATGCCGGCATTATGAATAATGAGGTCGCATTTTCCGATGTTTTTGAGTTGCTCAATCAATTTGTTAACTGATTTTGAGTTAATAAGATTAATATCAATGTATTTCAATAGATTAGAATCAAAATTCTTCTGTAACTTTACATTATTGACATCAATTGCAATGACTTCCACGCCTTGTAGGATAAGCTTCTCGCACAATGCCAGACCAATGCCGCTTGCCGCACCCGTTACCATTGCTCTATGCCACCTTTTCACGATTTATCCCCCGTTGTCCGCGTCTTTACCGATTGGCTATTTGAGAACATCCAGCTCTTTAGCTTAGCGCCCATAAACACTGTTGCTTTCATTTTCCTCGTCTGCATTAATCTTGCGATCTCTGAAGCCATTACATTTGCTGGAACAAATAGATGTTTCTCCCATCCCAGTTTATATCCAGCTTTTTCAAGCATTGGCGTTAAGGTTGGTCCGGGGTGAATGACCTGAACGCCAATCCTATCTTGCCATTCGGATTGTAAGGCGCGGGCAAACCCGTTTAGGCCAGCCTTTGAGGCGGCATAGCTTGCCATTTGAGGCGAACCCTTATGTGCGATAGAACCAATCAGAGTAATTTTGCCAGCAGAATCCTCTAACAATGATACAAGCTCTCTGGTCAGCAATATCGGGAATGTTAGGTTAACGCTGATAGTATTTCCAATTCCAAGAAGTTCCTCATCAAATGGGGATGCATAAATGCCCATTCCAGCACATTGAACAATGTGATCAAGAACTTCTATGCCAAATGCATCAAGTGCATTTGATATTGTCTGAACTGCAGCGTGAGGATTGGAAAAATCAGCCTGAATATATGACACATTTTCGGCAAAGGAATAATCGATATCTGACAGAGGCCGACGTCCAACGAGAATAAGACGGTGAGTTTGCTCAAGGCATTTTGCAAGCTCAAGTCCAATGCCGGAACTCGCTCCAGTTATTAGAGTGAGTTTTTGTACCTCTTTAGCCATTAAAACACATGGCTTGATCAAGCGGACTTATAGGTGAAATAGTTGATAGAACCTGACGTGCCTCAGCTTCATCGTCTTTCATCTGAACAACAAGAGCATCTAATCCATCGAATTTAGCTTCTTCGCGAAGGTATGAAACAAGACTTACTTGGCAAGTCTGTCCATATATATCTCCATCAAAATCGAATATATATGTCTCAAGTACCGGTTCACCATTATCTTCAACAGTAGGACGAATGCCAAAACTTGCGACACCATCATAAAGCTTACCATCATCAAGTCTAAAACGAACGGCATAAATACCCGTCTTTAGCCCACCATCATCAGACAATGAAATGTTTGCTGTTGGATAACCTAACGTGCGTCCGAGTTGCTTACCTTTGACAACAACGCCTGAAACCGTGAAGTGATATCCTAATAGCGAATTTGCTTCGCCCAATTCGCCATCCTTCAAAAAAGATCGAATTCTACTTGATGAAATGACCTGGCTACCCTCATCACGGAACGCATCAACAAGTGTGACGCCAAAATCATTTATTTTACCAGCCTCCATTAAGAACGCCGGGCCACCTTCGCGCCCTTTACCAAAATGGAAATCAAATCCTGTAACAATATGAGATGCACCAAGCTGTTCAATCAAAACATGCTGTATGAAATCATCGGCAGACTTACCTGCAAAGTCGCGGGTAAAGTTCTGCTCGATCACTGCATCAAACCCTAAAACTCCCAGAACTCTTGCCTTTAACGACGCTGGAGATAAACGATAAGGCGCATTTTCAGGTTGAAAGATGGCTCGAGGATGAGGTTCGAATGTCATGACCAATGAAGGTACATTTGCGTCTTGCGAAATTTCCAGAGCACGATCCAAAACGGACTGATGCCCACGATGCACGCCATCAAAATTTCCAATAGCGACGACACCGCCACGCAATGTTTCAGAAAGGGATGTCTCTCCTGAGAAACGCTTAATCCGCATACTTAAAGCCCACCTAACATACCCATTCCATCCAGTAGTTAGGACGCACACCTTGTTTGGCTAAAAAGCCTGTAAGCTTTAACTCATCAATATTATCACTATCGCCATAATTCTGGATATGAATTCCATGGGCAACAAACACCAGATCAAGACCGTAATTTATAGCACCCTTCACATCTGTCGGCATTCCGTCGCCTATCGCAACAACGCGAGATTGGTCAATCTCACCTCTAATTTTAGATGCTATTTCGAGGGCAGTTTGATACATCGGCTTATGCGGCTTCCCTGCGACATAGACGTCACCGCCAATTTGCTTATAAAGCTGGGCAACCGCACCGGCACACGGAATCATTCGCTCACCACGCTCGACAATCAGGTCAGGGTTGGCACACACAAATGGCAAATTTCGCACCTTGAATTCCGCTAACATATCTGAGTAATCTTCTGGTTTTTCAACATTATCATCAAACATACCTGTACAAACAATAGCTTCAGCTTCTTCCGCTTTTACGCGCACAACATCCAAGCCATCTAATATTTGCAAATCACGGTCAGGGCCCAAGAAGAAAACGTTCTTTGGCATCTGTTTTATAAGATGTCGTGTTAGATCACCCGAAGTGACAATGTCATCATAAGCCTCTGGGGGAACGCCAAGCATTTCAAGCTGGGATGCAACACCTTGCTTTCGACGTGGCGAATTTGTGATTAGAATTACCGTTTTTCCAGCTTCACGTAGAGCCGACAGTACTTTTGGTGCGCCTTCATAAACACTCACGCCATTATGCAGCACACCCCAGACATCACTTAAAATGACATCATATTTGTCACCAAGGTCAGTTAGGCTTTTCAATTTTTCAAGCATGAAGCGGCCTCCAAACACAGCTATCAAATGATTATGCTGTCTTGAAGCAACTGGCGGATAAACTCAAGTAGAAAGATTGAATTTTGGTCTCTCAAGCAGGAAGCTTGCAAACGACAAAGAAAAACCACGCAAATGATTTCTCGAGTTGCGTGGTTTGTAAGACGCGCTTGGGGGGGGGCGCCTCTTTTGAACTTTAAGATTACCGATCTAAAGCGCCAACACCGGAGAAGCGGAATGCTTCTTTTTCAAGATTATCAATCTCTTCAGCACTCATTTGATCATGCGCAACAGTGATACGACCGAGAAATACCAATGGCATTTCATCGTTGCGACCTTCCATATCGGCTTTAATAGCTTCTGCAGTTGCGGCACCAACATCATCACCCATACGCATAGGCGTTGCATCAAGTTCACCGCGACGGATTGCATCTAACTCAAGGCCTGTACCACCCCAACCAGTTGAGAAAATATCTTTCTCCTTACCAGCTGCAACCTGTGCTTCAACAGATCCCATCGACATTGCAGTATTGGCATTGTGGATGACCGTTGCTTCAGGATAGGCTTGTAGGATCAAGTTGGTTCCCGCAAATCCGCCTTCGCGCTGGTATTCGCCATAATGTTCATACACAACATTCCAGTTACCTTTTTCAGCTACGCAATCTTTGAAGTCACCAGAACGTTGATTGTCCGTAATACCGGGAATCCCTCGGTTCATTGCATAGGTAACGTCCTTACCTAGGCGCCCAACCATATAATCACAGATTTTTATGGCCCCGTAAGCCGATGAGAAATCAAGCCACATGTCAGGCTGGTTTTTAAGATATTTAAGCGGTGTATGGAATGCCCAAACAAATGTATCAAAATCATCTTCTGCTGCAAGCTTATCAATATTGTCAGCTTGCGTTGCCAGCTCTGAGGGACCAAAAATAACATAGTCATACAGGTCTTTATCTTGCGCAACCTGAGTTGCATAAGTTGACTGAAGAGAATGCTCAATCTGGCGCGATGCAAATTCAGTTGTTTTGTATGTAATGCCTAGCTGGTCGAGACGTTTTGTCAAAGCTAGATATGCACGTGCCCAAAAATCAGATGTGTCGGCGGATGGATAAATCAAGGCGATTTCAATCGGTTTTTCTTGTGAAACAGAAAGCTTTACAGCATCCGCGCCGGTAGCAGCCTGCAACGCCTCGAGTGAACCTTCTTTGTTAACTTGTTCAAATAACCAATAGTCGCGATCTGCATCACCATCCATTGCTTTAAGCGGCAAATCTTGCGCCATTGCGGTGCTAGAAAATGCCAACGCACTTGTCAGCAATAAAGCCTTTAAGATATTGTATTTCATAATATTCCTCCCGTTTATGTATTATAATATGACCTGTTTGCGATCAAACAAGACCTCTTTTGGCTATCTCAAGCTTAATTGCTTGGAACACCACCTCCTGCGAACAGAAATCCCAGTATGAGTAAGACTGCAATTCCACACATTAGACCGACCCCAAGTTTTATTGTCTTAAGACCGTCGGGTGACAACAGACCAGCTAGCAGTCCACGAGCACCATCTCGATCTTTCTTCTCAAGCCAGGTGTAAAGAGCAACTGACGAAACAATTACGACCCCGGAGGCAACTGATTGCCAGAAAAACTCGATCCTCAATGTCACCAACGCATTGACCATCATCGCAAGCAACATAACACCTGCAAACGATCCGATTAATGAACCACGACCACCGAATAAAGACGTCCCTCCAACCACAACAGCTGCAATAACGTGCAAGTTGAAATAAGGTGCGGATGTCGCCTGAATAGCGTTCAGTTTTCCTGTCAACATCACGCCAGCAAGGCCAGCAGCAGCCCCCATCAAAACATAAGCATAAATGCGATGACGATCGACTGAGATACCAGTCATTTCGGCAGCTTCAGGACTGGACCCAATTGCGATTGTATATCGCCCGAAATAGGTTTTTCGGAGTAAAATGAATCCGCCGATCATGGTTGCAATACCGATAAGAACTGGCACTGGCAAGAAAAATGGAATTCGTTCACGGCCAATTGTTGTAATGAGATCTGGAAAACGAGATAGTACTAGACCCTTTGCCAGAATAAGTGCAAACCCACGATAAACCAGATCCATCGCTAAAGTGCCAATTAGATCTGGAACTTTAAGGCGTGTAATCACCAAACCGTTGATAAGACCAAGGGTGGCGCCAAACATGATACCAATAAAAACTGCAATCCAAGCCGGAAAGTCGTAAACCTTGATCGAAAACGCCATCACAATACCAGTGAGAGCCGCTACTGAACCTATAGATAAATCAATGCCTCTTTGGGTAATGACAAATGTCATTGCCATTGCCATCGGCATATAAAGTGCTGCATCCAACAGAATGATTTCCATGTTCGATGCACGGAAATAACGAGCGGGTTCCACAATACCCATGAAGATGATTACAGCGAGGATCATGGCAACCGGGCCGATAAAACCAATATAAGGTTCAATCCTATCTTTAAATGTCAGCGCTGAGTTATCTTGTATAATAGTGTTCATTGTTCTTCCCTAAAAGCGCTTAAGCTGCCGCTTCATTGACCGCGCCAACGATCATTCCCAAAATTTCTTCATTATTTGTATTCTCAGTGGTCAACACGCCGGCTTTCTTACCGCGCCTCATCACGTGAACACGGTCTGAAACTTCCATCACATCATCCAATGAATGAGAAATAAGAATAACAGCCAACCCCTGAGCCTTAAGTGTTTTTATGAGCGTTAAAGTGCGTGCTGTTTCCTGCGGGCCAAGGGCCGCAGTGGGTTCATCCATAACCAAAACACGTAAATTTGCATTATAAACTGCGCGTGCAATCGCCACAGCCTGGCGTTGACCACCCGACAGGCTGGATGTTTCGGCATCCATACTACGTAAGGTAACGCCTAAACGTTCCTTGAGCACGCGCTTGGCTTCTGAGCGCATTTTTTTATTGTCCAGAAATGTCATTCCAAAAAAGTTTCTAGTGAGTTCTGAGCCCAAAAAAAGATTGGCGGCAGGATCTAGATGATCAGCGAGCGCAAGCGTTTGATATACAGCATCAATACCAACCTTGATTGCATCGGCATGGCTATTCATCTCAAGAGGACTATCGTCGAGCGAAATAGACCCTTGAGTTGGCTGATAAACACCGGTCAAAATTTTAATAAGTGTAGATTTTCCAGCGCCGTTATCTCCAACGATTGCCAGGACTTCACCTGAATAGGCATCAAGATCAACGTCATTGAGTGCGACCACACCACCAAATTTCTTCACAATGCCACGCATTGAAATTATGGGCTTCTTCTCGACCATTATTCCTCCCAAAAGGCAACAGAAAGCCGCTTCCCAAAATACGCCACGCGCATGGGTTGAGCTTAAAATTCAACACCTTATATTTCCTCCAATTGGCCAGAACTAAAAGTTCAACGCCAATGAAAGGAATAATATGTTACCGGTAACATTTGTCAAGTGTTATCGATAACTATTGCTAAATGAGTGTGCACCAGCCCTCTTAAGACGAATGTCGCAACATGGAAACTATGTAAATTTATTTCAAATATTACGAAAATTACACTAAAGCATGTTTGCTCTAAACATGCTCATGATGGCTTTAGAGCCTTTCCAATGATAGCTTTCAATCAAGCCCATCGCGATTATCCCAATTGATTAAAGGTTGCTGCCCAATAATAGCAAATGGATTGTGGCTTCCATCATTCACATAGTAGCCAAAACGAATTTCTTCAAAATTGACAGTTTCACGAATACCGGGCATCTGAAAAATACGGCGCGTGAATCGCCAGAGAGCTGGATAATCCACCAGCCTTTTTCTTATACAACGAAAATGTGTGACATAAACCGTATCAAAACGAACTAAAGTCGCAAAGAGGCGAATATCAGCAATCGTTAAATTACTGCCAAAGAGAAAGTGCTGATCCATCAAACGATCTTCAAGATAATCCATTGTCGCAAACACGGTGTCGACTGCTTCATCATATTCTGCTTGCTGCTCCGCTTTACCTGCACGGTAAACAGCATTTGAAAGACCATTGAATATATCGCTCGTTAGGGCATCAATCTCGCTCACTAACATTTCGGGTCGTAATTCAGAACCGTGCCCAGCATGAGAAAAAGCCAAAATAATATCTGCAGATGAATTAGACAGAATCGACTGACGCTTACTATCCCAAAGCATCGGCACAGTCGCGCGACCAGTATAGTTTTTGTCTGTTACAGAGTAGAGCTGATGGGCATGTTGAATATTACTAGACCCCGTAATAGGACCATCTGGCAGCAATCCATAACCCTCAACGCGTAATCCGCCTGCCCATTGTATAAGCACATTCTCAGAAAGTTCTTTGAGAACCAGAGCAATTACTGCGCCATGTGACCATGGACAACTTGCTGAAACGACGAGAATAAACCGCCCTACATCATGCTGCAAAGCATGCAATATTTCTTGGTCAATGGTTGTATCAAGAGTACTTTCCTCTCGGCGATAAGTACCAGATACCATTGAGCGATCTGCTTCATTATCCCATTTACCATCTATCAGCATGCCCATAACAAAAATCTCGCTCCATAACTTCCCCCAATTTATTCTATTATCAGGAAAACAGAAATCAACCTTATCCAAGAGTGCCTTTTTTAGTCACGTAATAAAACAATGCCAGTGCTCAGTCAGTGCTCAGATTATCTGAAAACTTATGCCTCCATGAGAAAATGCACATAATAAAACACATTATATGCACCCATAGGGTTGCATAAACAGATAGATCAAGATATATGCAACAATATGGTTGCACATATACCTAACAGACTCTTGAAGGATGATTATTATGAAGACACAATTTCAAGGTGGCCCCAATATCGCAATGAAAGTTCCGCCACATCAATATGAAGCGACTGTAGCTTTCTATCGGGATGTGTTGCAGCTTGCAGAGCTTCCCAACCAGAATGAGGAAAGTACTGTGTTTAAATTTGGGGAAAACAATTTATGGATCGACAGCGTTAATACAGTCAGCCAAGCTGAGATTTGGCTTCAAGTTATAACAAGCAATAGTTCGGCTGCAGAAAATCATTTGAACAATGCTGGCATCTCGCGCTGCGATACTATCGAACCATTAGGAGATGAATTTGACGGGTATTGGATTTCAAATCCGGCATCTATCATTCATCTTATAGATGGCGTTGAAACACACTAATCCTCAGCGACACTTTGGGCGGGGCCATACAAGTTGCCCCGTTTTGTATTCAGGAAGATAAATAAAATGACCGATCAGATCATTCGCTCTATCCATGTAAACGTGCCCATTGAACGTTTGTGGGTTGCGGTTACAGATCATATGGAATTCGGCACATGGTTTCGAGTTACTCTAAATGACCAATTTGCGAAAGGTAAAGTCATTTACGGAAAAATGACTTTACCTGGACACGAAGGCTTGCCATTTTGGATTAGAATTGAAGCTATGGAGGAGCCAAATTATTTCAGTTTCTCTTGGCCGATAGATGAAACGATAGAACCTGATGATCCAAATATTGAGGGTAAAACAACATTAGTCACGTTCATACTAGAGCCACATAGTGGCGGCTCAAAACTCACGGTTCGCGAAAGTGGATTTGAAAAATTACCAAACCAGAGACGTCTTCAAGTTTTCCGCGATAATCAAGTCGGATGGGAATTTCAAACAGCAAATATCCAGGAGCATTTAAAGTGAGTCTTAGCCAACATCAATCATCCACGGAATTGGCAAACACATTCTCTGCTCTAGGAGATAACAGACGACTTGCTATAGTGGAGCGTTTGAAAGAAACAGATACTATGTCAATTACTTCGCTCTGTGAGGGAGTAGATGTATCCCGACAAGCGATAAGCAAACACCTTAAGGTCTTGGCCGATGCCAAAATAGTCTCTACAGAGAAAGCGGGTCGTGAAACACTCTATAAACTGGAACCCGCCCGCCTTGAGGAGGCTAATGACTATTTGGTCCATGTGGGCGCAAAGTGGGAGCTTGCTCTTCAGAGACTGAAATCTCACCTGGAATAGTTTAATTCATCAGGTCAAATTAGGCGTCGCAATCAACCCTTAATTATATAAAGTATGAAAATGTAGATTTGCAAGCGGTATACTTCAAAACATCATGTATTCACGATACGGGTTCAAACATTTGTTAATCTCTCAGAAGTTTTGCATCCTGCTGATCAATATTGGAATTACGACCGACAATAATAACAATCTACCCGCATGTGCGGCGGCAACAAACCCAGGGTTCGCTCCAATAGCTGCGCCCATAATAGCCATTGTCTCCAGTCCACCAGGTGCAAAAGCCACAAAGACATGCGTCAATGGCATTTGCACGATACCAGTTGCTGCCCAAGCTGCCACTAGTGTCAACGTTGCAGCAAGTGCTGTGCTTACCAGACCCGCAACTGCTGATTCTCGCAGTTGGGTTATGCTGATGCCTGCGAAGCGAGTACCAATCAATGCGCCGATGGCTGCCAAAGCCGGAAATGCTATCCATTGGCTCAACCCGCCAGGTGCAAACTCCGTCAAACGTGCAACAGCTCCAACAACCATGCCCGCCATTAACACTGGTGCTGATAATTTTGTAACTTTGATAATAGGTACAATTGCGACTGCACAAACTGCACAGGTAGCCGTTTGCAACAGGCTCATCTCAGTTCCTTGTGTTGGCCCTATCCCAACACCTGTCTCAACTCCGCTTAACTTAAATGCAAATGGCACGAGTAACGTTAGTGATAACAATCGAATTGATTGCACTACCGCCATTTTATCAGTTGCCAGTCTGAGATCTTCACCTAATGCAATAACGAAGCTCAAGTGACCGGGTGTGGCTGCCAGAAGCGCGGAGCGTGCGTCAGTTCGCATTATCCTTTGCAGAAATCTTTGGCCGACCAAAATCATTACTAATACCGATATTGCCAAAATGGCAAAGGCAAACGGCCACCGAGTAAGCGCTGCTATCGATTCTGGTGATATTGTCGCGCCAATTGCTATCCCGGCAAACAGGAATATTACATCCCGAACCCGCATTGGAAACTGCAAATCGATACCGGAAACACTTGCAATTGTTGTGACGATTGCCGGGCCAGTCAGCAGCGGAATTGGCATTCCTACGCCAATCGCGGTGACAGCGCCACCAACTGTAAGAGTTACTAGCAATAATAATCGGAGCATAGCAGAACGAGAGCTCATCAACAGCAGCATAATACACACTTTATCGATCGTGATGATTGCATTTCTAAATATTGACCAAATCTGTACGAACAATAAAATAAAACTCTACACATAACTCTTACCCTTCCCACGACAAATTTAGCAAAGCAAACCCGTTACATATGAATGGGTAGCTGAGGTAGTAGGCAGAGCCTTCTCACGGTTATGCAGCCAAAATCAACTAAAATTATGTCGAAAGAATCATCTCATGTTCTTGACAATTTACTCCCGAACCCCTAGATCAACTTCGCTTGGCACTCTTCGTATAAGAGTGCTAACAAATTCAAATTAATTTTGAAAACAACAATAGTCCACTCCAGTATTGAGAGATTAGGGTAGAGAAAATGGCAAACACAAATTTCCGTCCGCTAGGCGATCGCGTCGTCGTACGTCGCGTTGAGTCAGAAGCTAAAACTGCTGGCGGTATTATTATCCCAGATACAGCACAAGAAAAACCTTCCGAAGGTGAAGTCATCGCTGTTGGCGCAGGCGCACGTGACGACAAAGGTGCACTTGTTGCGCTTGAAGTTAAAGCTGGCGACAAAGTCTTGTTCGGCAAATGGTCAGGCACTGAAGTGTCTTTAGAAGGCGAAGACCTTTTGATCATGAAAGAATCTGACATCATGGGTATTTTGGGCTAAGGCTTTTTGCCTCCAATCAACCAATTCATTTAAATCTAGGGCCACTTCCACATAGATAGGAACCGCCCCAAGGAGAAAAATCATGGCTGCTAAAGAAGTTAAATTTGGCCGTTCAGCTCGCGAGAAAATGCTTAATGGTGTTGATGTTCTTGCAAATGCTGTAAAAGTTACACTTGGTCCAAAAGGCCGTAACGTTGTTATCGACAAATCTTTCGGTGCTCCACGCATCACAAAAGATGGTGTTTCAGTTGCAAAAGAAGTTGAACTTGAAGACAAGTTTGAAAACATGGGCGCACAAATGTTGCGTGAAGTTGCATCTAAAACCAATGACACTGCAGGTGATGGTACAACAACTGCAACAGTTCTTGCACAATCTATCGTTCGCGAAGGCGGCAAAGCCGTTGCTGCTGGCATGAACCCAATGGATCTAAAGCGCGGCGTTGATATGGCCGTTAAAGACGTGATTGCATCACTTGTAGATTCTGCTAAACCAATCAAAACTTCTGAAGAAGTTGCACAAGTTGGTACGATTTCTGCCAATGGCGAAGCACAAATCGGCGCTGACATTGCGGAAGCAATGCAAAAAGTTGGCAACGAAGGCGTTATCACTGTTGAAGAAGCGAAAACTGCTGAATCAGAGCTTGAAGTTGTTGAAGGTATGCAGTTCGACCGCGGTTACTTGTCACCGTACTTCGTAACGAACACTGAGAAAATGATTTCTGAACTTGAAGATTGCTATATTCTTCTTCACGAGAAAAAACTTTCTAACCTACAAGCAATGCTTCCTGTTCTTGAAGCTGTTGTTCAAACATCTAAACCACTTCTTATCATTGCTGAAGACATTGAAGGCGAAGCTCTTGCAACGCTTGTTGTTAACAAACTGCGTGGTGGTTTGAAAATTGCTGCTGTTAAAGCTCCTGGCTTTGGTGATCGTCGTAAAGCAATGCTTGAAGACATCGCTATCCTAACAGGTGGTCAAGTGATCTCTGAAGACGTTGGCATCAAGCTTGAAAATGTTACTTTGGACATGATGGGTACTGCTAAACGCGTAAACATCACAAAAGAAAACACAATCATCGTTGATGGCGCTGGTCAAAAAGCTGAAATCGAAGGCCGCGTGTCACAGATCAAAGCTCAAATCGAAGAAACTACTTCTGATTACGACAAAGAAAAACTTCAAGAGCGTCTAGCTAAACTAGCTGGTGGTGTTGCAGTTATCCGTGTTGGTGGTTCAACAGAAGTTGAAGTTAAAGAACGTAAAGACCGTGTTGATGATGCATTGAATGCAACACGTGCTGCTGTTCAAGAAGGTATCGTCCCTGGTGGCGGAACTGCGCTTCTTCGCGCATCTGCTGGTATTTCTGCTAAGGGTGAAAACTCTGACCAAGAAGCTGGTATCAACATCGTTCGTCGTGCACTACAAGCACCTGCTCGTCAGATTGCTGAAAATGCTGGCGATGAAGCATCTGTTGTTGTTGGTAAAATCCTCGACGAAAACAATGCTACATACGGCTACAACGCTCAAACTAGCGAATATGGCGACATGATTTCCATGGGTATTGTTGATCCGGTTAAAGTTGTTCGTACAGCTCTTCAGGATGCAGCATCAGTTGCCGGTCTATTGATCACAACAGAAGCAATGATTGCTGAAATTCCACAAGAAGCTGCGGCAGGTCCTGGTGGAATGCCAGACATGGGCGGCATGGGTGGAATGGGCGGCATGATGTAAGTCATTCGTCTATATAGACTATTCTACTTTAAAGGGCGTCCATTTGGTCGCCCTTTTTTATTGATTTACATTTTTCAACCCGCAACGACAATCAATTAAAGAATTCAGAATTAACTCTAAATTAACAATATATTTGATACTTCGTTCAACGGTTGCTATCTTATGGTTGTATTCGGGAGGATTAAACCTCCCTCCGACGCTAAATAGCGCCATCTGATAAATGAGCTCTTGGAAAGTCTAAAAGATTTAGAACTTTTCATTGGCAGACTTCAGTTATTGAATACATGTTCATTTCAAGAAATTGGGTCTGGGGCAGTGGTTCGTGTTTAAAGTATCGAGTAAAAGCTCGCTGTTAACATTACAGCCACATACTGCTAGTCTCCAGAACATCGATCTGGAACTGCTAGCGAACTATTGCCAAATCGAAGATTGGTACGCGTCTGCGGAATCAGGTATTTTTACGCTTGGCGACTTGTCGTCCTATCAACACAATATCTCCTCCTCTTGCGGCTTACTTCCGCTTATCAATAGTTATACACCTGAAGATAGAGACCGTATTACCGAAATTTTTGATGTTGTTTGCGCGCAGAATTCAACTTTTTCGTACTCAACCACAATTATTGGCACTGATGGACACGAACAACCGGTTGTAGTCATCGGGGAGTCCATCATCGAGAACGTGTCCGAAGCGATTATAAAAGGTGTGTTTATATTCCCGCATTTTCACAAAGAACCCGCGCAAAAATTCAGACAGTAAAGTTGCATAGTACTGTTCAGTCAGAATATTGATTAATTATGAGTAACGGGAAATATGGTGCTCATCTTCCTATAAAGATCGGTATCTTTCGCTTTGGATTGTTTTGAAGCGATGAAGCAAGCCTCTGATTTTAGAATGACACCATCATCCAAAACTCGCAGATGATTGGCCTTCAAGGTTGAGCCGGTCGATGTAATATCAACTATGATATCCGCCGTTCCCGCAGCAGGCGCTCCCTCTGTCGCACCAAGACTTTCCACAATTCTATAAAGCTGAATACCGTGGGTCGATGAGAAAAAATCTCGCGTAAGTTGCCAATATTTTGTTGCGATGGACAATCTACGCCCATGCTTTTGGCGAAAGCCCGTGGCCACATCACCAAGATCGGCCATTGTTGTCACGTCATACCAAAAATCTGGAACAGCAACGATCACATCAGCCTGACCAACACCAAGTCGTGCGCAAAAGGACACATAATCATCTGCATCTGCTATTTGCTCGCGCACCAGATCTTCGCCGGTTACACCGAAATCTACAGCCCCTGTTGCGAGTTCTTTTGCAATTTCGCTTGCGGACATGAAGGCAATTTCAATATCAGCATTTTCCACAACGCGCCCGTGGTAAGATCGATCATTGCCGATGGATTGAATTGTCATGCCAGCATCTGAAAATGCTTGCAATGTGGCTTCTTTCATTCTGCCCTTTGATGGGAGCGCTATGGTAATTGTCATTTACGCAACCTCGAATCTATCAAGCCACAATGAAAACCCAACAGCGGGTGTGACACTGTTTGCGCCCAGCAGCGACATAAGTCGATCATATCGCCCTCCAGCTGCCAAAACCTCATCATTTGCCCTATTGGATACTTCGAAAACTAGACCAGTATAGTAATCAAGTGGTCGGCCAAATGCTGCAACATACTGTATTTTCGATGAATCGATATCTAAGTTTTCTAACTGAGAAATACGTGCAGAAAAAAGTTCAAATGCCTTTTGAATATCCAAATTCGCTTCAGAAGCAAAACTTGTCAGAGAACTAAGTGCTTCGCTCAAGGGCAGTTCCATCGACAAAAATTTACTCAGTATTGAAAATTGTTCATCGCTTAAGTGTACTTTTGCCAATTGCTGCTGTTCAATCAGCCGGGCCGCAATCTCATCCGGTGAGCGGCTGGCATGGGTGGAATAACCTGTTTCCTGCATAATGTTAGCTAGATAAGATGCTAGCGCCTTGTGGTCTTCATTTTCAATAATGATCGAAAGTTTAGCATCAAGATTGGATGTATCGCTCGGATTTCTTAAAGTCGTTAGCATCAGCTCGAGCGCATCTGGATTTCCAAATGCATGAAGCAGTCTTTGTTGCCAGCCAAGAGGCAGCCCGAGTGCTTGCAAAACGGTGGCAAAGATATTTTGATCACCTAATGTTGTGAGCGTTGATATATTGTTGCAATATTGATTGGTCAGACGCATGGCATCTGAAATTGCCAATGCATCGGCTTTTGCAATATCTGGATCGCCTAAGTCTTCGATACCAGCCTGATGAAATTCAGTTTTTCCAACCTGCCGCTGCCTGAATACGGGGCCGAGATATCCATACCTTTGGGGTGCGCTGCCATTATTTTGAATATGATCTGAACATACCGGAATTGTAAATTCGGGGCGCAGACAATGGTTCTGGCCATTTGTGCTTTGGGTTAGAAAAATACGGCGACGTAAATCTTCTCCAGCCATATTTAAAAATGGCTCGGCAGGTTGCACAATATCGCAATCGATGAGCTCTGTACCACATTGAACGAGGCTCTCTTCCATCGCCAGCATCATTTTTTTCATGCTTGAAGGATACATAGGCTTAGTTCCTAACTGCCGCTATCGAGTGCTTCACGGTCTGCCTGTTGTGCTGCGAGAATTTCTTTTACTTTCTCGGCTATTTGATCAACAGGCACAGAAACCTGCGCTGGGCGCATAGCACGCCATTCTGCATTATCTTCAATATTTTCAGAAATGCGCTTACCTTCAATCAAGTCTTTGATCTGGACTTCACCATTTTCCTTCTCATCTGACCCTTGGATGATGGCAATTGGCGCGTTTCTGCGATCCGCATATTTAAGCTGATTACCAAAGTTCTTTGGGTTGCCTTGATAAAGTTCAACAGGAATAACCGGACCAATTGGCTGTCCATCGTCGCCAAGTGGATTTAACGCTTTGCGCAGATCGTTGGCAATTTTGGCATAATCAGCCAGCATCTTCTTATCCATAACCGTAATAAGCACAGGACCAATGTCTTGCTCACCGCCAATTTTTTTCAAGTTCTTCAGCGCTGTCATTAAGCGCGAAACGCCAATGGAAAATCCTGTCGCAGGAACGGGCTGGCCCATGAAGCGAGACACTAGACCATCGTAGCGACCACCGCCGCCAACTGATCCGAACTGGACTTTTTTGCCCTTTTCGTTGACAACATCGAAGAGTAGTTCGGCTTCGTAAACTGGGCCTGTGTAATATTCGAGGCCGCGTACGCAGGAAGGATCCACTAGAATTTGATCTGAAGTGTATCCGCAACGTTCCACTAGCGACGCTATCTGGCTCAATTCATCGACACCAGTATTGAGGTTTTGATTGCCTAATAAGTTGAAAAGTCTGCATTGCGCTTTTATGAAGTTCACAATACCGATGTTGGAATGCTTGGTTTTATCTACGACATTTTGACTGGCTGCCTCAGGTGTCGCCTTCGAAGTTGCAGAATCTGGTCCGATAGAAGCTCTAGCAGGTTGCACTTTTATAACAGTATTTGGCCGATCCTCTATCGCATTGTATGTTTCGTCATCCGTTGGCTTACTCAAAAACACTTTGGTTAAAATAGTAATCTGGTTATCATTCAAACCCGCACCCTCTGTGAAGTCACCCTCGCCCTCAGAACCGCCATCCCATCGACCTTTTCCGAGTAAAAGCTGAACACCTTCAACTCCAAACTTATCCCGTTTATCTAAGGAACGTAGCACGGTGAGGCGTTTCTCTTCATTTTCTTCACCCTCAAGCCCAATAGCTTCCATAAGTCCGTCAAGAATTTTCCGATTGTTCACACGAATTACATACTGCCCGCGCTTAATTCCAAGTGCTTCCATCGTATCAGCCATCATCATGCACATTTCGGCATCGGCTTGCACGCCCGGTGCACCGACGATATCGGCATCGAACTGCATGAATTGTCTAAAGCGGCCCGGCCCGGGTTTTTCATTGCGAAAAACCCAACCTGAACGATAGGTACGATATGGCAGTTGGATTTCGTTGAAATTTTCAGCGACATGGCGAGCTAGCGGCGCGGTTAGGTCATAGCGCAGGCTCATCCATTGATCATCATCATCTTGCAGAGAGAAAACACCGGCATTAGGACGATCTGTATCTGGCAAAAACTTACCCAGCGCATCGGTATATTCAAACATTGGCGTTTCGACAGGTTCAAAACCAAAACGCTCATAAACTGTTTTGATTTTACCAAGCATCTCTTCGGTTGCTCTGATGTCAAACGGTGTACGATCAGGAAAACCACGCGGCAAACGTGCCCTTAATTTCGGTGCTTTCTTATTCTTTTTAGCCATAGGAAACTCTGCTGGAAATCTCAGATAATTGTAATTCGCCGCTTCGTACCGCATCCTGCCCGATGCAGCAAGCTTTGTTGTTGATTTTTGAACCCTTGAAATTGCTCAATATTAGCCCGTTGGACGCTTAAAATTACGCCTGGCTTCCTCGATTATTGCGCGATGATGGCACCCTTCAACGTGATCATTGACGATGCCCATGGCTTGCATAAAGGCATAAACTGTTGTGGGGCCAACAAAGCTCCACCCTCTTTTCTTAAGGTCTTTTGAAATTGTAGTTGATCGCTCGGTCTTACCTAGCGTTCGAAGCGTTGCATAATCACATTTATCAGGTCGTTCGCTCTCATCCGGTTCCTGCGCCCAAAAATAATGCCCGAGTGAACCAAACTCTTTTTGCATCTCAAGTGCACGATTTGCATTATTGACCGCTGATTTAATTTTGCCCCGATGACGGATAATACCAGCATCTAAAACGAGACGTTCAATGTCGTCTTGTGTAAAAGCTGCGACTTTCTCAATTTCAAAATTGCAAAATGCTTTCCTGAAATTTTCGCGTTTCCGCAGAATTGTGAGCCATGAAAGGCCAGACTGAAACCCTTCAAGACAAAGTTTCTCAAACAAGCGTTCATCATCATCAACAGGAACTCCCCACTCATTATCATGATATTCAATATAATCGGGCAAGTCAGACGGCCACCAACAACGTGTTATTCCGTCTTCGCCTTTAATTAATCCTTCGTCAGGCGTATCATCAGACATCACTCGATCCTCGCAAATTCAAATCATTTAAGCTTCATTAACTTTGTTTCTAAAGCTTCTGATAACCCTGACAAAGAGTTTATTTAAAATTCGATCAATTATCTTCATTGATTCATAATTTGGTATCCAAGCTAAGCGACAATTTTATTATATAGTAGAGTTATTTTATTTAACGCCTAGTAGTGAGTACGTTCAATGAAGTTTTCCCGAATTGGTTTGCTGATAGCAGCAACTGCGATTTTTGCTTCGCCAACAATGGCTAATGATCGCTATCGCACAAAGCCACCCGTTACCGTGAGCCCAAGCTTAGAATCCACTTGGGTATTACAATTAAATGGTGGCCAAGTTAGAAGTCGCTCGGTTCAACGAGTACAAAGACGACAGAAGCAGCGTGTTGTTCGACGTTCATTGACTACAGGAGAACAACGAAGTGGCGTCGTCATCCGTCAGGCTGCCATCGCACCTGTTGCTAAAAAGAAAGCTGTCAAACCACAACTCAGCGCTCAGTTCTTACCTCAATTAGTGAATTACGAGAGTGATAAGAAGGTTGGATCGATCGTTATCGATACCCAAACAAAACATCTGTATCTCATTCTTGGAGATGGCAAGGCACGCCGCTATGGCGTTGGTGTCGGCAAGCAAGGGTTTGAATGGACAGGTAGTGAAAAAATTACACGCAAAGGCGAATGGCCATCCTGGCGACCACCAGCTGAAATGATTGCGCGAGAGAAGAAAAAGGGGCGCATTCTTCCAACCCATATGGAGGGTGGACCACAAAACCCACTTGGTGCACGTGCGCTTTATCTGGGTTCAACGCTTTACCGTATCCACGGAACAAACCAACCTTGGACAATTGGACAAGCGGTATCTTCTGGCTGTATCCGCATGCGTAACCAAGACGTCGTTGATCTTTACGAACGCGTGAAGGTTGGTGCTAGAGTAACTGTTATATAAAGCTTGCCTATCATTTGAGCAAATAGGCAAATTTCAATCCTTTTGGAGCGCCGATGTACATTCGGCGCTTTTTTCTTGCCGAAATTGATATGAAAGTCGATCAATTTTTCCAAAAATCTTACCTTCCCTTCTTGCACTTAGAGAAAACAATGCTAGTTTCTGATAAATCCAAATCAGGGGAGCTGAGGGCCATGGGTTACTCAAGAAAATTTTACGTTGCAGTAAGCTTTGTACTTGCAATGGTATTTGCAACACCACATACATTCGCTTTTACATATGACACAGGCCGAATTTTGGGTCTCGAAAACAGTACTGATGTTGTTCAAGTCGCTGTTAAAAAGAAGATGAACCCAAAGTTCCGTCGTCGCAATGTTCGCATAGAGACAAGCCAAAAACCTGGCACGATCATCATAGATAGCAATACAAAGTATCTGTATTACATTACAGGGAAAAACAAAGCTATTCGTTATGGTGTTGGTGTGGGCCGCGATGGCTTTGGTTGGGGCGGCACTGTCAAAATTGGTCGTAAAGCTGAATGGCCATCATGGACACCACCAAAAACAATGATCCGCCGCGAAGCAGCTAAAGGCCGCAAAATTCCTTCATATATGAAGGGTGGCATTAACAACCCATTAGGTGCTCGCGCAATGTACCTCTACCGTGGTGGCCGCGATACAATCTTTAGAATCCACGGTACAAACCAGCCCTGGACAATCGGACACAACATGTCCTCTGGCTGCATCCGCATGGTCAACAAGGATGTTGAGCACCTTTATAAGCGTGCGAAAATCGGTACAAAAGTTATTGTGATTAAAGACGGTGCATCAAGCGCTAAGTATTACAAACCTAAAAAGGGTTTCTTCGGCGCATAAGCTACATTGAAACTTAAGAATACAAAACCCGATCAATATTAAGTTGATCGGGTTTTTTGTTATCCAGTTTTCAGCTTGGTCTATTTAAGCTCTTTTGGTTTGTTTCCACCATAAACCCAATTTAACAATTCAACCGTATGAATGATCGGGACATCTGTTCCAGATGCAATTTGTGTGATGCAGCCAATATTACCTGCGGCAATGATATCTGGTTTGGTCGACATAATATTGTTGACCTTCCGCTCTTTGAGCTTATCAGCAATTTCACTCTGCAAAATATTATATGTTCCTGCCGAGCCACAACATAGATGTCCCTCTGGCGGGTCTTTAACGATAAATCCAGCCTTTTTAAGCAACGTCTTCGGATGGGTTGTAATTTTCTGGCCATGCTGCATTGAACAGGCTGAATGGTATGTAACCGTTAGCGGTTCGTCTATCTTTGATTCAGGTAACTCCATTTCAACAAGGAATTCGGTAATGTCTTTCGCGAGTGTTGAGACCTTTGCGGCCTTATCTGCATAGGCTGTATCTTCGCGCAGCATGTGGCCATAATCTTTTATGGTTGTGCCGCACCCCGAAGCGGTTATGATGATCGCATCAAGACCGCCATTCTCAACTTCGCGCATCCAGACATCGACATTGTTTTTGGCCGATTGTAATGCTGCCTCCTCCCGCCCCATATGATGAGTAAGCGAACCACAACACGTTTCGCCTTTTGGAATGACAACCTCAACACCAATGCGCGTGAGAAGCTCTATTGTTGCCGCATTAATACTGGGACTAAGAACCGGCTGTGCGCAACCAGATAAAATGGCGACCCGCGCCTTTTTAACACCCGTGTTTTTACGAGTGCCAGGTTCAGAGGATCGTTGATCACTTGAGATAGAAGGTGGTGCAAGGTCTAGCATGGCGCCAAGCGGCTTCAATGGCTTTATGGCTCTAAACAGCGTTGCAAAAGGTCTCCCAAATTGCGCGAAACGCAGAGCCAGACGGAAACGTTTTGGGTATGGCAAGATATTAACCAACAACGCCCTAATCATCCGATCTGCAAAGGGTCTGTCATAGGTTTTCTCGATATATGCACGCGCATTATCGATCAGGTGCATATAATTCACACCCGATGGACATGTGGTCATGCAGGCAAGACAGGAAAGGCATCTATCTAGATGTGTCACGGTTTTTTCGTCTGCTGGGCGATCATTTTCCAACATATCTTTGATGAGATAAATTCTACCGCGAGGACTATCAAGTTCATTTCCAAGTGTGACGTATGTTGGACAAGTAGCTGTGCAAAATCCACAATGAACACATTTGCGTAAGATCTTTTCAGATTCAGCGACATTTGAATCTGCAAGCTGGGCAAGGGAAAAATCTGTTCTCATTTATTTAACTCGCAGCTTTTTGAGACGTATCATACTCGCGGTACATACGCCCTGGATTTAGAATATAATTTGGATCAAATTGATGCTTAATACGTTCCGACAGTGTAGCAACAGCTGCGTTCTGAGGTTCGAATATGTCGACGGGTTCATCGAGTTCCGCACTCTTTTTAAGGAGTGTTGCGTATCCACTGCCCACTTTTTGTACAGCTTGTCTTACAGCGCCGACATTTCCGACAGTATTGTCTGCAATCCAAACCAGACCACCCTGCCAGTCGTAAAATGCATCTATATCTGACATATTACTTAACTCAGCGACGACCTTATACCCATCACTTGGCGCAACAGATACTTTCCAAATCGAGGCCTTGGCTCGTTCATGAAATGGCTTAACGTTCGACATCTCCGTCCAAAGTGCCGCGGAATTTGATGTGTCAAGGAACGATATATCACCATATTTGTGCATAATGGCTTGTAACTTTTCTTTCCGTACTTTGACTGATAGCTCCAATCCTTCGAGACGCAACATGGTCATGGATTTTCCTGAGAACTTGCCATCTAAAACTGTATTCGACAATGACTGAGGAAGATGGGCAGCAGCTGATACTTCCACGGATTGCGCCATCGCTAATGCCATAGCTTCTGTCGCTTCACGATCACCTAAACCGTGAATTATGATTGTTGTGGTCACTTCCTGCTTTGGCAGCACCTTAAATGTTACATCTCGCATAATACCTAAAGTTCCCCATGACCCTGCCAAAAACTTAACCAGATCCAGACCAGTAACGTTTTTCATCACCTTGCCACCAGTTTTGATTAATTGACCTTTTCCATTAACGAAATTTATGCCGAGCAAACCGTCTCGTGCTGCACCTGTAACCAGGCGGCGCGAACCGGACAGGTTTGCGGCGAAAATGCCACCCATAGTTTGGTTGCCTGTTGTTCCCAAAAGAATGGAATAATCTGCAGGTTCAAATGCTAGCATCTGATTGTTCTCATCCAATGCAGCCTTCACCAGATCTAAAGATGTTCCCGCATTTGCCGACATCACCAGTTCAGATGCTGTATATTCCACAATGCCAGATAGCTGGGACATCTCTAGCTGGATATCAGATGCAACATTATAACCAATGGGCCTCTTAGTTCCTGCGCCTTTGATCTCAATTGCCTCAATATCTCTGTAAGCTTGAGCAACGACCTCAACCAATTCTTCCGATGACGTTGGTGCGACTATATTTTGCATTGTCATTCCCCTCCCCTTACGTCGAGTGGAAACACTTTTGAGGGATTGAATATCCATTTCGGATCAAAAGCTGCACGCACATTCATCTGTTGATCAAGATCAGCTTGGCTATATTGATGTGTCATCAAATCCCGTTTTTCGATCCCAACACCATGCTCTCCAGTTAGGCAGCCACCAGCATCCACACAAAGCTTGAGAATATCCATACCTGCTTGCTCAGCCTTTATGCTCTCTTCAGGATCATTCATGTTAAACAGAATAAGAGGGTGCATATTGCCATCTCCTGCATGGAAAACATTCGCAACACGCAGACCATATTTCTTTACGATCTCGGCTGTCTGTTCCAGCACATAAGATAATTGACCAAGCGGTACCGTTCCATCCATGCACATGTAATCCGCAATTCGACCTGTTGCACCAAAGGCAGATTTTCGCCCTTTCCAGATCAATGCAGCTTCGAAAGCAGATTGACTTTCTTTAACCGTTTTAACGTTGTGTTGTTTGGCAATTTCAATGATTTTATCAAGCATATCCTGCATTTCGGCATCTGATCCCTCAACTTCGACAATCAGGAGAGCTTCAACATCGAGTGGATACCCCGCACCTGCAAATGCCTCACAAATTTCAATTGCTAGCTTATCCATATATTCGATTGCGACAGGAATGATACCGGCGCCAATAACATCACGAACACAACTGCCAGCATCGTCAGCAGTATCAAACCCGAACAAAACCGGTCTCGCGCCAGCAGGTTTTGCAAGCAATCTAACCGTTGCTTCTGTTATAATTCCCAACTGACCTTCCGAACCGCAGATGATGCCTAATAGATCATAACCGGACGCATCCAATGCCTTACCGCCCAGCTCTACGATCGTTCCGTCGAACAGCACCATTTTTATGCCGAGCAAGTTGTTTGTCGTCACACCATATTTTAGGCAATGGGCACCACCAGAATTCATGGCGATGTTGCCGCCTATTGTGCAAGCAAGTTGAGAGCTGGGGTCAGGTGCATAGAAAAAACCATCCGCATCAGTCGCTTGCGAAATTGAAATATTTGTAACACCCGCCTGTACAATAGCACATCTGTTATCAAGGTCGATTTCCAAGATTCTGTTCATCTTTGAAAGACCAATTACAACTGCATCTTCCTGGGGTATCGCACCGCCTGCAAGAGATGTTCCTGCACCACGTGGGACAATGGGAACACTCTGATCATGACAATATTTAATAAGAGCCGCAACCTGTTCAGTTGTTTCCGGCAAAACCACTGCCAACGGCAAACGGCGATAGGCGATAAAAGCATCCGTCTCAAAGGGGACAAGTTCACGTTCATCTGTAATCAAGCAATCAACTGGCACAAGGTTAGCTAAACCATTTATAATCTGACCTCTGCGAGACATGATTTCAGCATCAGGCTCCAGGAATTTTATAATCTCAGTCATGGGCACCTCATTTATTGGTAAAAAATGTTTACCACATCATTTTGCAACTGGCAATCTCAACACATTTGTGCATATTATGAAAAAATAAATGATCCATATTGCAATTTTTGACGTAAAAAACTCAAAGTCTATAATTTCGCTCGCAACAGGGAATCGATCATGAACAATCTTGGTGATTTAGAAGTTTTTGCTCGCATGGTCTCTGCTGGCTCGATGTCCGCTGCCGGCCGTGAACTGGGTCTATCTCCTGCGGTTGTGTCAAAACGCTTAAGACGGTTAGAGGATCGCCTGGGTACCCGCCTTATGAACAGGACTACGCGACAGATTTCTCTTACCGAGGCTGGGCAAGGTTTTTATGAACGCGTACTGGCAATACTTGCCGGACTAGAAGACGCTGAAGCATTTGTAAGCAGACGATCGAATACAGCGAAGGGGACGTTGAAAATTTCAGCCCCGACGTCTTTTGGCCGCATGCATATTGCACCTCATCTGAAAGCATTTTTTGAGCAAAATAGCGACATCCAGATAAATCTGAATCTTCATGATGACATGACCGATATCGTCGGGGAAGGCTACGATTTAGCCATCCGCATTGCAGAATTAAAGGATTCAAGCCTTGTAGCAAAGAAACTTGCGCCAGTCCGACGAATTTTGTGCGCAACACCAGAATACCTCAAAGACAACGGCACACCATCAAACCTTGCCGATCTTGAACACCACACATGTATTTCAAATCACAATAGCGATACATGGAAACTGGAGAATGAAGAAGAGATTTTTCATTTCCGCCCATCTGGCCCTATTCAAACAAACTCAAGCGAAGTTGTACGCGAAGCCGTTCTATCAGGCGCTGGCATAGCCCTTCGCTCTACATGGGATATCGGGGAAAGCCTAAATTCAGGTCAGCTTGAACAAGTCCTGCCTCAATTTGAAAGCTCGCGCCTTGTTGCTATTCACGCAATTTATGCCAGCAAAACTTTTCTCCCGTTGAAAGTGCGTTTATTTATAGACTATCTTGCTAACCTTTATGGCAACATACCCTATTGGGATAGAAATTTAGTGCAGGATGATCCCGATCAAATATCGCAATTTCGGTCTCATGCATAAATTCCTATAAAATTTCCGATTTATCTTTTTGGATAAATTAATTGACCAAAATGAAATGACTTGCTAACTTATCCACTAGGTTAGGGTCATGACAAAGAACATTTTCTCTCAAATATCACAGCACAAAACAGCTGATCAAGCGGCAGAGCACATTGAAGAGCTCATTCTGGAAGGAATTTTGCGGTTCGGCGACAAATTACCTGCTGAAAGAGATCTTGCCGAGCAATTGGATATTTCAAGACCCGTATTACGGCATGCGATTAAAGATCTTGAAGCACGGGAGCTTTTATATACAAAGCCGGGTGGCGGAACATATGTTGCAGATACCACTGGGCAGGTTTTTTCAGAACCGGTGATAGAGCTTATTGGTCGGCACCCGAAAGCGACAAATGATTATCTAGAGTACCGTAAGTCAATGGAGGGCATGTCAGCAGAACTTGCTGCAAAACGGGCCACACCTTCTGATAAAAAGCTATTAGCCGGACTGGCAGATGCTATGCGAGCAGCACATCAAGACGAGAATGCCGAACAGGAAGCAAACCTAGACATCGAACTTCACAACGCTATTGGCGAATGCGCGCACAATGTAATTTTGCTTCATAGCCTTCGTTCTTGCTATCGACTGCTTTCAGGTGGTGTAATTTTTAATCGTGAGATAGTGCATAAAATTAAAGGTGCTCGTGAGAAGCTGTTCAACCAACATATTGCGATCATCGATGCGATTAACACCAATGACCCTGTTCTTGCTCGTGCGGCGGCAGAAACTCACCTTGACTTTATAATCACCAGCTTCAACGAAGCGAACCAACTTAGCGAAAGAGAATACATCTCTGAACTACGGCTAAAACAACGATCAAATTAATCTACAGAATACTTCAATTTTGATATCAACCCGTTAAAGACTAAGGCAAATCCGTTTATGGAAACTACTGATAAAAACAAACCAAAAGTCGGATTATTTGTGACTTGCTTGGTCGATTTATTCCGGCCAAGTGTAGGCTTTTCAGCAGTCGAACTTATTGAAAAATCTGGCTGTGAAATAGATGTACCGATGGCACAAACATGCTGTGGGCAACCGGCCTATAATAGCGGTGATAAAGCTAGCACTCGAGAGATTGCGATTCAAGTTCTCGAACTATTTGAAGATTACGACTATGTGGTTGCGCCTTCAGGATCTTGCGCAGCAATGATCAAAAAACACTATATCGAACTATTTGAAGACGGTGACCCGCTCTATATAAGAATGAGTGCGCTAGCTGATAAAACCTACGAACTTATAAGCTTTTTGACCGATATTATGTTTGTAACCCAAACAATTGAAGCGCTCGACAAAACAGTTACATATCACGATTCATGTTCTGGCCTTCGGGAACTAGGCATTGAAAAACAACCACGAAAACTACTTTCTGGCATCAAGGATTTGAACGTTGAAGAAATGAAAGATAGTGACGTATGCTGCGGATTTGGCGGCACGTTTTGTGTAAAATATTCCGATATTTCCAATGCGATCGTCGAGAAAAAAACGCAATCAATTAAAAATACCGAGGCCGACATGTTGCTCGCGGGCGATATGGGGTGCCTGATGAATATGGCTGGGAAACTCAAACGCGAAGGTTCTGATATTGAGGTTCGGCACGTTGCAGAAGTCCTTGCTGGAAAGCTCGACACTAAACCCATTTCAGGAAATTGAGATATCACATGGAACTCACATCTCACAATTTGAAACAAAACTCGCAAGATGCGCTCAAAGATGCGCAATTGCAGCGCGCGCTTAGCAACGTTCCCAAAGGCTTCATTCAAAAGCGCATTAAAGCTACGGATGCATTGCCTGAATTTGAAAGCCTTCGTGACAAAGGAGTTGAGATCAAGAAGCATACTCTGGCACACCTAGATTTATATTTGGAAGCCTATGAGAAAAAGGTAATCGAAAATGGAGGTCATGTTCACTGGGCAAAGACGGCAGAAGACGCGCGAAGAATAGCGCTTGAAATTTGCCAGAAACACAATGCTAAAACGGTGACTAAAGGTAAATCCATGATTACCGAAGAGGTTGAGCTTAACGAGCACCTTTTAGAACATGGAATTGAACCGGTTGAGACCGATCTTGGCGAGTACATCATTCAACTGCGGAATGAAAAACCAAGTCACATCATTGCACCTGCGATCCATGTCAATCAAAGTCAGGTTGAAGAAGATTTCAGACGCGAACATACTCACCTTGACCCCGAACGCGACATGTCAGAGCCGGAATCTCTTCTTGCGGAAGCACGTGAAGTCCTAAGGCAGCGCTATTTTGATGCAGATATTGGATTTACAGGTGCTAATTTTTTAATCGCAGAAACCGGTTCTTCAGTCATCGTGACGAATGAGGGGAATGGTGATCTTACACAGACACTTGGCAAAGTTCATGTGGTCATGGCTTCCATTGAAAAAGTTGTTCCGACGCTTGAAGATTGCAGCCAGATCTTGCGTATTCTTGCCCGTTCTGCAACAGGGCAGGACATGTCAGTTTACACGACACTTTCTACAGGTCCAAAACGGGAAGATGATCTTGATGGTCCAGAAGAATATCACGTTATACTTCTTGATAATGGCCGCACTGATATGCTTGGAACTGAGTTTGAAGATATGCTTCGTTGCATTAGATGCGGCGCTTGCCTAAATCATTGCCCTGTATATCACGCAATTGGCGGGCATGCCTATGGATCGATTTACCCGGGACCCATGGGGTCTGTTCTAACACCATCGTTGGAAGGTGTGGAGAAGGGTGGAACACTACCCAATGCATCAACCTTTTGTGGACGATGCGAAGCTATTTGCCCTATGCGTATTCCTCTCCCAAAAATGATGCGGCATTGGCGTGAAAAAGAATTTGAAAATCATCTCCAAACCAAAACTGCGCGATATGGACTTTCGGTTTGGGCCTATCTCGTTAAGCGGCCAAAGATTTATCGAACGCTTATGTCATTTGCGATGCCTATTCTTTCGCTGTTTGGAGGTTCCAAACAGCGTATAACTAGCATGCCAATGTTGGGAGCGTGGACCCGCCACAGAGAGTTTCCTGCACCAGAAGGACGAACCTTTATGCAAGATTGGAACCAGCGCGAAGCGTTAAAGCAGAGTGCAAGCTCATGAATGATATTCGCGATAGCATCTTGGGTAGTCTCCGTACGACACTTGCCCAAAGGGCAAGCATCGAAACACGCAAAACGATGATGGAAAACAGGCTTAAGAATAAACCATCGGGTATCATTCCCAAAAGAGGTCAGTTGAAGGCTGAGGAACGTATTGAACTATTTGTCAAAATGGCAAGTGATGCGCAAACCGTTGTTACTCGCGTCGCTAAATATACCGATATTCCAAAGGATGTTGTAACTTACCTTCGTGCGCATAATCTTCCCTTCTCGGTCTGCTCTGGACATGATAAACGGCTTGCAAAGGCCAAATGGGCGAGTGAGCCAAATTTGGAAGTTGAAAAGCGAGCTAGCGATGGCGGTGATTTGGTCGGAATTAGCCATGCGACATCTGCTATTGCAGAAAGTGGAACCCTGCTTCTGACGTCTGGCAAAGATAATCCAACAACCATCAACTTCCTTGCCGATCATCATATAGTGATCTTAAATGCCAAGGACATCAAAGGTGATTTGGAATCTGCACTTGGTAAGCTTAAGAAAAATGCTGATGGAAGTACCGAAATGCCACGCGCCATTAACCTAATTACTGGTCCCTCACGTTCTGGAGATATTGAGCAGAAATTACTACTAGGTGCCCATGGACCAAGAGCCCTCAAAATTGTGATCGTTGGGTAGTACCTAACTACAGCTTAGTTCAATTTAAGCCCTTCTTCTCGAAGCCTTGCGGTTGCCAGAACTGAACTCAGTACGATTTTTTGAAAGCATAGCAATAACGCCAAATGCGGGTATAGGTTTGCAAAATGCGAACCCTTGAAGGAGGTCACACCCTATATCTGCCAGAATATCTGCGTGCTTTAAACTCTCAACACCTTCTGCCACAACGGCAACTTTAAAAGGGCGACTAAGTTGAATAATACTCTTAACCAAGTTCCGTTGATCTTCGCTCTCAACAATCGGGAAGATAAACTCCCTATCGATTTTCAAGCGTTTTGGCTTCAAATATTGAAGAGATAAAATCGATGCATGCCCGGTTCCAAAATCATCAATCTCAATATCAAATCCAAGTTCCTTAAGTGCTTCAACATTCTCAATAATCTGCGTTGAATCTCTATTGATGTCTACCGTCTCGGTAATTTCAAAACTTAAGCTCCCGCGAGGAATTTTCAGCTTTTTAATCGAGCTAATAAAATTTGGATTGCCAATAGAACTAACATTTAAATTGATCGCGACACTTTTAACGGGGCAGTTCTTGTCTATCTTCCACATCGACAAATCACTCAAAGCAGCCTGCATCATCATCTTATCAATCTGCTCACCAAATCCCATATCAATAGCTTCTTCTAAAAAATCTGCCGGTGGCAACACTCCTCTTGTTGGATGGCGCCACCTTACCAATGCTTCAGCACTGATTATTTCGCGACTTTGCGCATCAAATTGAAGTTGATAATAGGGTATGAACTCTCGGCGATTAATGGCCGAAGCAATTTCTTCGCGCAAACTTATTTTATGTTGGTGCGATGAAAAAATCTTATCGGTAAATAGCTCAAAACGGCAACCACCAAGTTGTTTTGCTTGATACAATGCCATATCAGCATTCACTAGAATATCGCTTACATCAAGTTCCATTGTGGGTGAACTCAAGTAAACTAAGTCCGCACCTATGCTTGCGCTAACATCGCAACGCTGACCTTCAAACAAGATAGGCTGTGAAAGACTATCGACAAGCGTTTTTGAAAATGCCGATAACTTTTCTTTCCCAACGGCTTCACTCGACAAGATTACAAACTCGTCACCACCAATACGTGCCACAAAGTCGGTAGGTGCAAGACAGCTTCTAATCTTATCTGCAATACGTTCCAACACATGATCGCCAGCCTTATGGCCCATCGTGTCATTAACCTGCTTAAATCGATCTAGATCAATATGTAATATTGCCAATTCAGAACTGTAATCTTTCTGACTACCCACCCGTCTTTGCAATTCTTCTTTCAGGTAACGCCTATTCGCTAACCCCGTGAGAGCATCATGCAGTGCATCATGGCCAATTTGTTCATAGGCAATTCTAATTTTTTGGTTCTGTGTGCTTAAATTTTTTACAAGTGCACGCATTTTTTGCTTCTGTTTTGCGCTGCGTAAATAATAATATGAACTGACCAAATGAGCCGGCCAAAATATGAAAATTGCCTCCATCAATAATAAGACCATTGCAATCGAATAGAACCAATTATTGATGGAATGAGCATAATCTGCGCGATGCTTCTCAGCCACTTTAAGTATTGTCTCCAGCCTATCATGTCGTGCATTTAGCCGCGCACCGACATCAGGGGACTGTGTAAATTTCGCAGTTTGGCTTACAACCGATTTTTGTGAAACAATATTCGCTTTATCAAGCTGATTTTCGTGTTTGTTGGAAATCGCTAACGCAAGCAGATTTTTCCCATAATCGAGTAGGTGTTTTTTTAAACTATTTGCCTCGTCAATCTGACTTTGTATGCCAGTTGAGAAGACCCTCTCCAATGGCGAATACTCCTGCAAAAGCTTTATCATTTCATCATGATTTTGCTCATAATCAGATAATGCACGAACAACAAAGCTAGGGCTTATGGCTCCAGAAAACACTTCAGGGCTGTACGATAAATGAGTTATAGCATGACTGATTGACGACTGTTGAGATGCAACGATGGAGGCTTTAGCATATTTGTCGAAAAGAAATATATTATAACGTGTAGTAACAAATGTAATAGACGATATACCCACTAAAAGTATGAGACCGAATATGTATCCTTTCCATAGATTTTTGGGGTTCGCGCCAGAGTGAGCCAGCAATCTGCGGACAAAACGATATCGTTTGGCCATCATACACCTCATATAAGATAGGATAGGAATTGATTATCTGTCATTTCAAACTATGGAGGAGTCATTTTACAATCATTAATAACCAGCTATAACTAATCATCATTAAAATCATTAGCGCACACGTCATTTAGAGCGCACTCATAAAAGGTTTTTATATTCAGCATGTTATAACGCATTGATCTTTAATAACTATATCCTTCTGACAGATACTAATTTCAATATTACACAAGTATGCTTAACTTGGCATGACATTTTAGGAACCCACATGACAAACTGTCACAAGCCGTTAATCTTCGACGGGCACAATGATGTATTATTCTGCCTTTTTGAAATGAATACGCGTGATGCTGCAATAGCATTTACAAGTGGTCGCAACGGCCACATTGATTTAGCAAAATCAAAGATTGGCGGCTTTGGTGGCGGCTTTTTTGCCATCTATGTTCCCTCACCCGGGGACCTTTACGATGCACTTTCGATGATGCAGAATCCACCCTACGATCTTCCATTGCCGAGCCCTACACCCCACAAAGATGCACTTCAGACTGCCATGCACCAATTAGCATTGCTCACTGAACTGGAACGACAGGGTGCGCTCAAAATTTGCACACGTACGTCCGAAATCAGAGCATGCTTGGAAGGCGGGACTATTGCAGCGGTTGTACATATGGAAGGTGCTGAGGCGATTGATGAAGATCTGTATGCACTGGATGTTTTCCACCGCGCAGGTCTACGTTCTTTGGGCCCTGTGTGGAGCCGACCGACAATTTTTGGCCACGGGGTACCCTTTCGTTACCCAAGCACGGGTGACATTGGTCCCGGCCTAACTGAAGCAGGTATACGTCTCGTAAAGGCATGCGATAAACGTAGCATCATGCTTGATGTATCACATCTCAACGAAGCCGGCTTCTGGGATATTGCGAAACATAGTTCTAAACCCATTGTTGCGACCCATTCGAATGCATATGCTCTGTGCCCTCATTCTCGTAATTTGACCGATAAACAGTTAGATGCGATCAAGGAGAGCAAAGGTATGGTCGGTCTGAACTTTGCGGTTGCCTTTACCCGCCCAGACGGTTCTATGGATGTTGATACGCCAATTGAAAGCCTAATCACTCAGCTTGACTATCTTATTGCAAAACTTGGCGAAGACCATGTCGGTCTAGGCTCGGATTTTGATGGCGCGCACATACCCGACGCAATTAAAGACGTTAGCGACTTACCGGTTCTTCGAAAAGCCATGAAAGCACATGGTTTTAATGATGAATTGATGACAAAACTTTGCCATGAGAATTGGATTTGTTTACTCGATCGCGTTTGGGAATAATATTCTTGAATGATGAATGCCTGTAAAATGTTTGTCGCTGGACAAGCTCGGGTTTAGTACACTAAAATCATTATATAAATTAATTGAGGGAGTATCGCATGAGCGACGAACGCCAACAGGGCTTTGACACACTACAAATCCACGCAGGTGCTGAACCTGATCCTGCTACAGGAGCACGCAATCCACCTATCTACCAATCGACAGCTTTTGTATTCAAAGATGCGGAACATGCCGCTAATCTTTTTGCACTTAAAGAAGTTGGCTATATCTACTCTCGCCTGACAAATCCGACAGTTGGTGCGTTGCAATCACGTTTGGCGGCATTGGAAGGTGGTGCTGGCGCTGTTTGTTGCTCATCAGGTCATGCAGCGCAAATCATGGCTATTTTCCCTTTGATGGGACCGGGTAAAAACATTGTTGCTTCAAATCGCCTTTATGGTGGATCTGTTACCCAACTTGGGCGCACACTCTCACGCTTTGGCTGGAATACCAAGTTTGTTGATTTTGATGACCCTAAGGCTATCGCAGATGCAATTGATGATGATACCCGCGCAGTATATTGCGAAAGCATTGCCAATCCCGGTGGTCATATTGCAGATCTTCGGGCTATTGCCGATGTTGCGGATGCTGCTGGCCTTCCGCTAATCGTAGATAACACAACAGCAACGCCTTATCTTTGCAATCCAATAGAGCATGGCGCAACTTTGGTCACCCATTCAACAACCAAATACCTTACAGGCAATGGTTCTGTAACTGGTGGTGCGGTGATTGATAGTGGTAAATTTGACTGGTCTGCATCGGATAAATTCCCGTCTCTTTCAGCACCGGAACCAGCATATCACGGCCTTAAATTCCATGAGGCACTTGGTCCGATGGCATTTACATTCCATTCAATCGCAATTGGTCTTCGCGATCTTGGTATGACAATGAACCCGCAAGCAGCACACTACACGTTGATGGGCGTTGAAACACTATCATTACGTATGGAAAAACATGTCGCAAATGCGGAGAAAATTGCGGGCTGGCTTGAAGGTCATGACGCGGTTGAAGCTGTTACCTACGCTGGTCTGAAATCATCACCATCTTATGGTCGCATTGCCACCTATTGTCCTAAAGGTGCAAGTTCGCTGTTTACAGTCGCGCTTAAATCCGGACACGATGGCTGTGTTAAACTCGTCGATAATCTGAAACTATTCAGCCATGTCGCCAATTTGGGTGATGCGCGTTCACTGGTTATTCACCCAGCATCAACAACACATAGCCAATTGACAGACGAGCAAAAAGTTGCCGCAGGTGCTGCACCTAACATTGTGCGCTTTTCAATTGGTATTGAAAATGCGGATGATTTGATCGCTGATTTGGATCAAGCTTTAAACAACCTATAAAAGTTAAAATGGCCTGAAACCAATTGATTTCAGGCCATTTTCTAATTTATTTTACGTTTATATTGAACCAATACGGGACGTTGCTCTTCGAGAGATAAGGCTGCGGCATCCGCAAGTTGCTGCGCTTTTAAACCATCCTCACCGCTTGGTTGAGGCGACTTTCCTGAATTCACAGCATCGACAAAATGAATCATTTCATTTCTGTATGCGTCCGCATAGCGTTCCAGGAAGAAATTTTGAACCACCGATGTATGGAAGCCATCAGCATTAGCCAGTTCCACAGTGTTTTCATGCACATTATGTCCGCGCAGCATACCCTTTGAACCATGCACTTCAATCCGCTGATCATACCCATAGGATGCACGACGGGACACGGTAATGGAGCAAATCTTACCGCTCGCGGTTTTTAGGGTTGCACTCGCAGTATCAATATCACCCGCTTTGCCAATGTCTGGATCAACCAGACATGAGCCTGTCGCATAAATTTCTGTGGGGTCTTCACCCAATAGAAACCGCGCCATATCCAAATCATGGATCATCATATCGCGAAATATACCACCGGAAGATTTGATATAACTGACTGGTGGAGGCGATGGATCGCGAGACATGATTGTGATCATCTCAACATCACCGATCACATCGTTACGCAATTGATTTTCTAAAAGTGCAAAGTTGGGATCAAAACGGCGATTGAACGCCGTCATGAAGGGTACATTTGCTTGTTCAACAACGGCCAGACACTCACGAATTCTGTCAGTTGATAAATCGACAGGCTTCTCACAGAAGATCGCTTTTCCAGCTTTTGCCGCCGCTTGAATAATGTCAAAATGCGTATCTGTTGGTGTACCGATTATGACTGCATCAACGTCCGAACTGGCTATAATTTCGTCCGTCGTCATAACCTTTGCGCCATGTTCATCGGCAAGTTTTTGTGCAGCCTCATCAAAATAATCTGACACTGCAACAGCTTGTGCAGTAGCTAGATGTTTGAGCGTTCGACCATGAACCTGGCCGATCCGTCCGGCCCCCAATATTCCAATTCTTAGCATAATATGTCTCTTGTTCTTATCCGCGAAATGCTTGCAAAACTGTTTTAGCAGCTTGCATAACAGGATCATGAGTCTCTTTTAAAATACTCACACGATCAAATCTTTCATCGTCTTTATTAACAGCATCTCGAAGAGCTGACCCGAATGCCATCCGCAATTCTGTGCCAATATTAAATTTACAGATTGATGATGTTTTAGCGAGCAATGTGCGCTGCTCGACAGGAACCCCGGAACCGCCGTGTATAACAAGGGGGACTTCAGTCACAGCATCAATGGCTTTGATGCGGTCAAGATCAAGGCCACCCTCTTTATCTTGTTGTAGATGAACATTACCGACAGAGATTGCCATCGCGTCGACGCCTGTATCTTTCGCAAATTTTGCCGCTTCCTCAGGGTCTGTTCCCGCAGAAGCTTCACCATCAGCATAGCCTACAAACCCAATTTCACCTTCGCAGGAAATACCTGCAGCATGCGCCATATCGGCAATTTTGGCGGTTTCATCAATGTTTTGATTAAGCGGCTTGCGTGAACCATCAAACATCAATGATGTGAAACCGGAATCAAGAGCGATCTTACAATCTTCAAATGTATAACCATGATCCAAATGTGCGACGACCGGCACGCTTGCATTTTCTGCCAAATGACGGAACATCTTACCCAGAACAGGCAAAGGAGTATGTTCACGACACCCCGGGCCTGCCTGCAAAATCACAGGCGAGTTTATTGCTTCTGCAGCAGCAACATAGGCCCGCATATCTTCCCACCCAAGACAGACAAGGCCACCAACGGCATAACCTTCTTTAAGAGCAGGTTGCAGGACATCTTTTAATGTAACTAGGCTCATTTGAATTTAGCAATCATATCCATGATGCCCGGAATAGTGTGCAGCTGAGCAGCATGTGTTGGTTGGAAATATTGCACAAGAGAACGTTGGCTCAAGCCACCAAGAATTGTGAAATAGTACATCTCATAACCAGGCAATACGCAGCATGGATGATACCCCTTATCCAGGCAAATGGTTGAACCATCTACAATGTGATAGGCATCGCCGGGTTTATTATCCTCGCGCTGTAACATCTGTACCCCAGAACCATAGTTTGGACGGAAGCGGAAATTATATGTCTCATCATGACGGGTCTCATCCGGCAAACGATCCGTATCATGCTTATGAGATGGAAACCCAGACCAACCACCTTGACCAACCGTATAAAGTTCACTGACCAACAAGCGCCCGACTTTATCAGCTTGCTTCTGGCCTAAAATATGTTTGATTTTCCGGTGTGTCTTTGTGTCATCCGAGCCATATTGAACTAGATCAAGCTCATCTTTACGAACAGCAAAAGCATCCAGAACTTTGTCATATTTTGCACCAGCAACAAAGATTTCTGCCTCATCAGAAGTACACACAAACTCTGCTTTCGCAGCCGATGGAACATAAACGCCTTCCGGCTCACCATCCCAAACATCGACGCCACGTCCGCCCAGGCCATCAGCTTTAAAACCTTCAACATTGACATCGATACTACCCGTTGCCGGAACAATACATGTCTCGTATCCAGGGACCGCATATTCGAATGCATCACCTTTCTTCAATTTCACAATGTTGAAATAGTTCAACGGCACCAATGAATCATCGACATCAACAATCGGATTGTTTTTGTTTTCAAATGGAGGGATATGCATGTTGTGTCCTTTATTTTATTGCCAAACGTTAGGGCTTCGATGGTCCTGGATGAGTTGACAAAAATTCTTCTAGTTGTTCATTGTTTGGCATGGCCGGCGCGCAACCGGGTTTTCCAACGACGATGGCGGCACATGCTGAACCGCGTAAAATCCCGGAACGTAAGTCATGACCATCAGCGATAGATGACATCAACCCTGCCATAAAACTATCGCCAGCTCCTGTCGGCTTTAATGCTTCAACGCGGTAAATCCCAGTTTCGATCTTTTCATCAGCGGCAAAAGTAATGGCACCCTTTTCACCCATTTTATAGATAACGATTGAAACAGATGTCTCGGCAAGTTCTCTTGCCTTTGCAAGTCCCTTCTCAATGCCACCAGCCATAAAGCCAAATTCTTCATCATTGCCCACAATGACATCGCTTTGAGCGCCAGCACGAGATAATACATCTGCTGCGACTTCCGCTGATGGCCAAGAATATGGACGATAATCGACATCAAAAATAACCGGAAGACCTGCTGCTTTTGCTAGTTCAAACGCTCGAAATGCAGCGCTACGAGAGGGCTCTGCGGCAAATACAGTGCCAGCAGTAATCAGTGCGCCAAACTTGGAATAGTCAACTTTCTCCACATCTTCCAATGTCATCTCAAAATCAGCCGCACCATTTCGATAGATAACGGATTGATGGTCTTCAACGCGACTTTCATATAGTGCAAGTGAATTACGAAACTCCCCGCCAATAGAACGAACATATTCGCGAGACACGCCATAATGGTCTAGGCGGTTTAGACAAAATCTACCAACACTATCATCCGACACTGTTGTTACGAGCGACGCCTTACCACCAAATTTGCAAATGCCTGCCGCGATATTTGCTGATGAACCGCCTAGATCACTTTTGAAATCTGTGGCCTCCTCAGTCTTTGTGCCTGCTGGATGGGGAAACAAGTCCATCCCAGCGCGCCCGACAACTACGAAATTGTTCTTTTTTATTCCTGCGATAACAGTATCAATATTCACGTTCTTAGATCCCATTACGCTGGCGCTTACGACCATCTTCCCATTCGACATGTGCTTCTCGCACTTTATCGCTTGTTGTTACATGAGGTGTGCCAACCTCCCACCATGTGTGGCCTTCTGTCGTCCAACCCTCATAGGCATCGACATCCATGACAATCACTGTGGTATTTGTGGCCGCTTTTGCACGCTTGAATGCTTCGGCAAATTCGGACGGATTTTGCACGCGTTCTGCATTCGCGCCAAGTGCTTGCGCATGTGCCTGGAAATCTACACGAGCCTGATTTACGGCCGTTGGCGTATCTTCAATGAGATTATTAAAGCTCTCATTGCCAGAGTTATTCTGTAGCTTATTGATAACGGCGAACCCACCATTATCGAGCACACAGATAATCATCTTCTTCTGCGTTAGAACCGCCGAATAGATGTCTGAATTCATGAGAAGGTATGAGCCATCGCCACAGAATATGATTGTGTCCTGCTCTGGTTCATTTTCTGATTGGGCAATACGTGCGCCCCAGCCACCCGCTATCTCATAGCCCATGCAAGAAAAGCCAAACTCAACATCTACCGTACCAATATCAAGTGTTCGCCAATTGGCTGTTACTTCCGCTGGCAGACCACCTGCTGCTGCAACAACCCGATCCCTTGGATCACACAACTCATTAACAACGCCGATTGCTTGCGCATAGGAATTTGGTCGATTTCCTGGGCGAACATTATCTGCAACATAGCTTGACCATTTTGCACGTTCCTCTATCGCAATGCTGGTCCATTCTGCGGGCGCTTTGTGAGAAGCTAGCGCATCCCAAACTTTGCAAATACTTATCTTCGCATCACCAACAACTGGTAATGATCTGTGCTTGCCTGCATCATGACGGCCAGCATTTATTGATACGATCTGTGCATCTTTTGCAAAAGCGGTCCAAGAACCAGTCGTAAAATCCTGCAAACGACAACCAATGGAGATAATTACATCAGCCTTTTCAGCCACGAAATTTGCACTATCTGATCCTGTCACGCCAATCGGCCCGATATTCAAATCATGGCTATCGAGCAGGTTTGCCCGACCCGCTATTGTTTCAACCACCGGAATTTGAGTGGCTTCTGCAAACGCCGTTAGCTCTTTAACGGCGCGAGAATATTGAACACCACCACCAGCGATAATAATCGGCCGTTTTGCTGCTTTAATAGCCGCAACGGCATTTGCAACTTCATTTTCATCGGGCGTTACACGGCGAATAAAATGCATTTTCTCTTCAAACATTTCTATCGGATAATCATAGGTCCAACCCTGAATATCCTGCGGAAGGCCAATGAAGGCTGGGCCGCAATCAGCAGGATCAAGCATGGTATTGATCGCTGCAGGAAGAGATTGAATAATTTGTGCAGGGTGCGTAATGCGATCCCAATAACGTGAGACAGCTTTGAATGCATCATTGACGCCCAGTGTAGGATCACCAAAATGTTCAAGTTGTTGTAGTACCGGATCAGGCAGACGCGTTTGAAATGCATCCCCACACAACATCAACATTGGCAATCTATTTGCGTGTGCTAACGCCGCAGATGTTAAAAGATTTGCTGTTCCCGGACCTGCAGAAGCTGTGCAAAACATGAAACGTTGACGCAAATGATACTTTGCATAGGCAGCAGCGGCAAACCCCATTCCTTGCTCATTTTGACCACGATAAAGGGGCAAAGCATCCTGATTATCATAAAGAGCTTCGCCAAGACATGTCACGTTACCATGACCAAATATGCCGAAGCCACCACCACACAGGCGCGTTTTAACACCATCAATTTCAATAAACTGATTAGCGAGAAACCGCACGATTGCCTGTGCTGTTGTCAATTTAATTGTCTTATTCATTTACTTTACTCTAAATTATCTTGATCATCGTTCAATTTTTTGAGCGTCGCTTGATCGAAAAAAAGCATCCATAAAGCGACAGAACCTAGCCCACCGAAAACAACTGCCCAAAATATGTTTTGATTTAAGAAATCAAACAACGCCATCCCCAAACAAAGGACTACGACGACCCACCTCCGCCAAGTGGGTCTGAAAAATGGATGGGAAAAATCAAGCATGCTCTTACTACGCTGCACCTTCGAATTCAGCACCGGTTTTAACACCCGTGATGTAGGCAACAACGTCTTGTCCGTCCGTATCTTCTTTTCGCAAGTTCGCCACAATACGGCCGCGACGAAACACAACAATCCGGTCGACCAGGTCAAATACCTGACGCATATTATGACTCACCAGAATCAGTGGTTCACCTTGCTCTTTAAGCGTACGGATAATATTCTCAACTTGCGCAGTTTCCTGCACACCAAGAGCCGCAGTTGGCTCATCCATGATTGTGAGCTTGGATGCAAACGTCGCTGTTCGTGCAATAGCAACACATTGGCGCTGCCCACCCGACATGTTTTGTATCGTATTCCGAATATTTGGAATTTTAACACCGGTTTTAACAAGACCTTTCATGGTTGCATCTCGCATCGCTTTATAGTCAAGCCTGCGAAATGGGCCAAGCCAATTCCATTTAGTCAATTCACGGCCCAAAAATAAATTGTCTGGAACATCTAGATCATCGGCCAGAGCCAAGGTTTGAAACACTGTTTCAATGCCTGCCTCGCGCGCTTCCAACGGTCCAGCAAAGCTTACTTCTTCACCATACAGGCTAACTTTACCGCTTGTCCGCTGTTCAACGCCAGTTATTTGGCGAACAAAAGTTGATTTACCCGCACCATTGTCACCCATAATGGCAACATGCTCGCCCTTCTTCAGCTCAAAATTAGCATTATTTAAAGCATGAACACCACCATAATGCTTGGTTAGGTCTTCGGTCTTCAGAACAATATCGTTGCTCATATTCTAGTCTCCTAACTTATGCCCGGTTGCGTTGACGATATTGATCGAGAATAACGGCTGCTATAATAATACTGCCCATGGCCATTAGCTGATATGATCCGTCTAGCTTAACAAAGGTAAATCCAGATCGGATAACACCAAGTACCATCGCACCTAGAACGGTACCGATAATCGACCCTCGCCCTCCTGTTAGACTGATGCCACCAATAACAGCCATTGCAATCGCAAATAGCTCGTAAAATTCGCCCATACCAGCCTGCGCTGTTGATGCTTTAGCGCTTAAGACGATACCAGCAAATGCCGCAAGCATTGAAGCAATCATATAGACCATGACTTTGTGACGTTTCACATTTATGCCGGACATCCGAGCGGCTTCTTCGTTCGAACCAATTGCATAAGTGTGTTTTCCGTAGACGGTATATTTCATGATCACATGGAATATGATCGCCAGTGAAAGGAACCAAACAACTGGCATCATGCCAGAACCCAGAAATTTATATTCCTCTGTCGGGAACGATATCGGGTTGCCAGAAGACCACCAAAGCGCAACACCGCGACAGACAAGGAACATTCCAAGTGTTGCGATAAATGGAGGAATACGTAAAAATGCAATAAAGGTGCCATTAATGGCGCCAATAAATGCACCAAACGCTAACCCAATGATAACTGGTAAAATCACGGGTAAATCCATTGCCCAGGTTCCGAACAATGCTTTAGGGTTAGGGTTGCCATTCACCAATTCAGTTTGTGCAAAACTCATCGCTATCATCGCAGTTGCAGCAACAAGCGGTCCTGAGCTAAGGTCAATTCCGGCGGTAATAATGACTTGCGTCACGCCAAGCGCAATAATTCCGATGATCGCGACTTGCAAGATAATGATCTTTAAACGCGCTTCATTAAAGATACTGTCAAAACGATCTCTTGAATCAAAAAGAAAACTCTGATCATTCATATAAGGCAAAGCCTGCCCTAAAACCTCAAAGATCACAATGATAATGATCAAGGCAAAAAAGATGTTAAATTCGTTCGGCCAAGACTTTTTTGTCTTATCAAATGTTAGCCCGCCTATGCCATCGCTATTATCTGTCATGGATGAGGCACCCCCTACACTTTAATTGTGAAAAACGAGACGGCATCTCCGCGCCGTCTCGAATATTATAATTTAACCCAACTTAGTTCTTGCTAAGGAAGTCACCCATATTAGCCGGAGTTACCAACTTGAATGGAATATAGACTTTTTGGTCAACTTTTTCGCCAGCGATCAGCTTAAGCACGGCATCAATTGAACCCGTTCCCTGACCCACAGAATCCTGAAATACTGTGACATCATAGTCGCCTGCACCCATCACTACCAAAGCGTCCTGGCTAGCATCAACACCACCAACTTGGACATCAGCCATGTCGGTGCCAGCAGCTTTCATCGCTTGAATTGCACCAATGGCCATTTCGTCATTGTTAGCCAAAACAAAGTCAAATGGCTCACCAGATGACATCCAGTTTGTCATAAGATCCTGAGCTTCATCACGTGACCAGTTTGCTGGTTGCTCATCAATGATTGTCATGAAGTTACACATATCCATGCCAATAACATCGTGCACATCTTTTGAACGCTGAACAGCAGCCTGATTCGACAACTGACCATTCATCAGATAACCACGCGCACCACCAGCTTTGCCAGCTGCACGAAGGTTTTTACAGACCTCGAACGCAGACAATGTGCCAGATTCAATTTCATTGGAAGCAACAAACGCTTGAGTTGCTGGCAATTCGTTTACATTATCTGGTTCGCGGTTAACAAAAACCAACGGTGTATCGCCAGCAGCTTCTGTAATGGCTGCACCAGCAGATGTATCAACGATGTTCACGATAATTCCGTCAACACCATTCGCAACAAAGTTTTTCACTTGGTCAATCTGCTTGGCTAGATCATCCGATGCATCTTCCTGCTGATATGTCAGACCATCAACTGTCTCTGCATACTCGACCATGCCATTACGCAAAACTGTCAACCAGTTATCATCAAACCTGGAAAACGTTGCGCCGATTTCCGCTGCCATCACAGTTGTGGACATAAGCGCAGATAGAGCAACTGTCATAAGTGTTTTTTTCATATTACCTTCTCCCAAATTGGCGACCGGCTCGCCGAACTAAATCTGCCGGTTGTCCCGAAGGACAAGTTAAATCATCAAAGTCGGTTACGCAGCGCGCAAAACCAATTGATCTTCGATGAACTTTATTGACCGTTCAAGCTCGGCTTTCGGGTCGTTCGCATTTTGAACCGTCGGTGAGAACGGTTCAAATGAGACAGGACCATTGTAACCAGCGGCCCGTAATTCCTGTAACTGCTCGATATTGCCAAGACGGTCTTCAGGCCCGACTAGCACTCGGTCAGCATCTTTCATATCAACGAATTTAGTATTCTGATCTTCAACACCTGAGATGTGGACCAGACCAGTATGATGTGCAAAAACTTGTGTTTCACCTGATAGCGTATGATGAAACGTGTCATGAATGATCTTAAAGTGGCCTTCAAAGCCAAGCTCTTCAATAACCTCAACAACGTCTGCCTTAAAACGAATTGATGCAGTCTCAAACCCCAACGGCTCGATAAACCCTTGCATATCAGCATCGCGCAGAAGAGGTTGCAACTCTTGCAGAATCCCCGTCAAATTTTGTTTGAGCTCGACTGCTGATGAGGTAAAACCATCATTACGAGGGATAAAGCTAACAGCTTTACTACCCATCTCCGCAGACATAGAAATAAGCGCTTTCGCCTCTTCAAATTTTTGCTCGCTAAAATCATCAAATGCGCCAACTTCGGAAACTGCAAAAATACCCAATTGATTTTCATTCGCTGATCGCGTGACTTTACGCGCAAATTTTTTAGTGAATTTTTCGTGAGAGGTATCTTCTCTGATCTCAACACCGGCACAGCCAAGAGACGACGCCAATGCAAAGAATGCATCTACATCCAAGCCTCGAACCGCCATATGGTTCAAACCAAATAAGATCAAAAATTCCTCCCTTGATCGCTAGAACTCATAATGAATTCGATCAATGATTTAATTTTGCAACCGGTTTCAAAAATAGTCAATAGTGAATCTTATTCTAATACGCAATTTTTTTTAGAACTTTGTTTTTAAAAACAAAATTTGAAATTCCATTTGCTAAAACTCTAAGGATTCGCATCTCCAAAATTGAACACGTTAAACTAAAACAAAGTAATTCAGCCTTTTTTACCAGTGTTTTTACATGTCTTTTTCATAAACCTATGGAATGCATTCCACACAAGCATCTCGTACAAGCATCTCATTCTAGGCATCTCATATTGGGTATCAAAATAACTTTCGAAAAATCGATTGTATTTCTTGCAGACACTGTTACTGTGTTTTCAACGACAAATATTAGGCGCCTGATGCATCTCGACGATTGCTCGGCGCTGATAGGATACGAAGTGAACACCCCATTGCGCGGCCAAAAGGCTCCTCTGGGAGGAACACCTGAAAAGCCTCTCAACGAACGCATACCTAAAAGTGATGCTACCGGAGAGGCAAAAAAAGGCACTAGACGTGCGCCTGACTTGCCTGAATCTGTTGGCAAAAACTTGGGCGACAAAGATAGTGATGTTTCTTCCGGAAATCCAAATCAGAAGAAGCGCCGACGCCGGCGTCGGAGAAATAATGCGCCCAATTCTGAGGGTCATGCAGAGCAGCAAGTCGCCCGCAATAAACAGCAACATAATCAAAAACCTGGGAAGCAACGTAATGAACGCGGCGGCTCTCCCGGCCGTGAGCAACATGCAAACAGAAAGACACAAAGCCACGCAAAACCATATCAAAACCAGCAATTATATGCGGCACTTGATCTTGGCACAAACAATTGCCGCCTGCTTGTTGCAAGGCCTACCAAACATGGTCAATTTCATGTTGTAGATGCTTTTTCGCGAATTGTACGCCTGGGTGAAGGACTGGCCGCTAGTGGCGCTTTATCCGATCATGCAATGGAACGGGCCATTGGCGCGCTTAAAATCTGTGCATCAAAACTTGCCCGCCACAAGATCAAAAAATATCGGCTCATAGCAACCGAAGCATGTCGGCAGGCTTCCAACGGCGAAGCATTTTTGAAACGAGTTAAGCTGGAAACAGGGCTTGATCTTGAGATGATCAATCGAGAAACCGAAGCGCGTCTTGCGGTTTCTGGTTGTGCATCGCTCGTCGAACGAGATACCAAATCAGTTATCCTGTTCGATATCGGTGGTGGATCTTCGGAAATTGCAGCAATTCATTTTGATCAAAGACGAACAGCGCGTCTTGCGAACCACATCAAATCATGGACATCCCTTCCCGTTGGCGTGGTCACTCTTTCAGAACGTTTTGGCGGTAAGGATGTCACGCCTGAAATCTTTGAAAACATGGTGCAAACCGTTGATACTATGCTACAGGAAACCGCCCCTGAAGCCATGCTTGCTTTTGATCCAGGATTAGAGGATTTTCATTTGCTTGGCACATCTGGCACAGTGACAACCTTGGCTGGTCTGCACCTCAAATTACCCAAATATGATCGCAGGCAGGTGGATGGTCTTTGGCTTGCTGATGAAGATGTTGATAAGATGCTCGACAAGCTACTTTCGTGGGACTTAAAAGCACGCTCTGAAAACCCTTGTATAGGACCCGATCGATCTGATCTGGTTTTGGCAGGTTGTGCTATTATGCAGAGCATTCGAAAGCGATGGCCTTCAACAAGGATGCGCGTTGCCGATCGGGGTTTGAGAGAAGGTCTCTTAAACGATATGATGGCCCGTGATGGTGTATGGCGGAGAAAACGCCGAAGTCGAAACCGTAAACGCAAAGATCAGAATAATTCAAACCAGCCAAACAGCAATGTGAGAAGTGGCGAGCAAAATGAGTAAAAAAACCACAATCGCAACAGGTCGAAAGCTTGGCCAGCGCGTTAAGAAAAAGAAGCTGAAAGCATCTTCACGACAATGGCTCGAACGTCATTTGAATGATCCTTATGTACAAAGATCAAAGCATGAAGGTTACCGTTCACGCGCGGCTTTCAAACTTTTAGAAATTGATGAAAAACATAACATCTTAAAAGGTGCAAAACGCATCATAGATTTGGGTGCGGCACCGGGCGGTTGGTCGCAAATCGCATCGAAAGTGACGGAGTCATCCGATCTCGATCCGAAAGTAGTCGCAATTGATTTCCTCGATATGGATCAGGTACCAGGCGTTTCATTTTTAAAGATGGATTTTTTGGATGATGATGCGCCAGAACGGCTAATGGAATTATGCGGGGCTGCGCCCAATCTTGTATTTTCAGATATGGCATCCCCAACAACAGGTCATCGCAGAACTGACCATTTACGCACACAATATTTGTGTGAGATCGCGGCTCATTTTGCTGTTGAGGTATTAGCGAAGGGTGGACACTTCTTATCTAAAACGTTCCAAGGTGGAACTGAGAATGATATTTTGAATATGCTGAAGAAAAATTTTCAATCCGTTGTTCACGTCAAACCACCTGCGTCACGCGCTGAATCAGTCGAGCTTTATTTACTTGCTAAAAACTTCAAAGGGCGTGATTAAGTTCTTACAAGCAACCTTGAAAGGTATGAAATTCATATAATTGGGATTATTCTTCAAATCCCAGTTCACAATCTAGAATTTCCGTGTTACGAGCCAGCGTCAACTCCTTATGAAATGACGAGCTTCTAGAATTTCAAAATTCTCTATGCAAATCCTCTTTGCAATAGTTGCTCGATAACAGAAATGGACTTGACGATGGCAGAGATCCTCCAAACCCCAACAGGCCTTCAAGCCCTTACTTTTGACGACGTGCTTTTGCAGCCAGGCCACTCCACTGTGATGCCAAATCAGGTCGATGTAACAGCGACAATTGCCAAAGGCATTGAACTTAACATACCGATTTTATCTTCTGCGATGGATACGGTCACAGAAGGTCGTCTTGCCATTGCAATGGCGCAGGCTGGCGGCATAGGCATTATTCATCGAAACTTAACACCGGAAGAACAGGCTGCTGAAGCACGAGCCGTTAAAAAGTTTGAAAGCGGTATGGTTGTCAATCCTGTCACCATTGGACCAAATGAGACCTTGGCAGATGCGCATGCCTTGATGAAAGCGCATAAAATTTCTGGTATTCCGGTCGTTGAAGATAAACAACCAGGCAAGGCAGGCAAGCTGGTCGGCATTATGACAAACCGTGATGTGCGCTTTGCTTCTGATCCAAATCAGAAAATTCATGAATTGATGACTAAGGACAATTTGGTTACGGTTCAAGATGGCGTTGCACAGGAAGAAGCCAAACGACTTCTACATCAACATCGCATTGAAAAGCTTTTGGTTGTTGATGATGAATATCGCTGCGTTGGCCTCATCACCGTCAAAGATATCGAGAAAACACAACTTAACCCAAATGCTTGCAAAGACGACCAAGGTCGCTTGCGTGTAGGCGCTGCAACAAGCGTTGGGGATGATGGTTTTGAACGCGCTGAACGTCTTATTGATGCAGGTATCGACCTGTTGGTTGTCGATACAGCTCACGGACATTCTCAACGGGTCTTGGATGCTGTCATGCGTATCCGAAAATTATCCAACTCAGTTCGCATTATGGCAGGTAATGTCGCAACAGAAGCAGGCACAAAAGCACTGATTGATGCTGGTGCTGATTCCATTAAAGTTGGTATTGGCCCCGGCTCAATTTGTACAACTCGGATTGTTGCGGGCGTGGGTGTGCCACAACTATCTGCCATTATGTCAGCTGTTCAAGGAGCAAAAGGCACGGGCGTTCCAATTATCGCAGACGGAGGGATCAAGTATTCTGGTGATGTTGCCAAAGCTCTTGCAGCAGGCGCTGATGCGGTGATGATTGGATCACTTCTGGCCGGCACTGATGAAAGCCCGGGCGAAGTTTATCTTCATGGAGGACGCTCATTTAAAGCTTATCGCGGAATGGGGTCAGTTGGCGCTATGGCAAGGGGTTCTGCCGATCGTTATTTCCAAGCAGAAGTTCGTGATACGCTTAAACTTGTGCCTGAAGGTATTGAAGGACAAGTTCCATATAAGGGCCCAGTTTCCGGTGTTCTTCATCAGTTAACAGGTGGCTTACGTGCCGCAATGGGATATGTAGGTGGCAAAGACCTGAAGGAGTTTAGCGATGTCGCCAAATTCGTGCAAATCTCAAATGCCGGGCTACGTGAAAGCCATGCTCATGATGTGACAATTACTCGTGAGAGCCCCAATTACCCAGGAGCGGGCTAACTACGTACTAGCCTCAACTCGCTACCAGGTAAATTTGCTTCCTGCTGCAGCATTTACTGCATTGTTATGTGCCAGCAAATCACCTGATTGACCATTGGGTTGGTTAACCAATTGAGATTTTGTGCCGTTTGGAGTGATATTGTCCAAGCTTGCAATGATATGCTTGCTCAAGGCTTCGACGAGTGTTGGTGCAGCACCAGGCCGTTTTAACAGCCCAATTTTTGTCATTCCTATTTGGGGAAAATTATCAGCCTCTGTTAAAATGCGCATACCATATTGCAATGCACATTCAGGCAAAGGTGCAACTGCTAACCCTGCCAAAACAGCTGATGCAATCACCGTTGCAGAATGGCTGGCTACGATAACCCGATAATCCCGATTTGCTTTATCCAACGCCGCAAATGATACGTCTCCCCAACAACAGCCGTCTCGTCCGATTGCCAAAGGGATCACCTTTTCTTCATGAACCATATGGTTATGTGATGTTACCCAATAAAGCGGCTCAGTTCGGATGACTTCCGATAAGTAATTCACATCGCCATGCGTTACCAGAGCCACATCTAACTCATTATTATCCATCCGCGAATGTAACTCTCGTGATGGCTCGCAGATCACATTTAGTTCTATATTTGGGTGCGTTTGCGCAAATTGGGCAATAATGCTGGGCATAAAACGATCAGCATAATCATCAGGAGTTCCAAAACGAATAGAGCCTTCCAATTGTTCGCCGGAAAACGCATTGATTGTCTCATCATTAAGTTTCAGCATTTTGCGTGCATAATCCAGAAGCTTTTCACCATCGTCACTCAGACGATTGATGCGGCCATCTTTTACAAAAATCGGCTGACCGATTCTTTCTTCCAAACGGCGCATCTGCATGGATACAGCGGATTGTGTTTTGAATACCTGTTCTGCAGCACGCGTAAAGCTGCCTGTTTCAGCAATCGCGATAAATGTATTCAATTGATCAAGATCTAAAGGATTTGGCATCTTTTCATTCCATCAAAATTATTGATAAGATACATTAGAAATATTCGTTGGAATGATCAATCATAATTTGACATATATTCACTATCGAAACCCAAGACTTAGATGGAGAGATAGTATGACTGTTATCGACTGTGGCAACACCTGCACTCTGGATCAATCCATCCAGATGACAGAAACCGTAAAAATACCGTTGCTCACGAAACTTTGGGCGACCTTGCGGCGCCTCGCGAAAGCAATGGAAAATAGGCGTTCTGTTGAAAAACTATATTACGCATCGGACCATGAACTAGCTGACATAGGTCTTAGAAGAGAGGATTTATATATTATTCGCAGAGCGAGTATCTTTGAAGATCCGTCTTATGACCTACAAGCACGAGCACTCAAACATGGACGAATCTTGAAGATGGATTGAATGTGTCCCCCGCAGGCCGCGGCAACTCCCGGCCTGCCTTTTGCCCGACTGTTCGCCCTTAGTGACGGTCGGGCTTTTTCATGAAATTTTGAGGTTATTTTTTGTCCATACCACCTAAGAACTGATCAAAAATACCATCCATATTTTTTTGGTACTCATTTTGTACAGTGCGGCCCGTGTCGAACATTTTTCCAAATAGCTCGTCATAGGGGTTGGCTGCTTCTTTATTAGATGTTTCTGGTTGGCTACCACCAAACATATTACCAAATGGGTTTGAGCTGCCGCTCGCCATATTTCCCATCATACCTTCCATCATTTTGCCGAAAGGATTATCTTGTTGCTGGTTATTGCCAGAAGCACCGCCAAGCATGCCACCTAACATGTCGCCAAGTGGATTTGAGCCACCTTTAGAGCCGCCCATCATCTGACCCATAAGATCGCCAAAAACATTGCCACTACCACCACCCGACATAGCCTTCATTTGATCATTGGTTTGATTAAACATGCCGCCCATCAATGTGCTTGCAATTATCGGAAGTAATTGCTTGATAATATCTTGACCAACACCACTTGCAGCCTCTGCTTGCGCTGCAACGGCGCGGCTAACATCTTTTGACCCAAATAAATGACCCAAAATGTTGTTTCCATCTGCTACACCTTCTGATGAAAAGGCATTTGCAGCATTTTCAAAATATTGTGAATGATTACCGGAAGATAAAGCTTTCATAAATTGGCCCATTGCATCTGGCGAAGAAACGTTCCGCTTTAAGCCGTTTGAAAAAGCCGGCATCATTGCTTCAAGAGCACTGTTCATCTGAGACTGATCCAGACCAAATTTTTCAGCTATATCCTTCATAGCGCTGCCATTTTGCGCATTCATCAACATATCAAACAAAGGTAACATTTAATTCTCCCTGTGGCCGCACTTTAGCAGACCTCAATTTATTATAGTCCTATTGCGACTGTACGTCGAGTTGCGAATTTGCAAAACCTAGTAAGCATATTTTTCAAAAATCGGATCCACGCTGCCGTTCCACTCGCCATGATACAGCGACAAAAGTTCTTCCGCAGGCGTTCTGCCTGAGGCAATAATCTCTTCCAGTGGTTGAAGAAAATAAGTTTCATCACTACCTGTCTCATTCATAATCCCTCGTGATCTCAATCCAGATTTAGAAATTTCGAGCGCATCCCGAGCCACGTCCAGAAGGGGTCTACCAGCAATTTCGCATTTAAATCCGTCACGCGGCACCTGATCCCGCAAACCCAAGACATCTTCATATGTCCAATCTTTGGTCAATTCCAACGCATCTGACATCGCATTATCATCATAAAGCAGACCAACCCAAAAGGCTGGCAATGCGCATATGCGCTTCCACGGACCGCCATCAGCTCCACGCATTTCGATAAATTGCTTTAGACGCACATCGGGAAAAACCGTGGATAGATGATTTGTCCAATCGCCTAAAGTTGGCTCTGGATTAGGTATTTCGCCTTTGAGAGCACCGTCTCTAAATTGACGAAATGTGACATGGGTTACATCGTGATATTTGCCATCGCGCAACACAAAATACATTGGCACATCGAGTGCCCATTCAACATATTTCTCAAACGAAAAATTACCTTCAAACACGCAAGGCAGTATTCCTGCGCGTGCATTATCAGTATCGCGCCAAATATCTCCACGCCATGATAACAAGCCGTTTGGCTTTCCATTCGTGAAAGGAGAACTTGCAAAAAGAACCGTCGATAGCGGCTGCAATTTCATGCTAGCCTGCATTTTTTTTCGCATGTCCAATTCGGAACAAAAGTCCAAATTAACCTGAATGGTACAAGTTCTATACATCATATCAAGACCTTGCGTGCCTACTTTCGGCATATAATTGGTCATGATATCATAGCGGCTTTTGGGCATTCTCGGCGTTTCTTCAATCGTCCATTTTGGACTACCGCCAAGACCAACAAACTTTATACCCATTGGTTCTGCCACCTCTTGAAGGTGTCTTAGATGTTGATTTGATTCAGAACAGGTTAGATGAATATTCTCAAGAGGTGCGCCGGAAAGTTCAAATTGCCCGCCGGGTTCCAGCGAGATAGCTCCACCTCCGCTTTTCGCCGCAAGACCGATAATTTTTCCCGCATCAGTGATTGGTTCCCAGTCAATTTTATCAGCCATGCCATTAAGCAACGCAGATATGGACCGTTCACCTTCATAGGGCACCGGAGAATGATCATCTGCAAAGAAAGCAAACTTCTCATGTTCTGTACCAATCCGAAAATCTTCGCGTGGTTTATTTCCAGCCTCAAGATACTCAACCATTTGATGGTATGATGTTAACGGGGTCTCATCTGTTGTGTCGCGTGCCATTCTCAACACCCTTTTACTAATTGTTGTGCAAGCTCGCTCGCATTTTTCTCATTTGATTGAACGTTTAATGCATATGGTGCAAGCAAAATTTATTTAAAGAGCGATCAAAAATAATTCATCTCTTTAATTCCAATCGCCAATTGTCGCCTGGATTATTGAAATTGCCGACACCATTGCCGTGTCAGCGCGCAAAATCCGAGGTCCTAGCGGTATAGATGAAACGTGGTCCATTTCATTCAATATTGTGCGCTCTTTCTCAGAAAACCCGCCTTCTGGGCCAACTAAAACAGCGATTTCTTTGCTAGCTAATTCTTGGAGGGTAGGTATCGGATTGTTAATCTCATGACCTTCATCACAAAAGACTAGATGCCGTTCATCATCCCACTGAGTAAGAATATTTAGCAGTTTTTGCGGAGTACGCAGTTCTGGAATAGAAAGAACGCCACACTGTTCAGCTGCCTCAACAATATTTGCCTCTAAGCGCTTTTCATTTACTTTATGCAGCTGTGTATGATCTGTGAAAACAGGCTGAATGATGCCAGCTCCCATCTCAGTCATTTTTTGCACCATATATTCAAGTCGACCGACTTTAATGGGCGCAAATAGAACCATCAAGGATGATTGTATGGGTTGAGTTCTGACCAATTCAGTTAAAGCAACACTGGCTTTTTTTCGCCCTATGTTTTTAAGCTCACACTGCCACTCACCATCTCGACCGTTAAAAACAAGAAGCTCAGAACCTTCTTTTAACCGCAGAACATTTAGAAGATAATTGGAATGTTCTCGATTTAAATCAAGCATCATCCCCGCAGACAAATCAGCGTCGACATGTAGCCTTTGGAGACGAAAGTTTGCGCGCATATCGGCTATCTAATTATGTCCATAAACGATGGGTTTATTTTAAGAGCTGAGGGACAGAGATTCAATGCAAGCAACAGATTAATTGAGAACTCAATTCTAACTAAGCTGCCTTTTTGGTTTTTTCAACCAATTTAAGACCAATACTCCCGGTAGTCGGTACAAAATTCTGAAACACATTATAAAATTCTGCGGGGTTGGTTGATCCAAGTGCATTTTTATCAAGAAATAAAAACCCGTGAAAACACCCAATTAAATCCTTCTGCATTAGGAGTTTTTGATTGAATTTCGGCGCAAATAGTTTAGAAAATTTTCCATTATGCCAATTCTCAATAGCTTTTTGATATAAAGTAGATAACTCCCCGAAACGTTTATCGGAGTATAAAGCGTTACATTCCTCTTCACGCCATTTCACAAAATTACTCTCCCAGCCTTCCACAAAAAACTCATCGCCATATCTATCTACTAGCCATCTAAGAACAATCGCACCAAAAATTTTTGGGCTCCAATCGCTGGCGAATGGAAATTCTGAAAGATTGTCAATAACATTAATATCTCGATAAAAATGGCTTTTTTTATGTTCGATATCATCTAAAATAGATGCTTCCGAAAGCATGTCCTCACTATGTGTACATAGAACCGATAAAGCGCGCCCTGTGAACGCCAGTTCATTGGCTTCGGCCAACACTTTATATCCAAATTCATAGGAAGTGATTTGATGTTCAAAATAAACACCACCGAATTTATGGCGAATTCTCTCAACTAATTCACGTTTAACAATTCCATGGTATATACTAAAGGGAATTAAACCTTCTTTTTCGTACCCAAAGAAACGATCTCGCATTTCATTTTTGTCAACAATGTAGGCACCGTGTTCTGTACTAATTTTTGTCGCCCGAACTTCGCTTCTTTGCTCCGGCCAATCATAATCAACTTTGTTCCAACCCAAAGATTCTACTTGCGGACAGTCAAGTTTCATTCGTCTGATGACTTCAATAATTTTTGGGTCAATGTAGTCGCCATCTAAAATAAAAGTTAACCAGTCACCATTGCATTCAGGTATTGCTATATTCCAATGCTCTTGTCTATCTTTTGCCGCCACGTGCACATAACGCACGCGATCATCTTCTAAACTACCGATATATGTTTTAAGTTCATTGGGAGTTTCAGACGCATCAATGACTAATAATTCAAAACCCAACTGCGCATCTCGTAAGATCCCGGAAATTGTAGTTTTGCAAGTATCTTGGTTATCGCGAGTTAGAACACAAATTGATAATTCTGGCATGATTTTAAACCTATCGTTTTATCAAGAGAATACGGTTTAAAACTTGCTTCAAACTGATTGTGTGATCTGTAATAAAGTTTCACAGATGTACTTAATTTCACCATCCGTCAATCCATAACCTGACGGTAAATTTAGACCATACTGTGCAGGCAAGTCTCCTGCCAATTCCTCGCTTAAAAAACGAGAGGATTGAGGGAAGGCTTTATAAGCTTCAATCGTTGAAAGCCTAGAAAAGAACGGCCGCGTATCAATTCCACATAAACGCAATCGACGTTGTAAATTGAACTTATCTGTCTTCTGATCACCATTTTGCACCACAGTGACCATCCAATAGGAATTTTTTGTGCTCTTTGGTTCGGCATTTAATGAGATATGCTCCTGTCCAACTAAGAGCTCACTGTAACGTTTAAAATTCTCTCTTTTATACGCGACGAGTTCTTCTACTCGCTCCATTTGCGCAATGCCGATTGCTGCCTGCATCGCGCTCATTTTATACTTGAATGCGACGTTAGAATTTTGAAATAGTCTGTCACCTAAAGGCCGACCATGATCCCTCAAACATAAAATAAGTTCATGAAGGTCATCATCATCTGTAACAAGCATACCACCCTCACCTGTCACAAGTGTCTTAGATCCATGGAAAGAAAATATGGAAGCACTGCCAAATGCTCCAGCCTTCCTACCATCCATTTCGGAGCCTAACGCCTCGGCTGCATCCTCGATAAGGATTATGTTATGCCGTTCTGCAATTTCCTTAAGCTTTGCCCAATTGCAAACCGAACCATAAAGATCAACTCCTATAATCGCTTTTGTATTCGGTGTTATTGCAGCTTCAACTGCTTGGGGGTCAAGACACCACGTATCGGCCAAAATATCAACAAAAATAGGAGTTGCTCCGACATAGGAAATCGGTGCCGAAGATGCAATCCAAGTGACATCAGGAACAATAACTTCATCACCGCTACCAACACCATGTGCAGCTAAAGCTAGATGAAGTCCGGCGGTAGCATGAGGCAAAGATATCGCATATTTTCGTCCAATATAGGCAGCGAACATCTCTTCAAACTGCTTATTATATTTATAGTGATCGACACCCCACGCGTTAAGAGCGGCATCTCTTGCCAACTCTCCCTCACGCTCTGTTATCCACGGCCTTGCAACTGGAATAAGCTTATCATGTGTCATCTATAAATTTCCATATTACCACGATCACGTATATTATCTGTCATAATCACATGATTCGTATAATCAGACTATGGTAAATTATGACATTACAGGATGACCGAGCAGCTTTTGAAGCTCATAAAATGAAGCAATCTATCGCGCTTGGTAAAGATATTGCTGTTTTTAATAAATCTACAGAAGCTCTTCATGCACTCGATGAATATGACTATGCATACTTATGGAGCTGGATGGGAGTTCCCATTATCCAAATGCCTGCTGATGTTCTTGCAACGCAAGAAGTTATTTGGAATACAAAACCAGACATCATAATAGAGGCCGGTGTGGCACGAGGTGGCTCAGTCATTTTCATGGCATCTATCCTTGCTATGCTAGGCAACAATGGAAAAGTAATTGGCGTAGATATTGATATCCGACCGCATAATCGGAACAGCATCGAAAATCACCCCTTGTCAAAACACATAACACTCATTGAAGGTGGATCATCAGACAAAGAAACTTTGGCAAAGGTAGTAGCTGAAATCCCTACCAATGCTCGGGTAATGGTTGTACTGGACAGTGACCATACGTACGCTCATGTTTTAAGTGAATTACGTACCTATGGACCGATTGTCACCAAAGGTTGTTATTTAGTCGTTGCTGATACTTTGCTTGGTCGATTGCCAGAAGGCAAAGCTCCGCAAAAAAGAGCGCGGATATGTGATGTGGGAGATGAACCCTTAGCTGCACTTACTGATTATTTAGCGGAAAATGATCGTTTTGATATTGACGAAGCACTTAATGGTAAACTGGTTTTATCTTCATCTCCCGGCGGATATTGCCGCTGTGTTAAATAGAATCAACGAGAAGCGCTCATAATGACCCGAGTTGTTATTTCCCAGCCGATGTATTTCCCATGGGCTGGTTTTCTCGCTCAAATGAATTTAGCAGACATATTTGTCTGGTTAGATGATGCACAATTCTCAAAGGGCTCATTTACTAATCGTATACAAATTAAATTACAGTCTGGTATAAAGTGGATGACCGTTCCTCTAACCGGTAAGGGCACAAAACAGCCAATCAATAAATTACAAAGCAATGGCGAAAAATGGCGATTAACTCATAAATCGATGCTAACTCAAAGTTTGATTGGACAACCAAACTTTAAACAAGCGGTAGATATTTTTGATGCGGCGCTTTCTTGCCAGTGCCTCTGCGAAACACTTATTGCCTCAGCGGAACTCCAGGCGCAATTTCTAGAAATTTTACCGCAAAAAATTTATCGCGCAAGTGAACTTAAAATCGACGGAAATTCAAGTCAGCGTGTTCTAAACATTTTAAAACAATTGAATTGCTCCGATTACGTCACTGGTCATGGCGCAGCAAACTATCTGGATCATGATGCTTTTAATACTGCTGGAATTTCTGTCTCATATATGAATTATGATATTCTGCCATGGGAACAAAGCTTTGGTAAATTCTCACCATATGTCACAGGTTTAGACTTGATTGCTTCTGGTGGAAAGGCAGCCCAAAAAAACATAAACCTTTACACAGAACCTGCATCCACGTTTTTGGCAAATATACAAAGATAACCGCTCCACAGTTGACTTTCACAGTCCTGCTAAACAGTTATGATTTCGCTTTGACGCCCACCAATCTGTGTTCCAGTTCGTAATCCATAGTATTTAAACGCTTCGTAATTACGTTCCTGCATAGCTCGTATTGTTCGTTCAACATCGTAGTCGACCCTATGACAAATTACTTCGTCATGGGTAATTGTTGCATATGCAGCCCTAGGATCACCGTCTCTAGGTTGACCAACTGAACCTGGATTACAGAATACTTTTTCACCAATTTTGATAACGGTCTGGACATGTGTGTGTCCTACGAACATACGGAGTACATTTTTTGGAAAAGTAGCTTCATTGACTTCATAAATGTATTGATCCATTGGATCCTGTGGCCCACCATGGAAAAAAATATCCGTCCCATAAACGAATTTTTCTTTCCCCGTATCTAACCAATTTATACTCTCATCAGAAAGCATTTCTCTGTGATCATTAATAATTCCCGCAACAACTTCTGATCGCTCGCAGTTCTTACCAGTCGTAATATAGCTATCGTGATTACCTAAGAGAAATGGTATATTTCGCTCACGAATTAACGAGATGCATTCATCTGGTTGCGCATTATAACCCACAATATCGCCCAGACATAAAATATCAGATATACCTTGGCGATCAATATCAGCAATAACAGCCTCTAGAGCAGCAAGATTTGCATGAATGTCAGATATAATTGCTTTCATAAACTATGAAGTCCGCTGAATAACGTTGGGCTGCTCCGAATTTAATTTGAGGTTCCGCAGGCCGCTTACCCCTCAAAAAATAATCAACACACATTTCGGCTTCATTAAACCCGAAGCTTGTTCGCAAAGAACAACTAGATGAGAATCGTGGATTAATCTCTAACAGGTATGCTTTACCTGCGGCAACTCGAAATTGAAGGTTTGTCGGCCCAACAGGTTTAAAATAACGCATAAGCTTTCGGCTTGTTTCCAAAATTAATGGATGATCTACAACTTCGGCCAAACCAGTATTTCCAGACCGCGTTAAGCGCCTGCGCATAATTATCATTTCATCTAAGAACTCGCCATTGTCCAATCCAAAACAACCAACCGTATATTCTTCATGATCCGTTCCAATAATGGGTTGCAACATCCAATTTTCGTTATTCGCTTTCTGGGTCCAATAAAGAAAGTCCGCTTCATCTATCAACAGTGCGTGTCCTTGAGAACCTTCTCCTCTTCGTGGCTTTAGCAACAATGGAGCAGGCCCCATCATCTCTAGGGCATCTGACCAACTTTTTGGTTGGGCACTTGGAATCCTTGGTACATCTAAACTCTCCAAAGCCTTGTAGAAGTTCATCTTATCGCAGGCAACAGATATCAGAGCTGCAGAGTTTATACCCAGACGCACACCGGCAGCCTCAAACGTCATACGATGCGCATCTACAAAGTCTAAGTCGATGCTAATCGCAGGTAGAATCAAGTCAATTCTCTTTTGCTGTAGTAGCTCTAACCAGAATTCTAGATACTCAGGTGAACGATCATCTACTTTTGGCTTACAAACAAATTCCTCACACAAGGAAGAACCATACGCTGAATATGAGCGATCAAGTCCGATAATACTTGTACGTTTATCATTGCGTAGGCCCAATGCAACTCCTTGCCCAATAAGTGCTCCCATTCCAGTAACTAAAACGTTCAAACTTTTAGACATTATGCCGTAATCTTTCATCTAGCCAGTTTGTAGCCAAGCTCTGCATATTTTACCTATGAACATTTGAATTAAACATTACATCAAATGACCAACTTCATCGACTACTCAAAGAAAAATATCGGAATACCGCTATCTTCGATAATAGGTACCTGACTAATAATGCCACGAGCAGATTTTGGATTTATCCCTGCAAATAGAGCATTAATCTCTTCCGGCATTTCAGCAGGCTTATAGACTGGAATACCATGATTTTTGCCACCGGCCAAAAATTTATTCTGATCTAAAAAACATACTACGCGCTCTGGTTCTTTCAGGCATGAGAATACAAAATTCCCATAAAAACCAGCACCATAAATGGCGCACAAACTATCTTCAGGTAAGTCGGCTTCAAAAGACTGTATTCTCCCTTTAACCCCGCCCCAGAAGCTTGCGAGTTCTAATCCAATACTTTCAAGTTCTGGCGTTATCTGAATATCCTCAGGTATGGCTGATTTATCTACTTTCGCACGGACTACAAAAGCAGCCTTATAAGCATCATCATCGATTTCTATTTCGCAAAACCCTGCACGTGTCATCATTTGCAATATTGAGCTCTTGCTGAAATGATTGACGTGATCCACGACCACAAAGTCACCTGGGTTTTTAAGGATATTTGGGACAAGAAAACAGAAAATACCGCCGTCTCTCAAAACATTTTTTACTTCAACCAATATTTCCGAAAGGTTAGGGATATGTTCCAGTGCAAAGAAAGACAGTACGACATCCATTTTGTCAGCCCATTCGGGGTTTAATGTATGTGTGCACCATTCTGTTGATTTCGGAAATTGCTCCCAATAACTTACATATTTGTCGGTCACATCAAAAAGAAATGGCTTAACATCCGCTTCAATATCCAGAAGCTTGAGTAATGTGGGCGCTTTAGCGCAGCCAAAATCCAAAACATTTTTGTGAGTTTTCAGATTAATTTTGTCCGCTAACACACTTGCTTCATGTTCACTTCTGTAGATCTCTTTTCCATCAATAATTGCGTAGAGTTGGTCATCATCGGAGCTATTGACATTAATTTCATAATCATCCGCATAAAATTCAATAAGATTGGGAAGCTCATCTGTCTGCAAATGATCACAGTTTGAACAATAAGAAACAACCGTTTTTCCCTCAATCATTTTGTTCATAGTAGTCAGCGAATATTTTCCTCCGCTTTCAAAAAATGGTTGAATATCCGAACTGTTGCAGACATTACATTTTCGCATCATTTAGCCTTTTCTACGCCCAATAGGGGTGACAATATTATTTGGAAAAACATTCTCAAGACAAGCTCCAGTTACACCAGCTGCTTTCCAACCAATTTCCGCCCCCACCTCGTCATCAAAATTGAAAAATCTATTTTGGACTGACCAGCGTGAACGCTCTGACCTATTCAAACCCGAACCGTGGATAGTAAGAAAATCCATTAACAACAGATCACCTGGGTTTGTAAGTGGCGCAATCATTTCATATTTTGAGACCGTCCTAGCCTCATCTGCAAGTCCTATGTGGTATACGCCTTGCTTATCTTTATACTTCTCAGAATATTCATAAATTCCCAAACCATTTTTATGAGAACGAGGCAAAATATTAACTGGCCCCAACTCATCTGTAATTGGTAAGAGAGGCGTCCAAAAAACTATACCATCCATACTTTGCGGTTGATATAAGAATTCTTGATGCCAATGAGAACGGAATTTATCTTCAGATGGATTATCTATACGTATACCGTAGGATCCCATGCCTATGCCTGGCATACTACATTCTCTGATTTCTCTAAACAATGAATCAGATTTAGTGTGACAGATTAATCTCAAAAATGCTGGAATTTGTTTTACAAGGTCATAAATTTCGGCAGCAAAACTGCGGTCCAATTTGAGAATTTTCTGAAAATTTGCGTCAAAATTTTCAACAGAGAATACAGTTGGATCAACACAAATTCCATGACGTTGCGCCACGCGTTGAATTACGCCATGTATACCCTCAAGAACTGGAAAAATGTCTTCCTCCAGATCAAAAAAATTTGGAAGTAATACATATCCTTCTTCGAAAAAAAAAGCCTTATCTTTATCACTTATCATACCCATATATAAGTCAAATCCCTCTAAATAATAAACTCACTTTCTGAATTACTTTCAGACCGATGCTTTATTATTCGCATTACAAATTTTGACAGCATAAATCTCTTCTGCACTGAATCAATTTCGATTTCTAAACTCTTCATTTCTCTATCGTTAATCTCGGTACTGCTGTTACAAACTTCCCACCCCAATCTCTGATAGGTAAAAGTAGTTCTTTGATCTCGTTCTTTATATTCCATGGGAGTATGACCACTCTGTCAGGCTTGAATTTCAATAACTCATCAAGGGATACAATAGGCAAGCGATTTCCGGGCATATACTTTCCCTGCTTGGCAGGATTACTATCAGCAACAATCGATATAAGTTCGTTTCCAATTTCGGCAAAATTTAAAAGCGTGTTGCCTTTAGCAGCGGCACCAAATGCAGCAACTTTCAGACCTTCAGCCTTACAGTTAATCAAATATGTTTTGAAATCATCCGACACTTTGCGTGCTTTAGCCTGAAAATCTTTATAAACTTCAAAACTAGTAAGCCCGTTGCCCACCTCCAAATCTAATAACTCATTAACCGAGCGACTCACTTTATAATAATTCACATCACTTCTCTGCGCAAATACTCGCAAACTGCCGCCGTGAAATGGGAGGCGTTCGACATCAAAAATGCTCAGCCCATTTACTTCAAATATTCTCGCTACTGCTTGTAAAGAAAGATACGAATAATGTTCATGATAAACCGTATCAAATTGGTTGTGTTTGAGTAATTCATACAGATGTGGGAACTCAAAAGTAGTAACCCCATTTGGTTTAAGTAGCGCTGTAAAGCCTTTAACAAAGTCATTTATATCAGGGACATGTGCCAACACATTATTTGCAACCATTAGATCTGCAGATCGCTCTTTATTCGCAAGTTCTTTTCCAAGTTCTTCGCCAAAAAATTCTTCGATAATTTCAATTTCTTTTTCCCGTGCAGCATGGGCAGTACTTGCTGTGGGCTCGATGCCGTAACATGGTATTTTCAAGTCCCTAGCATATTGGAGCAAGTACCCGTCATTAGCCGCGATCTCAACAATCTGACAGTTCTCATCAAGCTTAAAACGCTCTTGCATATCAGCCATATATTTTTCAGCATGAGATAACCAAGATCTCGAGAAAGAACTAAAATATGCGTAATCCTTTGAGAAAAATGTCTCGCGCGAAGCAAAGTCCCGCGTTTGAACCAGCCAACAGTTTGGACAAACGTCAATGACAAGCGGGTACGTATCCTGTTCAATAGATAACTCACTCTCGGTTAAATAAGAATTTGAAGGTGGCGCCCACCCCAAATCTAAAAAAGGAAGAAGGTTTGATTCGTTACAGTGTCTACAAGTCATCCACTCATACCTTCAAAATTATAGCCTATATGAGGGAATCCTGAATCGCGTTCCGAGAGATTAATTGGGCTAAATGGCCATTCAATTCCAATTTCTTTGTCTAATATGTGAACACCATCCTCCACGTCAGGATTGTAAGCAGTTGAATGGCAATAAATCATACGCACATTATCAGATAGTGTTTGGAAGCCATGCGCACAGCCTTTAGGGATTAACATTGCTTTATTATTTTCTGCACTAAGTACGGAAGAGAAATATTTTAAATATGTCGGCGAATTCGTTCGTAAATCAACCGCCACATCATATATCTGACCTTCAATACAGGATATAAGTTTCATTTCCGCTGACGGTTCTCTCTGGAAATGAAGCCCCCTAACCGTGCATCTATTGTTGGTCATCGTTTCATTCATTTGCGCTAGCGACCCTTGCCAGCCAAGTTGTGATAACTCTTCTTGACAATACAAACGACTAAGAAATCCGCGATCATCAGATACTTTCATACGCGTAATAACTTTGACACCATGAATTGGAGTATCCTCGATAACAAAACGTCCCATGGTCAATTTTCCAACGGTCTTACCAGCTTTTCCAAGGAGGATTACCGTTCAACCATAGATCTTCCAGAAGATTTTTCTCCCGTAATGTATCCATAGGTTGCCAGAACCCATCGTGACGAAATGCTTGCAATTCGCCATCGTGAGCAAGGCCTGTTAGCGGCTTACCTTCCCAACTCACTTTATCATTTTCGATTCGATCAAGACACCTTGGAGATAAAACAAAAAAACCACCGTTTATTAAACCAGCTTCAGACGCCGGCTTTTCTATAAAATCCTCGACTTGGGAACCACTCATTTGAAGCGCGCCAAATCGACCAGGTGGTCGAACTGCAAGGACAGTTGCGAGCTTCCTATGCTCTTTGTGAAACTTAATTGATGCTCCAATATCGACATCGGTCAGACCGTCGCCGTAAGTGAAACAGAACGCTTCTTCATCTTTCAAATACGATTCAACTCGCTTTAAACGCCCCCCTGTCAGGGTACCTTCGCCAGTATCGACTAATGTTACGCGCCATTTCTCTGCGTATTGCCTATGAAATTCAATCTGATTGTTTGCAAGATCAAAGGTTATATCCGACATATGTAAACCGTAATTGGCAAAATATTCCTTTATCATATAACCTTTAAATCCGCAGCAAATGATGAAATCATTAATCCCATAGGCGTGATAACATTTCATAATATGCCACAAGATCGGCATACCACCAATCTCAACCATCGGCTTTGGTTTCAGATAGGTTTCTTCTGCAAGACGAGACCCATATCCACCGGCTAAAATTACGGCTTTCATATCAAGCTGCTCTCTTCAAAGGCTCCAACTGGTTTAAGACAAATTCTATTGATGGCATAATACATTGCACCGCATCAAAAGCTTCTTTAGGCGTTTTTGCCCCATTGATATCAGAATTCACGTATAATTTTCCCTGATGAACCCCTTGAAAAGCAACTGATTTCCCCCCAAACTTGGCAAACTTCGGGTTGAAATACTTAAGATAACGGCCGCCTTTCCATTTCCTTAACGTTCTTGCATAAAGTTTTCTTCGTGCATTATATTCCTCAATAGTTCCTGCTGTTTCGCAGTAATTTTGAGACGCTAACACGAAATTTTTCTCCCACCCCACAACTTCCAATCCATATTCTTGAACAACCCACAGAATAGTGGAAGCTATAGCAGCTGTAAGACCATGTTCATCATGAAAAGGGAACCCGTTGGGATAGTATAAACCATGCTCTGAATTCTTGACCTCATTCACAAATGTTTTATTCCTCGCTTCCATTAGCTTGGAATCTATTACTGCCGCTGAATTGGATGCAGCACACGCGCCCATTACTGACAAGGGGCGTTGACACAATACCATCTTTTTGGCGACAAGAATCGTTTTGCAAATGCATTCATAATCAACAATTTGATGTATGAAGTACTTGCCACCAAACGTATTTTTAATAGTCTCAAGCAACTCTCGTTTTATGGCTCCGTGATATATGCCATAAGAGCACAGAGGGCGATCTGTAGCGCCTTGCCAGTAAAACATTCTACCCATCATTTCTCTTTGACTTTGAACGTAAATACCACAATCTGACGGTACAGCGATGGATGCATTCTCTGGGCGGATATCGGGCCAGATATAGTTCATTGACATCCAACTTAAAGCATCAACATCAGGTACAGTTTTTTGAAGACCCGAAATGAAGGCTGGCACATCGGGGTCAATATAGTCATCATCACCAATAACAGTTACCCATTCGCCAGATGTATACTCTATCAAGCGGTTCCAATTTTCTGCCATGGATAAGGCACGTTCACCGGGCGGTACAAGTTTGAACCGTTTATCGTCAAATGTTTCGAAGAATGCCGCAAGTGGCTCAGGATCATCTGAGTTGTCGCCAACGATCACTTCAAAATCTTGAACATCAGATTTTGCAATACTCCTGATTGTTTCGATGCAATATTTCTGACGATTTCGCGAAGGGATGCAAACGGATAGCTTTACCATTCTAGGACCTTTAGTTCTTAAACAGATATATATATATTGCTAAACTATCTACTTAAACTGTCCTGAAGCTTGATGCACGACAAGTGCACACCACAATGTTTTTACTTCAAAAACTGAAATCAAATACTACTTTCAATGACTTATGCCATTGGTCTTAAATTATCGATCATGCCAACAATAAAAGCTCATATTTTAGCAGTATTTTATCTTTTACAATCCATACATACCTGTTGTAGTAGTTGCTCACGAGACTTCTTTTAATTCTAGTGTATCGAGTGGAGGAATAGTGCAATTAGATAATTTTGACCGCAGGATACTTGCAGCTTTGCAGGAAGATGGCAGTCTCACCAATTATGCGCTATCAGAAATGATTAATTTACCGCTTGTCGATACAACGGAGCGCCGGTCCAAGCTGGAAAATGAGGGCGTCATTGACAAGTATCATGCTGTTGTTAATCGGACAGCCTCGGGCTTTGATGTTTTTGCATTTATTGCGGTGACGTTGCTTAATCATGATCGACGCAGCGCTGAGAGATTTAATGAGTTCTTGCGCAGATCGCCTCAAGTTTTAGAAGCACATGCACTTACCGAAGACATTGATATTATCGTAAAAGTAGCTGTATCAAATCTGGAAGAACTATCGAGCCTTGTAAGTGATCAGATCGAAAAACACGATTCCGTACGGAGTGCAAAAGCGCTAATGTCACTTGAGACAATCAAAGAAACGCTTGCACTACCATTATAACTAACTCTTGGATGGTTACGCTGATTTCAAGCAAGCATCTCGTATAGCTGAGATATTTGTACGATATGCTTCTTCATTTCCACCTTTAAATACAGCAGAACCTGCAACAAGTACGTTCGCACCAGCTTCCATGAGCGCACGAGCATTGGATGGGGTAACGCCACCATCAATCTCAATATCAATCGGACGGTCACCGATCATTTTTTTTATGCGCGCAACCTTATCTATCATAGCATCGATAAAGACTTGTCCACCAAATCCAGGATTCACCGTCATGATAAGAATGAGATCAAGGCGATCTAAAACATACTCGATGGCGCTTTCAGGCGTTGACGGATTAAGTGACACACCCGCTTTTTTACCCAGCGACCTAATAGCCTGAAGTGACCGGTCGAGGTGCTTTGTTGCTTCTGCATGCACGGTAATAATATCGCAACCAGCATCTGCAAACGCTTCTAAATATGGATCACACGGCTCGATCATCAGGTGACAATCGTAAATCACGTCAGAACGATCACGCACAGCGTTGATAACAGGTGGACCAAAAGTGATATTCGGAACAAAATGACCGTCCATAACATCTAAATGTATCCAGTCAGCTCCGGCGCGAATGACGGCCTCGATTTCATCTCCTAATTTTGAAAAATCAGCAGACAATACCGATGGGGCTATAATTAAATCCGTGCTCAAAAGGCACCTCCATGCTTTCTTTGCCCATGCGGTAAACGCTCGAGAGGTTCAGGTCAAGCGGATAGGTGTTCGATTTCAATCCTTACTGCGAATAATTCGCAATAAGGATTGACGTATGCATATAAATACGCGATAGCTAGTTGCGAATAATTCGCATGTAGAAGGTTTAAGAATGTCAAAATTGTTAGTTATCTCATTATTTTTTGCCATAGCAATGCTGCAAAGCGCGTCGGCCGCAAAATTACAAGTTGTCACAACATTCACAGTTTTTGCTGATATGGCAAAAAACATTGTGAAAGATCGCGCTGATGTTGTCTCTATTACTAAACCTGGCGCGGAGATTCATAATTATCAACCGACCCCAGGTGATATTAGGCGCGCACAACGCGCCGATCTTATTCTATGGAATGGTCTTAATCTCGAGCTTTGGTTTGAGAAATTCTTTGAAAACCTATCCGATGTTCCAAGCGTTATTCTAACTGACGGTATTGATCCAATCAGTATCGGTGAAGGACCTTATAATGGAAAACCTAATCCGCATGCATGGATGTCACCCAAAAATGGTGTGATCTATGTTGAAAACATGACGAAAGCGCTGATAACACACGATTCTGTCAATGCTGATTTTTATCGCCAAAACGCAGACATATATATAGCGAAAATCATGGCGGTTTCAGCCCCTATTACAAAAACTATCAGTGATATTGATGAAAATCGACGCTGGCTTGTAACAAGTGAGGGTGCATTCAGCTACCTTGCTAGAGATTTTGGCCTTAAGGAACTATTTATATGGCCAATTAATGCTGACCAGCAAGGCACTCCACAACAGGTACGTAAGGTAATAGACAAAGTTCGCGAGTTTGATATTCCTGCAGTCTTTTCTGAAAGTACAGTCTCTGCCAATCCAGCTAAGACGATAGCCAAAGAAACAGACGCAAAATATGGTGGGGTTCTTTACGTGGATTCACTAAGTAACGAGAACGGTCCAGTGCCTACATATATTGATCTTATCAATGTGACAGTTCAAACAATTGCCAAGGGCCTAAGTAAATCTGATGGATAGCTCTACTTCTAAACAAAGTGGCCTTATCGTTAGCAATGTTACCGTTACTTATAGAAACGGTAACACAGCGCTTCGCAATGCAAGCTTTGATGTTCCTAGAGCATCGATAACTGCACTCGTGGGCATCAATGGCAGCGGAAAATCCACTCTTTTTAAGTCAATCATGGGATTTGTACAATTTACCTCAGGCGAGATTTCTGTTCTAGGTAAAACTGCAAAAGAAGCGCTTGCAGATAACCTCGTAGCATATGTTCCACAGAGCGAAGACGTCGATTGGCAATTCCCTGTTTTAGTGGAAGATGTTGTATTGATGGGACGTTATGGCCACATGAATTGGCTGCGGCGAGCGAAAGCAAAAGACCATCAAATGGTTGATGAGGCGCTTGAACGCGTTGGCATGTCAGACTATCGTAAACGCCAAATTGGTGAATTATCGGGTGGACAGAAGAAGCGTGTTTTTCTTGCACGGGCACTTGCACAAGAGGGACAGGTGATCCTTCTTGACGAACCTTTCACGGGCGTGGATGTCAAAACTGAAACACAGATTATAAAACTCCTCCAGAGCCTACGCGATGAGGGTAGGGTCATTCTGGTTTCCACTCACAACCTCGGCAGCGTTCCCGAGTTTTGTGATCGTGCTGTACTCATCAATAAAACAGTTCTTGCCTCAGGGAATACAGCAGACGTCTTTACACACGCCAACCTTGAGAAAGCTTTTGGCGGCGTTCTTCGGCATTTTGTTCTTGGCGGTGAAACACTTCATGACGACGATGATACACGTCAGGTTACAGTCTTAACTGACGACGAACGCCCATTTGTTATCTATGGCGATGCAAATGACGATGGACCTGAGAAAACGTGATGGCTTATTTTCTTGAACCCTTCACCTACCAATATATGGTCAATGCGATTTTAATCAGCGCATTGGTTGGTCTCATTTGTGGTTTCTTGTCATCCTATCTGATTTTAAAGGGCTGGTCCCTCATTGGTGATGCTTTGTCCCATGCAATTGTACCTGGTGTTGCCGGAGCATATATGCTTGGGTTACCATTTGCGGCCGGGGCGTTTCTTGCTGGTGGTTTAGCCGCTGCTGGCATTATGTTTTTAAATCAACAAACAACGTTAAAGCAAGATGCAGTTATCGGAATTATTTTCACATCCTTCTTCGCGCTTGGTCTTTTTATGGTGTCAATTTCACCCGTTTCAATTAATGTTCAAACCATAATTCTGGGCAATATATTGGCCATTTCAAGTGATGATAGTGTGCAACTTGCAATCATTGGCGGCGTAACACTTTTTGTTCTTCTTCTTAAATGGAAGGATATCATGCTCGTGTTTTTCGATGAACACCAAGCAAGCGCCATTGGCATTAATCCCTTTAGGATAAAAATACTTTTCTTTACGCTCTTAAGCGCATCGACTGTTGCAGCCTTGCAGACCGTTGGGGCATTTTTGGTAATTGCGCTCGTTATAACACCGGGAGCCACTGCCTATCTGTTAACTGACCGGTTTCCAAAATTAATCTTAATCAGCTCTGCTATTGGCATGACGACCTGTTTTTTCGGTACATATCTAAGCTATTTTCTAGATGGCGCAACGGGAGGTATAATCGTCGTCATGCAGACTATACTTTTCCTGCTTGCTTTTATATTCGCTCCAAAACACGGGTTGTTAAAACAACGTTCAAAGACCAGAGAAAATTTGATGGGAGAGCAAAATGGCTGAATTTATTGAGACCTTACTGTTCCCCTTCTCTTTCCCGTTTATGCAGCGTGCATTTATCATCACACTTTTGATCGCAATTCCTATGAGTATGTTGTCGTGTCTGGTGGTACTAAAGGGTTGGTCTTTGATGGGTGATGCGGTTTCACATGCAGTGTTACCAGGCATCGTTATTGCTTATGTTCTTTCTATACCCCTAGCTATCGGAGCGTTTTGTGCAGGTCTTTTCTGCGCAGTTTCTACTGGCTATATCAAAGATAATAGCCGCATAAAAGAAGACACTGTTCTAGGAATTGTATTCTCCGGCATGTTTGGACTGGGGATAGTTCTGTATGTAAATATTCAAACAGACGTACATTTAGATCACATTCTTTTCGGCAACATGCTTGGTATTAACTGGAATGATATTTTCATAACAGCTTTGTTGAGTCTGTTATGTGGCGGCTTTATGTTTTTCAAACGCAGGGACTTGCTGCTTTATTCATTTGATAGCCAGCATGCACGAGCTATCGGACTTCCGGTGAAATTTCTGCACTATGGCCTATTAATAACGCTTTCAGTGATTATCGTTGCAAGCCTTGATGCCATTGGAATTATTTTATCAATCGCATTGCTCGTAACTCCCGGTGCCATCGCATTTCTGGTTAGCCGCACATTTAGCACCATGCTGATTGTTGCATCAACAATGACCATTTTTGCCGGAATTATGGGAATTTATCTAAGCTTTTTTATTGATAGTGCCCCCGCGCCCACAATTGTCCTGAGCTTGACTGCCATATTTATTATCGCATTTTTCGTGCAACAATACAGATTTGCCAAATTGCGCAAGGCTACCATTAGTTGAGGTTTTATTATCAGGTCGTCCAGCAAGCCCCTTCCAGTATTTAGGTATCATAACGTTGGAAACTGGCTAAATACCCAGCATGGACTTCTTAATGATCTCACTCTCAGAGACAGGAGCAGAGAAATAATACCCCTGAGCAAAGCGACAACCCAAATCATGAACAACTTTGACATCTTCTTTTGATTCCAGACCCTCCGCAACAATGTCCACATTCAAGTCACTACCAAGCCCAACCAGCATTTTTATAATGCCCCGTGAAAACGGATTTGTGCGTACATCATTTGTAAAAGCACGGTCGATCTTAATAGCTGTCAAAGGCAGTGATTTCAAATAGACTAAATTTGAATATCCGGTTCCAAAATCATCAATGGAAATACCACAACCAAGGTGCCTGATTTGCTCGAAATTCTCAGTTGTATTCTTTACATTTGGCAGTAATGCAGTTTCCGTTAATTCCAGTTTGAGGTTTTTCGGATCCAGGTCGTTTTTATCTAAAACTTGCTTTAAACTTTCAGAAAAATTATCACGGGCCATATCAACGCCAGAAATATTAACAGATGCAAAAAGATCGCTCTCATGTGAACTTTTAGTCCGTATATGTTGTAAAACCATGCAGGCTTGCTGCAGAGCATAGTCCGTTAATCTACCTATTGACCCCATCTCCTCCGCAACGAGAATAAATCGGTCAGGCGGTATATTACCAAGCCGAGGGTGGCACCAACGCATCAAAGCTTCAAAACCAACCATCCGATTATTCGCAAGTTCTATAATTGGCTGAAAAACGAGAGAAAATTCTCCCTGGTCTAGACCCTTTTCAATATCGAGTTCAAATCTGAACTTTTCGATCAATTTATGCGCATTGTGTAAGGTACTTGGTGCAAACGGTGTTTGCTCTTCCTTATCTTGTCCAAAAAATCTAGTAACAAAATCAACAGTAGTATCGAAACATGCCCTTAATATCGGATCAAGTGCCTCCAAGCGCGTTAAAATATCCTCCGCTGAGATTCTATAGGCAATACAAGGTGAGATGGCTTCAACAGTAACTGCACGCGGTTGGCCCGTCAGTACAGATGTTTCTCCCAAAATGGAGCCTGCGCCGCGCCTCTCACATTCAACACGTTCGCCGTTGACCTCATTGTACAGAAGTATTTCACCAGTTTCGATGACATAGGCGCAGTCGTTGGGGTCTCCCTCCCTGTAAAGAATATCACCTGTATTGAGCTTTACTTCAGTAACCGATTTCAAAAAGTGTACTCCTGTTAGACGGCCATCCATGCTATGGTAGAAATAAAATCTTATACCAACCTTTAGTATAAACACTTTTGCTTCAAAATTATCTAAAGATAATAAAATAGCGTTACTTTGATCTTAAAACAAACGCCTGATCAGCAACATGCGTACCTTACATCTAATAATTTTTCATATGGTTTCACTACGATAAATATTGGACGCACAAAACTAATTATCAACCATGATTTGCTATCGCACTACTCCTAACGATAGCGAAGAAAACCTTTGATCATCGCTTAAAAACATCGGGCATGGTATCAATTTGTTAGTACTTTTGGTCCAGCATAAAAGAGGTTTATCTCTGTTTTGGGGAACAGTATGAGGTCCAGTCATGAAACATGGCTGTTACTTGCCACCCAACGAATCGGATAATCAATGCACGGATACCCTTTACCAGAAAATGAGATCCAGCGTCTTACCAAGCTTCGTGAATATCAAATTCTCGATAGTTTGCCCGAGGCCACATATGACCGCGTAGTACGATTGGCCACAATAAATTTTAATGTCCCAATAGCACTAATCTCATTAATTGAAGACGAACGGCAATGGTTCAAAGCAAAAATCGGATTTAGCGAACAGGATGCCTCACGAAGTACCTCATTTTGCGCTCACACGATCTGCCAAGATGACATATATGTAATTGAAAATGCGCTCAATAGCGAAGTATTCTCGCAAAACCCATCCGTTATCGGTGATGCCCATGTACGATTTTATGCCGGTGCGCCATTGCGTGCACCAGGTGGCCTGAATATTGGCACTCTAGCCATCATAGACACTAAACCTCGAAAATTCAGCGATGAAGAGGTCTGGTCTCTCCGGTGTCTTGCGGAGATGGTGATCGACGCATTAGAAATGCGCTCCATGATTGATCGTGCCGAACGCTCTGAACAACGGCTCATTGACGCTATGGAATCGTTACCCAATGGGTTTGTGCTTTACGACAAAAATGATCGACTGGTGATTTGCAATCAACGCTACCGGGACCTTTACGCAAAAAGTGCGGACCTAATGGTTCCGGGAGCATTCTTCAGTGAAATTATCCGTAAAGGCGTAGAGCGCGGCCAATATATAGAAGCCGTGGGTAGGGAGGAGGAATGGATAGCCAAACGCCTTAAGGACCACAACAATCCAGGCGAACCTATCGAACAAAAGCTGCCGGATGATAAATGGCTTAGAGTTCAGGAGCGCCGAACTAGCGAGGGCGGTTTTGTTGGTTTCAGAATAGACATTAGTCAACTTAAACAACAAGAACGGAAATTGGAACAACTTGCCTGGACGGATAGCCTAACAAGCGCATTAAACCGCCATAGATTTATGGAACTAGCTGGCAAGGAGCTTGATCGGGCAAAACGGCATAACCATGAGATGTCATTTATGCTTCTTGATGCGGATCACTTCAAGCAAATCAACGATGAGTATGGTCATGCCGCGGGTGATGCTGTGCTTATAGAACTTGTAAAACGCTCAACCAAAGTGTTGCGGGCCCATGATTTAATGGGGCGCTTTGGCGGGGAAGAGTTTTGCGTTCTCCTGCCTGACGTTGATGCGGCTGGAGCGGCAAGGGCAGCCGAACGATTGCGCAAGGCAGTAGCTGAGCTACCATTTATCTTCGAAGGCCAATTGATCAAAGCATCCATCAGCATCGGAGTTGCCACGCTTGCTGCAGACGAAGGTTTGCGGAGATTAATGAAACGAGCAGATACGGCGCTCTATCAAGCCAAGAATGCTGGTCGCGACTGCGTTCAAAGCGCAGCCTAATAAGCGCGATTTACACTCGAATCTGCGGACATATACGCTTTATCCTAAACGATCTATCATTAGTAAATATGTTCATTAGAATGGTACGGTTGGGTGGTCTCGAACCACCGACCTCCGGATCCACAATCCGGCGCTCTAACCAACTGAGCTACAACCGCACAAAGAATATACAATTCTTACGATGAGCTGACATACGTCCCTTAGATTTTTTTTGCAAGACCCAAAGCGAAATCTAATGCAAAATTCTCTAAATGATGGCCTTCATTTCAACTTTCTGAATGAACTATGGCCAATTTTAAACTACGATTGGCCTTGTATGACTGCAGGTCCACGAAAGGGAGCTTATATTTCTGGGCTCCCTAAAATTAACCCTTTTTTAATAAATTAGGGTCCTCAAGCCTGAGTTTTATGGACCTTCGAGATATAAAACGCTATCAAAACAAGGACTAAATGTATTCTATGATCTAGGGCAGCACCGTAAAGCCATGAAAAAAATTATGTATCCTTTTATTGATTTGGCCGTTCATGACGCCATACGTAAGCCATTTTCGGACGGCAAAGCGCTCGCAATTGTAACACCCAATTTTGAGAATTTGCTTTGGGTAAATGGAGCTGCCGCCAGATTTTTTAAGTTTGATACGATCTACGACTTCATGGATGAAGGGCTGATCGATAGAAAGAAAACGAGAAAAAAACTGCGTGAAACAGCAAAGCAGTTGATGAATAACAAAGTTATCAAAACCGCAAATTTGCAAATTTTGACAAAGGGCGATGGAACAAAGCTTGATCTATCACTTGAATTAATAACATTACCAAGAGATGAAAAGGCAATTCTGGTCGTCATTAATAAAGAAATGACACCATCTCACAGTGCATTAGATGTCGACCACATAATAGCGGGCTTTGAAAACACAGGAACATGTGTTGCAGTTCTTGGCGACAAGGGACAGATGTTAGGCGCCACAGAGCAAATAGATGCACTGAAAATCGATTTATATGAACGCCGAAAAATAACTGAAGAAGCCGCAGGCGAAGCAGACAGACTTGTGAAACGTCCAATTGAAACAATCAAAGGAGAACTACCCTCCGCCATTGGGCATCTCTCCGAAGATCCAGATTTATATCTTCTCTTTGTGATTGATGAAGATGTAGATGTAGATGTAGATGTCATTGAAGATAGTCCTGTTGCCGATGTTGCTGACAACGATCATCCAATGGTATCTACGTCAGAAAAAAATGCTGATGCAACAGACAATCTTGAAACCGAAATAAATGTCGAGCCGAATATTGGCGCTGCTTCAGAAAAAGCTGGCACGATTGAAGTGGCTGGGGAACAAGCTTCAGCGACATCTTCATCTGAAAATACGGTGATTGAGAATATAGAGCCCGCAGACAAAGATCAGTTCGTTTTTGATCCAAAACAACGCGCTGTCCGTTTCGTATGGCGCACAGATGCTGCCTCAATTTTTACAGAGATCTCTCCTGAATTAGGTGAAGCTCTAGGACCCAACTCAGCGAATATTTTGGGTCGCAGGTTCGGCGATGTTGCACTTGTTTTCAATTTAAATCCAAGTGACGAAATTGCCGATCTTATACGTCGTAGAGATACTTGGTCTGGTAAAACAGTGATGTGGCCAGTTCAAGGAACAGATTTAAGCGTCCCAGTCGATTTGGCAGCCCTCCCCACATACACTCGAGATCGATTATTCGATGGCTATCGAGGCTTTGGTGTTGCGCGAATTCAAGATGCAATTCATGACCCAGAGGCTATTGGGTTTGCACTTGTTGATGGCCCTCAAACTGAGGAAACATCAAGCGATAATACAGATCCTGTAAAATCAACAGTTGACCCTGAAAACATAATTGAGAAAAATGAAGAGGCAACATCTTCAAGCAACAAAGATCCATACGATGAGGACGATCCATATCAAGGAGAAGTGCCGGCACTTGAAACGTCTGACACTCCCAAACGTCGGCAAGGTGATAAAGTTGTCCATTTAGATGAGTTACGACGCGAAGCCCGCGAAAAACTGACTGACGACGAACAGGCAGCATTTTTTGAAATTCGCGAAAAGCTTAGCAAAATTAATGATGATTTCAGCGACACTGATGAATCGGAAGACGAATTTATTGATGAAGAAAGCTCTCTTGAAGATGTCTCCTTCGATGAACTTAATAGAGATGATGATGACGCCTTAGATCAAACTCATTTTGAGGAGACCGAAACTCATAATGACGATGGCTCTGAAAAACATGACGCACCAATTGAACCGGAGTTGGAAAAATATGATTATCCTTCCACTTCAGACATGCCAATTGGGTCCGATGTCATTAATGATGAAGCCGCAGTTCTGGTCTACAGATCAGATGATTTGCTGTTCGCAAACGAAGCTTTCTTTGATCTCACAGGCTATATCGACATAGCCCAACTCAGCAAGCTAGGTGGGCTGGAACATCTGTTTATCGAAAACACCGAAGAAGTAGATTTTAAGAATGAACACGTGGGGGCAAATGATGAACTCATCATTCGCTGTGCAGATGGTCAGCATCTGGCTGTTAAATCTACTATGCATGTCACACGTTGGCAAAATGAAAAGGCTCTCAGCCTTACTTTTGACCGATTGATCAAAAACAGTTTGCCAAATGAATCTGCTTCCGAGGAATATGAACGTTTAAAAACCAAAATTTCTGATCTAAATTCTATTTTGGAAACAGCTACCGATGGTGTTGTTATAATTGGCGAAGATGGTCACATACAATCAATCAACGCCTCAGCCTCAGCGCTTTTCGACTATGATGCCAGCGAAACGGTGGGCGAGCCATTTGCCATGCTTTTTGCTTCTGATAGTCAGAAATCTGTATTAGATTACGTAAACGCGTTGTCCGAGCATGGGGTTACAAGCATCTTAAATGATGGGCGTGAAGTTGTGGGGCGCGTATCATCGGGCGGAACATTACCTCTTTCCATGACCATTGGCCGCCTCTCGGGTTCGGGCGGATATTGCGCTGTTTTAAGAGATATCACCCAATCTAGATATGCTGAAGATGAACTTCGAAAAGCAAAGAAAGACGCTGAATCTGCGAGTTCGCATAAGTCAGATTTTCTTGCACGTGTTAGTCATGAAATTCGAACACCTTTAAATGCAATTATTGGGTTCTCCGATCTCATTTCTCAGGAACGTTTTGGCCCCACTGGTCATCCACGCTATGTTGAATATGCGCATGACATCAGCAAATCCGGTCGCCATGTGCTTGATATTGTCAACGATCTTTTGGATATATCAAAGATTGAGGCGGGTCAGCAAGAATTGGACTTCCAGTCGGTTAATCTCAACAACGAGATCAATGAAGCCTTATCCATTATGCAACAAATCGCGAATGAAAATAGGGTTGTTACCAGATCAAGTCTACCATCTGATGTTCCTAACGTCGTTGCTGATCAACGCTCAATTCGACAGATATTGCTGAACGTTTTATCAAATTCAATTCGGTTCACACCGGCAGGTGGACAAATAGTTGTATCGACATCTCTTGAAGCCAATGGGCATGTGCTTTTGCGTATCCGAGATAACGGCATTGGTATGAGTAGAGCAGAGCTTGAGCGCGCAATGCAACCATTTGGTCAAGTCGGGCAAGAAACGGTTCAACGCGGAGAAGGAACCGGACTTGGTTTGCCTCTCACACGCGCTATGACGGAGGCGAACCGTGCAATGTTTGACATTATCTCTTCGCCCGGCGATGGAACGCTCGTGACAATAAACTTTCCGCCACAAAGAGTTCTCGCGGAGTAATTTAACCAACATATTTCTATAAAACATACATTGATTTTTGTGCTGGTGTTTAGGTTACACGACTGACCTTGAGCTTTCATCACATAAAAAAAGAGGCTCCTCAAAAGGAGCCTCATAAAATTAGACAAGCAATCATGACAGCATCTTAAAATGCTAAAATGATAATAACGCTTACCAATTGACATCCAAATAATTAAATCATTCAAATTGAATCTAGTTCGCGAAATTGCCGATTTAAATTTATATCAAGAGTTAAACCAATTTTGCCTCTGTCGCGGCTCTAAGTTCGTCTTCTGTAACACCATCAGCGAGTTCAACGAGTTTAAGTCCGCCCTCAACAACATCAAGCACCCCTAGATTGGTAATAATTCGATCAACGACAGCCTTGCCAGTTAAAGGAAGTGTACATTCTTTAAGAAGCTTTGATTCACCCTTTTTGTTCGTATGATCCATAACAACAACCACGCGCCCGACCCCAGCAACAAGATCCATCGCACCACCCATGCCTTTCACAAGCTTACCAGGGATCATCCAATTGGCCAGATCGCCATTTTCTGCAACTTCCATTGCGCCCAGGATCGCCATTGCAATCTTGCCACCTCGGATCATGCCGAAGCTTTGTGATGAATCAAAATATGCTGTTTGAGGCAATTCAGTAATTGTTTGTTTGCCCGCGTTGATAAGGTCAGCATCGATATTTTCTTCTGTTGGAAATGGACCCATGCCCAGCATTCCATTCTCCGATTGAAGCGTAACCTCAATGTCATCAGGAATGAAATTTGCGACCAATGTAGGAATACCAATTCCCAAATTTACATACCAGCCATCTTGAAGTTCTTTTGCTGCTCTCGCAGCCATTTGATTACGATCCCACATGATAATTTCCTTCAAATCTTTATTAGGCTGCACTTACAGTACGTTGTTCAATTCGCTTTTCATGATCACCATGAATGAGGCGATTTACATAAATACCGGGCAGATGAATGCCATCTGGATCTAGCGAACCTGTTGGCACGATCTCTTCAACTTCTGCGACACAAATTTTTCCACACATAGCAGCAGGTGGATTGAAATTTCTTGCTGTTTTGCGAAATACAAGATTACCTGTTTCATCAGCTTTCCATGCTTTTACAATGGATAAGTCAGCGAAAATGCCTTCTTCGAGAATATATGTTTCACCATTAAACTCTTTATGCTCCTTGCCTTCCGCAATCACAGTACCAACACCTGTTTTTGTGTAAAATCCCGGTATGCCGCATCCCGCAGATCTCATTCGTTCAGCGAGGGTGCCTTGGGGAGCAAATTCCAGCTCGAGTTCACCTGAAAGATATTGGCGCATGAATTCTGCATTTTCACCAACATAGGATGAAATCATCTTTTTAACTTGGCGCGCTTGGAGTAAAATCCCAATACCAAAGTCGTCCACACCTGCGTTGTTTGATGCAAAAGTTAAGTCCTTTGCGCCATGTTTGTGAATTGCTTTAATAAGCAACTCAGGTATCCCACACAGGCCAAACCCACCTGCGGCAATAAGCATGTCATCATGCAACAAACCATCCAACGCATCATTTGCGTTTGCATATACTTTTTTCATGTCGATTTTCTCCAGTAATGAAGACCTTTATTCTCAAGAAACTCAATTGTTCAGTTAATGTTTAGACAAAAAAATAGATTAATCCAGTCACAAGTATAGATTATTTTTGCAACCGCGTGCAAACATAATTTGTGGTTTTTTTGCATTGGCATGATACACAGGTTATCAGGATTTTTAATTGGACAGTTTATCTGGGAGATATAGGTGATGCATTGGTTGAAAAATCGACTGGTTAAGTGGTCGATATTGCTATTGTTTTGCTTCGTTATCCTCATCTCGCTTGCTTGGGTTTTTATCCCAAGCATCGTTTCAACTGATCTTGTCAAGCAACGCTTCGAACTTGTAATTTCGGAAACTATTGGCCAAAAGGTAACCTTTAACACGGAGCCAAAAATTACATTATGGCCCAATGCTAAAATTTCTTTGGGCGCGGTAACAGTGGGAAAAACCGAAATCAGCACCGAGGAATCACTATTAATCGCCGATAGCGTTTCTGCTGATATGAGCCTATTTTCTGCACTATTTGGCGAACCAAGCTTTTCCAACTACAAATTAGTGCGGCCTACTGTGCAGTTAGAGATATATCCTGATGGCACATCTAACTGGCTTCCCACCTCAAATATTTTGGGCGGTTTGTTAAACTCTAATGTTTCAACGCAAACAACAAATTTGATTGTAAGCGCATCAACAGAAGGTCCTTTTGATTCTAACTTATTCGATTTTCAAAACCTGGAAATTGAAGGTGGAACCGTTCTACTGATAACCGATCCGGGAAATGAACCTGAGAAAATATCATCAATAAATGGTCGAATAACTCGTTCAAGCTTTACAAATACACTTACGACCAATTTTGAGGCGATTGTTCGCGGCGAGAAGATAAATCTGAACATAGTTGATCTTGATACTGTGAACCTTATTCATGGAGAAGTTGTTGATACGAATATCACCCTCAAATCCGATCTCGTCAATTTCAGCTATAATGGTGAAATTCAAGCTGGCAGCAAAGTTTTCCTTAAAGGCGAATTGGCGCTAAACACTCCATCAGTTAGACGCGCCATCGAGTGGTCCGGAAGCGAGATAAAACCGGGGGCAGCACTAGGGGCTGTTGATCTGCAAGCAGACGTCTCAGGAACACTGACAGGTGCAAAGTTTGAAGACCTTATCGTCAAGATCGGGGACAATCGTGGCATCGGCATATTGGACTATTCCCTGGAAGATGATGGCCCGCCAGTCTTGAGTGGCACACTTGCCTTTAACACACTTGATATCGAGTCATTTTTACGTGCTTTCACCCCTTTGCCAAAATCAAGCGATGATATTGCCAACACGATTGATACACGATTTTTGAAACAGCTTGGATTAGATCTCAGACTTTCGGCACAATCAGCAAAATTTGGCCCGGTCGAAATGTCAAATTTAGCGGCAGCGGTGAAAGTCAATCGCGAAGATGCAACGTTTAATGTTGGAGATGCAACCGCATATGGTGGTCAGCTGATTGGCAAGATTTCCATTTCTGACAAAGGTATTGATGGTGGCGGCGAAATTTCCATCTCAGTTCGCGCTGTGGACTTTGATGAGTTTTTTACAACCCTCGAATTGGAAGGCCCATTGCCGCGAGGCACTGGGGACCTTGATTTGAAACTCACCTCAGAACGACCGCTTTGGGCAACTGATGTTGCGAATATTCGAGGTGGGCTTTCTATCACTTTAAATGACGGATCCGTACCGGGAGTCAATCTTGATCAAATCAAACAACTTGCATCAGAAAAGAAGTTTTTTGGACTAAATGATGCTGCAAATGGCAGTTTAAGCTTTGACATGGCAGAATTGGACGTCGACATTGATGGCGGGATAGCGAGCATTCAACAAGCAATCATTATGTCCGGTGACGAGCAAATTATTCTGAATGGCATTATACCGTTCGCAAAGGGTAGTTTTGCGCTTCAAGGAAGCGTTAGTCCTATAGCCAGTCAAACTGGACAAACGAGTTCCGAATCTCCCAAACCGACCGACAATGTCTTTTTATTCTTTATCGGCGGTTCATGGCCAAACCCAATTGTATCACCATCTGTTCCAGCAGTTAAGTTCAGATAAAGACAAATTACTTACACATTTTGAAAATTGCAATCGCTTCATTGCTGACGGGCGCTACACTGGCAGCGCTAAACATTTCTGCGCCTAAGTTAGTCAATGATCTGGGATTAAGTTCCAGAACAATTTTTAATACAATAAAAACGGGCTGATTGGGCCGTTCGTCACTTGATTCTAGGCTCAATTGTCATCACCCTGATATGGATCATTGTGCACTTATTCCGGCCACCTCCAAATTAGAAATCAAACGCACTGAGACCACTGACCATCTCATCAAGCCCTAACGGCCTCGTGATCGATGGTTCTGCGCGCGAAACACAACCTTGACGTTCGCACAGGCGACATGTTGGACCTACTTCGATATTTGTGAGCTGACCGATATCAGAAGAATATCCTATCTGATCAGCATACTCGGACGAGCAACATAACATGATAGCTGTACGACGGACTGGGTCGTTCAGCGAACCTTTCAGGCCATCTACTGTTCGCGACAGCGTAATGAAGTCTGTACCATCAGGTAGCTTCACCTGATTTGTAAACACTTGACCGGGCAGCGCGAATGCAGAATAAATGCTGTGTTTGGGGCATGCCCCGCCAAATTGAGAACGAGGATAACCTTTTGCACCAGCGCGCCGGACTATGTTTCCAGCATTGTCTACTTCTAATAAAAAGTAAGGGACAGCGGGTAAATCTGGTCGCTGAAGCGTGGTCAACCGTGTGGCAACTTGTTCAAATGAAACATTAAACTGGGCGCTTAAAGCATCGATATCATATTCGTATCGTTTTGCCGCTGTTTGAAATTTGGCATAAGGCATAATCAATGCATGAGCTGCATAACGAGCTAGCTCAGCGCGGGCAATCCGAATAGCTTCTTCGCCTTGTAGATTTAATCCCTCCAACTCATCCTGAATTGGTTTTGCAAGCGCAAGCATGCCCGCTTCTATCGCAATTTCCCGCAATCGATCATGCGGTGATAATCGTGCAGAAATAAACAACCGCATTGAATGTCTATCAAGTCGTCGTCGTAGACTTGGCATGGTCCTCACGGGCAGAACCTTTATCGTTATACCGTGTTTTGCTTTCAACCAATCACGCAAAGATGCAGCTGGCTCATCAGCAGAAATAAATTCATCGCTGAACTTTTCAGCGGCCTCATCAATCCTGCCAAAATAATTTGGTCGTTCTTCAAATGCATTGCGGACAGTATCAATAGGCAACCGAGAGCCTGATATCTGCATTGAGCTATCATCTTTGGCTAACATTGCAGATAAATCACTTAATCGCATCAACTGCTCGGTGTAGGCACGATAAAGTTTGACCATTCCCGAAGCCGCATTCGGTGCAGCATCAGCAACTTCCACCAACTCTTGATCTCCAGGCAATTCACCAATTAGCAAAGGATCATTAAATACTTCTTTCAAGGCGCTCAGAGTGCCCGCCCCTTCGACCTGCAATTCTTGCGGATCAATTTTATAAACAGATGAAAGTTTTATGATAAGCGGCACGGTCAACGGTCGCTGATTGCGCTCAATTAAATTCAAATATGACGGGGAAATTCCCAAATCCTCAGCCATCGCTGTTTGCGTTAAGCCAAGTGAATTGCGGATCCGGCGTACGCGCGGCCCAAGAAAAACTTTCTGATCAGCCATTATTCTCCAACTTATTACAAGTTTTTACTGATTTTGATTTAGTCAGTTTTTACAAAATTTACAAGTTTACAATTTGTCATTGTGAAAAAATATACAACATAACTCTATTTTATGATCATTTCTTACAATTTTCATGGATACGCACCGCATTCCATGTAAATTTAGTCACAGAGAAATCATATCCGCAAGGAGTAATCTTAATACTCTAAGCAAGTATGACAAAAATTTACAAACTGGCAAAACCTCTACCTGTCAGGCCAAAAATATAATGGAGTTGATTATGGCACCTAAAACACGCGTTAAAGAGAGAGCTGAAGAGCAATCACATTCAATGCCTGAAAATCAGCAAGCATCTATTCATAGACTTGCCAACGATCTTCATCGTTTGAACAACTCAATCATGAAGGCTGTTGATGAGGGCGTATCAGTCGAATTAATTCGCTCAGCACGCCACCATGGCGGCGGTGGCAACTGGGGTGATCTTTTGGTGCCGGTCATTGTAGCTAACAAATAAAAATTCAACATAGACAACATTTTAATAAAGCCTCGCGCAAGCGGGGCTTTTTCTTATCCAGATATGAATCCGCTGATTATCGAAGATAAATTTATGTTATAAATCAATGGCAAGCATTGCTCTAAAGTAAAATTTGAGGCAACACACTAGCATTTTTAAATCGATTAGATTAAATATCGGTCACAGTTAAAATGGATATAAATCATGAGCAGTCAGACCATTCCAGTTGAACCTTTCGATTATGTCGTTTTTGGCGGCACCGGTGATTTAGCCGAACGAAAGCTCTTACCAGCACTATACCACAGACAGGTTGCGGGCCAATTTACAGACCCCACACGCATCATTGGCGCGTCCAGAACTGAGATGAGCCAAAAGGAATATCAAAAGTTTGCGCATGCAGCTTTGAAAGAACACGTCAAAGAAGCAGAGTATGACAAAGGCGAAGCTGATAAATTTGTCAATCGGCTTAATTATGTCTCATTAGATGCGAAAGCTGATCGTGGTTGGGATGAATTAAAAAAGATTTTGGATGAAGGTGCAGAGAACGTTCGCGCCTTTTACATGGCTGTTGGCCCATCATTGTTTGGCGATATTTCTGAACGCATCCGCGACAATGGATTGATTACGGAAAAAACCCGAATTGTGGTTGAGAAACCACTCGGCAGAGATTTGGCTTCAGCTCAAGATCTGAATAACACAATTTCGAGTGTTTTCGATGAAGATCAAGTCTTTCGTATTGATCACTATCTCGGAAAAGAAACTGTTCAAAACCTTATGGCACTTCGATTTGCGAACATGCTCTATGAACCACTTTGGAATTCAGCACACATTGACCACGTACAAATCAATGTATCAGAATCTGTCGGACTAGAAGGGCGTGCGGGTTATTATAATAATGCAGGCGCGTTGCGAGATATGGTTCAAAATCACTTGGTACAGCTCATGTGCCTTGTCGCGATGGAACCGCCAGCGTCAATGAATGCTAAAAATGTCCGTGATGAAAAACTGAAGGTTCTACGTTCGCTTAAACGTATCGATACAAAGAATGCAGACAAAATGACTGTTAGAGGTCAATATAAAGCAGGAGCATCAGACGGCGGTGCGGTTTCAGGATACCTGGACGAATTGGGCGAGCCATCTAACATTGAGACTTATGTTGCAATCAAAGCAGAAATAGAGAACTGGCGTTGGAGCGGTGTTCCATTTTACCTACGCACCGGAAAGCGTATGCCAAATCGCGTCTCCGAGATTGTAGTAAATTTTAAAGCTGTACCTCATTCGATTTTTGGCGATGCAGGCCAAAATATGTATGCCAATCAACTCGTCATTCGTCTGCAACCCGATGAAGGCGTCAAACAATGGATCATGATTAAAGACCCAGGCCCTGGCGGCATGCGTTTGCGGCACGTTCCGCTTGATATGAGTTTTGCCGAGAGCTTCCAATCCAGAAATCCGGACGCCTACGAGCGGCTGTTACTCGACGTTATTCGCAATGATCAAACACTCTTTATGCGCGGAGATGAAGTTGAAGCGGCATGGGAATGGATTGATCCGATTTTAACTGCGTGGGAAGATACAGAGCAACTTGCTCAGACTTATACGGCGGGCACATCTGGCCCCAGCCAAGCCATAGCATTAATCGAACGCGATGGACGTACTTGGTATGATCATGAATAACATTACCAATCACCTTTATGAAAGCAGACCGCAATTAGCTGTTAGTTTAGCTGATGATATCGTTATACGCTTAAGCGATGCCATCAACAAAAACGACCATGCATCTCTTGCAGTCTCAGGTGGCTCCACACCAAAACTCCTTTTTCAAGAGCTCTCAACACGCACGCTGCCTTGGGATAAGGTTACAATTATCCTTGTTGACGAAAGATATGTCGCACCAGATGATCCGCGATCAAATGAAAAACTTGTTAGAGAAAACCTTGCAAATAATGAGGCTTCCACCGTTAACATTCTTGGTTTTTGGATGAATGGTTATGCTATTCATGACGCAATGAATATGTTGGACGCCAAATTCAAAGACATGAATAATTTCGATGTTGTTATTCTGGGCATGGGGCTTGATGGTCATACGGCTTCATTTTTCCCCGGCGGAAGTAATTTGACTGACGCCATAAATCCTACATGTTCAAAAGCTATCTTGGACATGGAAGCTGAGGGTGCCGGTGAGCCGCGACTAACAATAACATTGCCACAAATCATGAAAGCGCACTACCATGTGCTGCATATTGAAGGCGATGAAAAACATGAAGTGCTTCAACAAGCGATGTCCGAAGATGCAGAACAGATTTTGCCAATCCGGTCTGTTGTTGAAGCTGTTAAACTGCCGATACATCTATATTGGGCCCCTTAATCTAATAGGAATTTAATTAGCTAGTTGCTAGTTTGAGAAGGAAGACCATGTCCACTGATCAGCGCATTCTGGATATTACAAAACGTATCATTGAACGTTCGAAACCAACACGCGAACCATATTTGGATCGTGTCAGACAGTCCGCACACAAGGGACCGCATCGATCGAAATTAGGTTGCACAAATCTGGCTCACGGATTTGCCGCAAGCGGTGAAGATAAGGCTGATCTGTCAACTGACATAAAACCAAATATTGGCATTATAAATGCTTATAATGACATGCTTTCGGCTCACCAGCCGTTTCAGTTTTTTCCTGATATTATCAAAAAAGCCGCTCGCGAAGCAGGTGGAACAGCCCAAGTTGCAGGTGGAGTACCAGCCATGTGCGATGGTGTTACCCAGGGTGAACCGGGAATGGAATTGTCGCTCTTCTCGCGCGATATCATTGCAATGGCAACGGCTGTTGGTTTGTCACACGACATGTTTGATGCAGCTATTTACCTTGGTGTATGCGATAAAATTGTTCCTGGTCTGACAATTGCAGCTCTCACATTTGGCCATCTTCCAGCGATCTTCGTGCCCGCTGGGCCGATGACAAGTGGTATGTCAAATAAGGACAAGGCAAGAATACGCCAGCTCTATGCTGAGGGTAAGGTTGGGCGTGCTGAACTTTTGGAATCGGAATCCCAATCCTATCACGGTCCAGGTACATGCACATTTTATGGCACGGCAAATTCAAATCAAATGCTGATGGAAATCATGGGACTGCATATTCCAGGCTCATCATTTATTAATCCAGGTACTAAACTGCGCGACGCACTTACAGAAGAAGCGGCAAAACGCGCAATTGCCATTACTGCAATGGGTAATGAATTTACCCCAGTTGGAGAAATGATTGACGAGCGCTCAATCGTCAACGGCGTTATAGGCCTGCATGCAACCGGCGGCTCTACCAACCATACAATGCACATTGTGGCGATGGCAAAGGCAGCAGGAATTCATCTAACGTGGCAAGACATTTCAGAGCTTTCTGATGTTATTCCACTTCTCGCTCGCGTTTATCCAAATGGCCCCGCCGATGTGAACCATTTTGCAGCTGCTGGCGGACTAGGCTATCTAATTGGAGAATTGTTAGATAGCGGACTTTTGCATGAAGATGTGCGCACCGTTTGGGGCCAAGGCCTTGATGCTTATCGCGTTGAAGCAAAACTGAACGAAAGCGGAGCTGTTCACCGTGTTGCGGCACCCGAAGAGAGCGGTGATCCCAAGGTGATTTCAAAAGCGTCAACACCATTTCGTGAGGATGGTGGCTTGAAAATGCTCAAGGGTAATGTTGGTAGCTCAGTGATTAAAGTTTCCGCTGTCAGAAAAGACAATATGGTGATTAAGGCCCCGGCAAAAATTTTTCATAGTCAAGCGGCATTACAGGCAGCGTTCAAGGCTGATGAGCTTAATGGTGATTTCGTGGCCGTTGTTCGTTTTCAAGGGCCGCAAGCTAACGGCATGCCGGAGTTACATAAATTAACCCCTCCATTGGGTGTGCTGCTTGATCGTGGTCAAAAAGTTGCTCTTCTAACTGATGGCCGCATGTCTGGTGCTTCAGGTAAAGTTCCAGCTGCAATTCACATGACCCCTGAAGCGAAGAATGAAGGTAACATCGCCAGAATACGCGAAGGTGATATGATCGAGTTAGATGCAATTAACGGCACATTAAACGTGCTTGTTGATGAGGCCGAATTTAATGCACGTGAGATCGCGACTTGTGATCTTAGTGATAATGAATTTGGTATGGGTCGCGAATTGTTTGCTGCTTTTAGAGCTATCGCATCAAACTCAGATGAAGGTGCCAGCGTTTTCTGATTAGCGTGTATATATTAACGGTTTTATCAGATTACCTAACTCTGGCATTCTGCTTCACCCAGCTCTCTAACCTGGAACGAACATCCTGTACTTCACTGCGCAACCGTTGATAATCTTCTTTGCTGCCAACTCCAGAAGCATGTACTTCTTGCGGTGAAGACTGACCCGCAGCCTGAACATCAGGTTCATAACGGGTCTGCATTGTTTCTTGTTCGAGCGCTTTATCTAAGGTCGACTGAGTAGCAACCGGGTGCTGCATTGCATTTGGATATATTGGCACATGTTGACCGTCGGCATAGACTGCATGTTGCATTGGCGCCTGATATGTCACACCTGGCATCATTCGTGGATCGATGTAAGGCTGCTGATGAACCGGTGATGATGCCCCATACGCTTGATTGTGGACATATGAATGGACGGGCACATGATTTTGATGATTACCCTGCCGTGTTGGTTCGTCCTGATTTTGGATAGCTGCTGGATGATTTGCATCCGAACTTTGTTCGAAATGGGAATCACGATCATCGATATATGGCGCGTCCCTCAAATCTACTCCAGCTGACTGCGATTTGTAATTTTGCTGAATGCCATTCCACGCACCAATTATAATAGCATATAAAACACCCAACATCCCTGCAATGAATGCAAATAGTACAACTGTAATTTTACGAGACATAGTTGAGGGAACATCTGGATATTCCGCTCTGGAGATGACTTGAATTTTAGAACTATAAAGCTCTCCCTGAACAGCCGTCTCGCTAGAACTCCTGAGTAGTTGCTCATATAATGCGCGTATCGATCCTGCTTTGCGGGTAAGTTCTTCTAGCTCCAGATTCTCTACAGATTGATCAGATGACTTGGATTTCAAAACGGCAAGTTGGGATGCTAGTTCAGCCTCAGACTGCTGAGTTCTTTTTGCATCTCGTTGTGCTGCAGCAATTATCCGGCGAAGTTCATCACGAATATCAGATTCAAGCGCTTTTACAGAGGCCTGTGCAGCTACCAACTTTGGGTGCCTCGGCCCTAAACCAACCGCAAGTGAGTCACTCGTCGATTTTGCCTCACTATATTGTTTTCGTTGTTCAGAAAGCGTTGTCGTGAGAGCAGCCTGAGGAAAAGACCCGGATATAACTGCGTTAACATCAACCTTTGCCAACTCCTTTGCAAGAATAGTTTTAGCTATTTGCTCTGCTCTAACTTTTGTTAGGCTGTCACTTAAAGACTGCATCTCTTTTTGATTGATCACGCCTCCACCAACATCGATAATATCATTTTCGGCTCGATACTTGACAACAGCCTTCTCAGCGTCATCCAAACGCAGGCGCAGCTCATCCAATCTGGCGTTGATCGATGTCGACGTTTGATTGAAGAAACCTGATTTTTTCTGGCTGTATTCTTTCAGAAACTGCTCTACCAGAGAGTTTGCGATGATTGCTGATTTCTCGGCATTACGCGTGGTAACACCGAGACTCACGACAAGTGTTTTGGGATCACGTCCTACACTGATGCTTTTTCTCAACTGATCCAGGACACGTTTATTAACGTCTGTACCAATACTCGATGCAGATGAGAATAATTCCTTAAGAGCAGACCCTATGCCTCCGCTATTTCGGCTAAATTCAGGATCATTTGTCAGACCAAGCTCATCTATGGTATTTTCCAACACGCTAGTAGATGTCGCAACGCGCATTTGCGTATCAACAAGTGCAAGCAACAACTCAGAGCTAGCAGGATTATTACTCAAATCAGTGTTGATTAAACGTAACTCACGCGGATCAAGAAATATCTGACTTTCAGCATAATATTTATGTGGTGTAGACAATGCGATCAACACACCAATAAATGCCCCGATCAAAGCAAGTATAATTATCAAATATTTCCTTTGCCAAACCGACATAACAATCGCAACAAAGTCTAAAAGCGGCTTATCGGGATCGTGATAATATGCTCTCAGCTTACGATTACTACGTCCCCCCTGTTCATGAGCGGGTTTATGAGATTGGTGGGAATAGTCCAGTAGATCATCATGCTGATTGTGGATTGGTTCAGATTTTTCTTTTTGTTGCTTTTTTTGCCGAGTTGCAAACACATCAGCAAGGCTTCTTAGTTTGCTTTTTTGTGATGGAAACGTATCTCCATCGTTTAGTTTTGAGCGCTGATGTTCAGATGCATAGGCGCGATCATCCTGCTTTGAACCAGCAGGTGCATAATCTAATAATGAACGCCTTTTTCGATGCATAATACTTTATGTGATCCAGACAGAAGAATGAATTGTTAACGCAACTTAAAAAATTATGGGTAATAAAGTATTAACAAAAGAGCTTTTGATCATGGTTTTCAGAAATAAACATCTCTAAATACAGCATCTTAAGACTTTTATGAAATAACTCAGTTTATCGAGGCAAAAATTACAATAACAAGCCGGGTTGAGTTGAATGTTAGACCATATAAGATCAACATATTTGTCCAATTTTGATAATATTCGATCCTACGCAATTCTTGTAAGCGGTTCTGCAGGGCGACTGGTCATTTCCCTCATTTATTTTATTCTTGTTGCAAATACATTGAGCTTTGATGAATTTGGGCTTTTTGCTGCAGCATCTGCAACAGGTATAATTTTATCACGATTTTTTGCTTTTGGATTTGTCTCCCCTCTATACCGAATAGCTACGGCAAAAAAGCGCTTACTGGGTGTCTATACCTCCGGTCTGATTGCTGGAGCAATCTTATCAATGCCAATCATCGCGGTTGTCGCTATCATTATCTATTATCTGATGTTTGCCCATCAGATGTTGATGATAACATTTTTGTTCATCGTTTTTGCAGAGGTTATATTCTGGAGGACATTAGAGGTTGCAGTCATCCTACTAAATGGCCTCTATAAATTCGGGCACGCCTCTATTCTTGTGATCATTGGCACGCTTGTTAAGATGTTAACATCTGCGTTATTCGTTTGGCTCTCAATGGGTGACTTACAAGATTGGGGTATCTATTACATTTGCGGGAACGCCGCTTCAGCTGCAATTGCTGTATTATTCTACTACCCAAAAGTCAGGTTGCGATGGCGCGTATCCTTGTACTATGCCCGCTGGATTGATTCACTGTCGGTGGCCGCGGCAGAGCTTACATATTACACTCAAAATGAAGTCGACAAGTTACTAGTTCTTGCCATGGGAGGGCCAAAGATTGCCGGTATTTATGCGATCCTCATGCGATTGATAGACCTGACTGCGCTGCCAGTTCGATCCATGTTGACACTTCTTATCCAAAAAATTATGCAACGGAAATCCATAATTCAAAGCCTTAAGAATCGCTTGATTTTTGAAGCTGCGATTGGCGGCATTTCCCTGGCGGGCATCATTGCCATGGCGCTGATCTTATCAATTTTCCCCAATCTACTCGGAGACAATGTCGCCGAAGTAACGCCAATACTTATTTTTGTTGCATTGGTACCATGTTTTAGAAATCTTGCTGAATATCATTCAGAATTGCTATACGGCGTCAACCGTACCGTCATTAGAACACGAAATGCACTACTTCTGGGTATCCTAAAAACTGGGTTGCTAGCTCTATTATTGCATTATTTTGCTACAAGCGATATCTGGCTAACGCTGCTCAATGGGGTATTTGGAATACTCTACATTGCTTCATTGTTTTTGAGTTATCCCGCTATTGATAAGATTGCACCACTTCAAAAGAGTAATGTCTAAGCAGGTTTATAATCTAATGTCATTTTTCTGAGTTCTTCTATATCTGTATGTACGAATGATTGAATTCCGATGGCGACATGTTCAGAACTTAGTTCAGATAGAAAGTTCTTTAATCCTTCAGAAGATGCATCGCCATTACTTTCATCCCACATAACCTTGCAGAGAGCCTGTCGGTTATCATTGTGATTGACACCTTTTTCAATCTCTTTTGCAAAACGACCATAAATCATGCACTCGGACATTTCACGATTTCTAATGAGACATTTAACCCAGTTGTGGCCGTGAACTTTCTCAATATGGCAAAGAAGATTTTTTACCGTTTGTGTGCGCCAGGCAATAAATGTATTGATGTAATCATCATAACACATATCCGCGTCTGCAATGCCAAGAAGTGAACCAGCATTTTTTGACCACTGCATATGTTCCTGCATGCTTTCGTTAATCCCGTTTGGATTGCAATAAAAACGGATATCTTCACCAACCAGTAAAGAATTTACATCAAAATCTTGAAGAAGAACGACATCAGAGTCGATTGATAACATGATGTCTTCATCAAGTTTCTCAGCAATGGCGAGGCGTCTAATTTGTTGTGCGTGCCATCCCCTTAATGGAAGCGAAAATGGTGACAACCAAACACGCGCATGCTGAGATGAAACAGGATCGGGAAACGAACGTAACCACCACGGAAATAAATCAAGTTCACTTACAATTACCCTATTCTTTCCGCCCAGTTTACTAAATGTTTCAACATCACACTCTTCAACAAGTAGATAATGTGTCCAATCACCCTTTAGATGCTTATCCAAACTCTCGCAAAGAAGTTGGCAACGTTCAAAATCGTCTGCATATGATGCAGTTATTACGGCTGTCAAAATAGTACTCAACCTTTATGGACACGATGATTATCGAAGATTCTATGCCAAAAGATGCGCCAAATGAACAGTGGATTTCCGACTATGTATCGGCGCCAGAGGCGACGCGGTTCAAGCAGTAATCTATATAACCATTCTATACGCCATTCTCGCCAAGACAAAGGTGCCCTAGGCATTGTCGAGGAAACAAAATCAAACAATGCACCAACGGTGAACACCAGCTTCCCATGTTCTGGATTAATATAGTTGTGCACCCACTTCTCTTGAAGAGGGCTGCCCATGGCAACCAATAGGATATCTGGCTTAAGTTTGGCCAATTTTTTTAATGCTGTCTCAGTTTTATCATCATTTATGTACCCATCGGAAATAGGTACAAAATTATGCCACGGCGTTTGCTGACCAAAAACCCTCGAAGCATCTTCAAGAACATTTTGAGTGCCGCCAATCATTGCAATTGTCATAGGTTTATCTAGATACACCATTAAGCTTGGTATAAAATCTGTTCCATTCAAATTTGCCGAAAATTTATGGCCTTCAAGTATCATATTTGCAATATCTACACCAAAACCATCTGGCAGAATTGTAACACCGCTTAAGCTGTCTCGATATTCTTTATCGTGAACGGATATATTTGCATTGTTCGCATTTAAGAACCCGAAAATATGCTGCTTTTTATCATCTGAAAATTTGCTCTCAACCGTACGAAAAGCCTGTTCCCACGTTAGGTCAAGCACATCGACACCCAGTATTTGGGTACTCCTTCTTTCTGACGATTGCTCCGTCATAGAGCACCTTCCTTTACATCGTGCAGGAAATTCGCAGCTTTCAAACCGACAGAAAGGTTGGACATCAATGCGTCAAGCTGACGTTGATGAAATTCATTTCCATCGATATGTAAGTTAACCCCTCCCTTAGTGCGTTCAACACAATCAATTAATGCATCTGCAAACTGATACGGATCTTCGACTTTGAAACAATTTTCGGGAATATCCGAAATACCTCGAAGTGCATTTTGTGTTGCAACAGCGGGAAGCCCCAATTCAAATGTTTCGATTGTTTTCAATTGAACACCGGTACCTTCCTGACTAAATAGTGGAATAACTGCACATCTACGGCAAAATTCACGTGCATCTTCTACTCGGCCTAGGAATTTGACATTATCAGGCACGTCACTCCGTATGTTCCCAATATTGCCGGCTATTGCAATGGTGTATTGATTGGGCAATTTGGGGACGATCTTAGACAAAAACCAATCTAAACCTTGTCGATTAGCAGCCCAACTCCAAGACCCAATAGTACCTATATCGTATATCACATGTTGGTTTGCAGGCCGGACAACAGGTTTTATAGATGTCACCAGGGGAAGCATATTCGACTTCTGTGTTATATTTAGATCAATTCTATCTTGATCTGCTAAGGTCCAAACGTGAGATGCCTGCGCGCATAACTCAGTTTCAAGCCTATCTAATAATGTTGCCTCTCGCTTGAATAAAAATGCGGAAACACCATTAGCCGCCGCTGTTGCATTTTTGATAGCGGACGCTGATTCAACATTATGTGCAATGAAGATAGTTTTCTCTTTGCTAAATACCTCAAAAAAGGCACCAGCTAATTGTACAGAATTTAAAATCAAACCGTCAAATGGTCTCAAACCATCCAAATTAGACCGGATGACATCAGCGTCAACAGCAAGCATTTTTGCAGATGATACTGTCATTCCTTCGGCCACGGCTTTCATCAGCCACCTGGCTTTCTGCAACTTTGAGACTTTTGTATTTGTAACTTCGAGTTCACCCAGAACAATCGTCGTATCGGGATAGGCTGGCTCCTCACCGGGAGTAAGAAAACCCATGATTTTCAAGTCAATACCGAGCGCATATAACCCATCTACGATAACGCGATTCGCGATATCATATCCCGATTTTGGATCTTTGACCGGAACCAATGATGACAAAAATATCAACTTCACACATATTCTCCTTGGTCATGGTTATACAGAGAACCTTTGAATTTGCTGCTAAATCGGTTCCTCAACTTATATCAAAGACATAAATCAAATATTTAGATTGTTTGTATAAGACTTATTAAGCTTTTGATAATGTGATTGAGACAGCACAGCCATTATGAATATTACAGAATATTTTCGTTCAAATAATGTTGATGCTGAGAGCATTGAACTCATTGTAACCATCCCGACTTACAAAAGACCCCAACAACTTAAGCTGACACTCCAATCGCTTGTAAATCAAACAATCGATAAAAAATTTGCTGTCATCGTGATGGATAATCACGAAGGTACAGAAGGAGCGCAGTCTGCGAAGAGCTGTATGACTTCCGCTGACCTTAATGGCGCTGACCTTAACGGCATTGTCATTCTTGCCCACGATAGAGGTAATTGTCATGCATATAATGCAGGCTGGAAAACGGCATTGTTGGAGTTTAAAAATTTCAGGTATTTGGCAGTCATTGATGATGATGAAGTTGCTGACCCTCGCTGGCTTGAAGAATTAGTTAATACCGCAGAAAGTGTGGGGGCGGATATAGTTGGCGGCCCTCAGATCCAGCAATTTAAGGCCGAAGCACATAATGTTTGGAAGCGACATCCAGTGTTTCTTCCACACTATAAACAAACAGGACCGGTGCCAATTCTCTATTCATCTGGGAATGTTCTTATATCGAGGCATGTTCTAGAACACATGCCTTCACCTCACCTAGACCCGATGTTTAATTTTATTGGCGGGGGCGACAGTGATTTTTACTCACGATGCAAACGTGAGGGTTTTACTTTTGCATGGTGTAACAGTGCTCAGGTTTTAGAAGACGTCCCAAGTCAACGTGCCACTTTCAAATGGGTCAATGCGCGCAGTTTAAGAAATGGGTCCATTTCATCGATTATTGATACAAAGCGCAGCAGGAACAGGCTTAAAACACTTGCAAAATCACTCGTTCTGTTGGGAATTTCTCCATTTAGGTCTGCTATCTCAGCGATCAAGAATAGATCAATTGTAATTGGCTTATATCATGTACAAGTCGCCATCGGACGTCTGCTAGCAGAAATTGGTGTCATCAATGAACAGTATCGCAATCCAGAAAACAAATAGTCAATTTGAGAGGACTATTTTTTTGGTGCTTTATCTACTTCTTCCGCACCAGTTTTCATTTGGTAATTTTGATTGGCAATATTCGATCGAATTTCCTGCTTACCTAGATAATCCAAACGGCCTATGAGGATATCGTGAAATACCTCGCGTCCAACACGTTCATTAAGCGAATCTCCAACTGTTTTTCTAAATGCTTCAAGATCAAAATTATCCAAGGCCGGGAAGTTAATGACATTGTTCCCGATAAATTCGGTGATCAGAATATCATTTATCATTTCCTGCGGTTTAAATGGAAAGATATCCATATCCTTTGGCTCTATCAAAAAGCTAACTTGTGTGAGAAAGTATCCGTGAACTTTTCCGCGGCTAATCACCGGCACTGAAATAACATCGCTGTTGACCCGTTGAAGGCCAGCATAGAAATTTGCTTTTTCAAGTTCTTCATCACTTGGCCCTGGTTTTGACATGGAAATTGCACCATAGACTGAACCTAATGCAACAACGGCAACCCAAACACCAATGAGCAACACTTTAATCATGAAAGTTCATAGCCGCCAAATTGACCCATTGAATAAGTCCCATCATCCTCTGCAGAATGGACAGCATCTTTGAGCATATTCGCAATATCACGCACAGCTTCCATGTGGGTTTCAAGTTTACGCTTATTGACTGCCAACTTTTCTTGAACAGCGTTTAACTGGTTTTGATGCTCAGCCCGAATATCATCAGACTTGCAGTTTTGTAGTAGCGTTGTGATTTCATAAAGACAACGACTTTTTTGCGTGCTTGAAGCTGCAATATCAAACTCGAGATCCTTACCAATTTTTGAATTTTCAAGATCAAGTAATGCTTCGAGACGGCCAAGTACATTACTAATTCGAACCTTATATGGTTGTGCAGGTTGGCTCATCGGATTTTCTTTCTATGGGATTTAAGGCTTAGGATTTTCATCCAGAGTATCTAATATATCGCGTTCATTGGTATGTATGATATTAGCTGCTTGATTAGCATTCTCGCTTTGCGCCTGTAGCTGCTGGGCAATACCAACGCCCCCGGCCTTTGCAAGCGTGTTACCAATTTGCTGGGCCATCATACCCTTCCATATGTCGCCGGCTGTACCTTCACCAAAAACGGAGCTTGCATCCTGAGGCAACATTTCTTTTACAAATTGCTCAAGAATAACGCCTTCGAACTTTTGGAAGGATTGATCCACACCTTGCGTTATGGATTGTGATCTCATATCAGCGACATTTTTTGGTAAAACGACAGCTGGTGCTGAGCCTGCTGCTTTTGCTGCTAATTCAGTTGCAAATTTTTCACCTGCAGCGGCAATTTCGAATGACGATGTTTTCTTCGTTTGAAGGTTAGCATCAGCAATAGCTGCTCGCTCAGGGTTTCCTGCCCTCAAAACATCAAGTACTAAGTCTGTATTTACTGAAATAGCCATAAACTTGCCCTATATGAAATACTCTACCTAGAATTATTTCATATGGGCCTTACCACAAGCTGGATTTTTCCCTGGCGGATAGACCATCAATCAGATCCTGCAGGTCTTCTTCTTCCTGTTCTCGTGCCTCGTCAGATTGGGCGACAATTACTTTTTCGGAAATACGGTCTGCTTTTACACTCTCGGTTAATTTGTTTTTCTCAAGGAGACCTCTGTGCTTATTCAATTTTTCTTTCTTTGTTTCAAGAGAAGAAAGACGCTTTGCATAATGACCAGCCATAACCATATTAACCGGTGTAAAATCTCCCAATGCGCCAATTATAGATGTAACGCCATCTTCGGTATATCGTTGCTCAGCTAAGACCAGCGCCAAATCATTTTCAACAATCTTCTCTTTTTGCCGCTGAATCTCGACTAAACGCAACAGGCGTTTGGATTTTTTCTCCGCCATTATTGCCCCTCAAATATTCTGAAAAAACCATCCATAAACAAGATCAAGAAGTCTGAAATACCTAGATAAAGAAGTATCAAACCGCCTGTCAAAATAAATGGGATTGATATAAAATAAATCGGAATCTGGGGTGCCAGTTTATTGACCATACCGATCGATAAATTGAAAATAAGACCATAGATAATAAATGGGCTTGCCAGACTAAGCATTAAAATAAATGTGGAGGCCAATGTATCCGTCAGTGATACCAGCGCCATGCGATTCTGAAAGCCTCCTCCGATCGGCATGAACTCGTAACTTCGCACAAGTGTTTGTATGATCATGTGATGAAAATCTGTCATGAATAACAATACAATTGCAGTAAAAGAAATAATCGTTGTGATATCACTTTCCGGTTCATATTCGACAATACCAGGTGAAGGTGCAGCATTATAACCAATTGTCATTGACATGGCGGTGCCGGCAAATTGCAAACCAAGAGTGATATAACGCGCAATCAATCCCATGGTTACACCAACAAAAATCTCGCCACCGATTAGGATAATATATTCTCCACCACTCACTTTGGTTTGCGCATAGAGCATCTCCCACATGAGTGGTAAGATCGCCATTGAAACTGCTAGAGCAATCATCAATCTTATTTGTACCGGTATGCGCGCACTGCTCAATCCCGGCAGCGCCATAAAGCAGCCGCCAATTCTACAAAATGCAGCAAATAGCGCTAAAACTGTTCCCTCAGGATCTGCAATCACGAAATTGACCCAAGGATATTGATTTCAATACCTTTGGCAATTTCCACATGAGACAAAACAGGTAATGTTGCAAATATTCTTTCCACGATCATTCTCACATAAGGTCTTGCATCTGGAGATGACACGAGCACAAAAGGTGCACCTTTGTCCATGTATGAACGAATAATTTCTGTGGCCTGTGCAGTAAATTCTTCAAGCATCTTCGGTTCGATGTCAAACTCAACGACCTCGCCCTTAGCATCGCGCTTCAACGCCTGATGGAAAACCTGATCCCAATGGTTACCTAAACGTAACACATTGAGCGTGCCATTTTGCGATAGATCACCACATAATTGTTGAGCCATTCGTATCCGCACATGTTCAACTATCTGCTCTGTCTTACGCATATGTGGTGCAAGTTCAGCAACAGCTTCCAAGACAAGATGCAAGTTTCGTATAGACATCCGCTCTGCTAGCAATAGTTTCAGGACAGCTTGCAGACCTGAGTAGGACATATGATTTGAACAAATCTCATCTGCCAATTTCTGATATTCTGGGTCAAGCCGGTCGATAAGTACTTTCATATCTTTATATGATAGAAGCTGCGGGAGATTATTTCGAATAACTTCACTTAGATGAGTAAGAACAACTGAAACATTATCAATCGGTTGGAAACCTTCGCGCTTTAAATCATCGGCAAAGTCTTCTGGCACAGACATTGCAGGCATACCAAATGCGGGTTCACGCAATTCATCTCCTGGCACGCTTGGTTTACGCCCGTTTCCGATGACAACCATCAGCTCACCAACGCGTAACTTATTTGCAGCAACAGTCGTACCGTGAATTCTAATCTGATAAGATTTTTCATCTATACCAATATCATCTGTGACTTTGATTTCCGGCACGACAAACCCAAATTGGGTTGCAAACTTTTTACGCATCTTGCTTACACGAAACGCTAGTTCATCGTGCGATGCCAATAATTTGCCACTCAATTGTTTACCGAGCAAAAGCTCAACTTCAGCAGTTCTCAGAACATCTTTGACAGAATCCTGTTTTTGCTCATTCTCCTGCGCAATCTGTCTTTGTTTTTCCGCAAGCTCGGCTGTTTCTTGCTCTTGCCGCTGACGTGGTATCAACCACGCACCAAAAGCCAAAACACCGCCTAAAAATGCGAAAGGCAAAAATGGTAATCCAGGCATAATGCCTAGCACAAATAAGAGACCAGCTGATGCCATCAAAGCTCTTGGATAAAAACTCAATTGTGTGATGACGGTGTCATCGGTCGTTCCGACTTGACCACCACGCGAGACCAGAAGACCAGCTGCTAGCGAAACAATCAATGCAGGAATTTGAGAGACCAGGCCATCACCGACAGATAGTTTTACAAACACGTCTGCAGCTTGACCAACTTCCATTCCATGGCGAGCGTAACCAATAATAATTCCACCAAAAATATTAATCCCGGTAATGATGAGCCCTGCAATCGCATCACCACGAACAAATTTTGATGCACCATCCATCGCACCAAAAAACGAGCTTTCCTGCTCTAGTTCTCGGCGTCTTATCTGGGCATCTTTCTCGCTAATTAGCCCTGCGGACAAATCAGCATCAATAGCCATTTGTTTACCGGGAATAGCATCGAGCGTAAACCTCGCTCCCACTTCTGCAATACGTGTTGCACCTTTAGTGATCACGATGAAATTGACAACAACCAGAATGAGAAAAACAATCACACCGATTACGAAATCACCAGACATGACCAGTTGCGCAAAGCCGCCAATAACGTTGCCGGCAGCATCGGTGCCAGAGTTTCCGTCTGATAATATTACTCGTGTTGTCGCGATATTAAGCGATAACCTTGTCATTGTGGCAATAAGGAGAATTGTCGGAAATGAGGAAAAATCCAATGGCTTTTGAATCCAAAGCGCCACCATAAGAATGAGAACCGAAAAAGCAATCGAAAAAGCAAGGCCAAAATCAATAAGAAACGAAGGAATGGGTAGAAAAAGAACTGATAGAATTGCCATGATACCCATAGCAAAGCCCATATCTTTTCCGACTGAGATCTTAAACGGGGGTGCGAGTACTTCTTGTTGGGCCATGGTAACTACCGTCTAATCATTGACGCTTTTCGGTACGCCGAAAACAATTTTCAAGACACACCTAATGTATGCCCATTCTTAAACAGATTATAGGTCCCGAAACTTGCGTGAAGTTGGTAGTTAGTAAATTAGAGGATGAAATAGGGGTTAGAAGCCACTTTCAATTCGTTGAAAAACGATATTTGTAAAAGATGCGATCTGCGCACCCACAAAAGGAGCACCTACTGCAACGCTGACCAGTACAGTAATAATCTTAGGAACGAACGTGAGTGTCATTTCCTGAACCTGGGTAAGCGCCTGAAAAAATGCGATAATGACACCAACAAACATAGCAACGCCTACAATTGGCCCGGCTGCGACGAGAACCGTCCATATTGCTGTCTGTACCAAATCTAGGGCATCGGCTTCATTCATGTACCGCTTACAGTAACGCCTTCTCCGACGGTTACCTTCTCTCCACTTTCCAGTGTTACAATAACACCATCAGAATGGATTTTCACCTGCTCGACAACCCCTTTTGTCAAACCATCAGCTGAAGTCACAGTTTTTCCAACAATAGTTCCAGCCTGAGTAAGCATGGAGGACTGAATTAGCGATTCAAGATTCTTATTCGTCTCGATAGTTTGTTCAACTTGCGAGAACGTTGCCAATTGCGCAACTTGTTCTGTCGCATCCATGGGGTCTGTCGGGTCTTGGTGTTTCATCTGCGCAATCAGCAATTTCAAAAATGTATCATAATCAAGCGTTGCCTTCTTGGCAGCCTGAGATGATGCAGATTGACCAGCTGAAGATGTTTGAGAAACTGCTTCTACGCCCATGGTGCTAACTCCCTGCGAATTTCATCAATCGTTGCCGCTGGCATTTGAGGTGTATTTAAAATTTCATCCTCAACAGGATACAGAGCACGAATTGCTTTAAGCGATTCAAATGCTTTACCTTGAATAACCATACCATCAATATGCTTGAGTTCTGACAGGACTTCATCATTTGTGAAGCATGTTAGCAACATGACGATTGATTTTCTAAACATTGTCATGGATTGCTCGTATCCGGCTGGATTGATCAGCATCATTTGAACGATGAAATATAACTGGCGCAACGGGGTTGTTGCTTCTTCAGGCTGCATAACGTGATTTTCAAGAAGGAAAGTTACATCATTCAAAAACTCAAGTGAAACTTTACGATCAACTCTCAATACGGCGCCATTTATAAATATCCGCTCACCAGCTTTAAGTGAAATGCGAAGTGAATTCTTCATTATAGCCCGTCCCTAATCATTTTTGTTATATCTATGATGCCTTGAAAATTATCCGTTTCACGGTGCCGAATTCGTTCGGATTCTTTGATGATCCAAATGCCTATAGAAATAAGGTTTGCACGAAGCTCATCATCCAATTGATTTTCGGCTGAACCGAGATCTTCAATCAATCTAATCCACACACGGTTTACATAATAAAGTGCTTCTATTGCCTCTTGGGAGTCAGAGCCCTTTTTAATAGCGAGCTGCAACATCTCAATTGACCGATCCAGAACCTGCCGTTCTCGATCCTTTGATTCAGTGACGTCATCTTCTTGAACGTCAGCATAGGAAAATTGATACATTACATCGCCCTTTTTATTTGCGTGCTATTTTTCATTAAAATCATCTTAAGTAATCAATCAGGCTTAATCGTTGAATTCGAGAGGTAATTGAGTAAGATGTCTCGACCTGCGTCATCAAAGCATTCACTCGAGTGGATGCTTCATAGACATCAACTTCCTCCATCCTACTTACATATATCTTTGTTAAGTCTGCCTGAACCTGAAGGAGTTGATTGGCTTTCGTAACCCTGCTCTCAGATATCCCTAGAAATGCCCGTTCATCGTCGGTGCCAGTAACAGCCTGCCCTGCAAAAGCAATTGCCTTTTCAGTCAAAACGGATTGCGCTTCATCATTGAGGCCAATGTTAAGCATTTCAAAAGAAATGGTGGCCGCGAATGCAAACTTCCTAAATCCGTCTTGATTTGCATTCACTGAAGTCTGTATCAATTCCTCACGAGCGACACGACTGGTCATATTTGTATCAGATGCTGTTGACCAATCTGTATTCCAGGCGGCCCCTGTAAACATTGGTTCAACAACTGTGTCTAAGAAGGATTGCATCTGTGCTGAGGTTATACCGGCAACAGAAGGACTTGACTGCGCAAAACCAAAATGTGTGGAAAATGCGGTATCAAATGCAGCCTTTGCAGTATTACCCGTCTCGAAATAGTCCACAACCGGTTTCACATCTGTATTAATTCCAGCGAAGAGATACTCGCCATTGGAGGTCATATTCGAAATATCAGTAAATGATTCCAGCGCATGTTTAACCTTGGCAACAGCAACACCGCGCAATGTATCATTGTTTGCATCCCGTGCTAAAATCAAAGCCTCAAGCATAGATTGGGCACTTTCAGAATTTTGCTTCAATCCTGCCTGTGCTGCTGATAATCTGTTCTCAACGAGTGCGTTCACATCTTTGATGGTTGTGAATTGCTCAAAATCTCTATGCAGCATAACTGCATTTGATGTCTTACCACCCAGCGCAACACCAATATCTTCAAAACGACCGGTGACAACTTCCGTCTGTAATTTCTGAATTTCTTGCTGGGCACGTCCAACAACCAACCGCATGGAATGTTGTGTAGCGTAACTAGAAACGAAACTTGTTTTCATAATTCTACCTCGCTGCCGACATCAGAGTATTAAATAGTTCATCAACAACGGATAAGATTCGCGTTGCCGCTTTGTAAGATTGCTCTAAAGTCAGCAACAACGACATTTCTTCATCAATGCTAACACCTGTTGCATTGGACAAAGTCCTTGAAATCTGTTCGTTATAGGCTTGTTTGGTATCTCTAGCGCTTGTCGCATCACTACGCGTTAATTCCAACCAGCCAATACTATCTGCTGCAAAATCAATTAGGCCCTTAGAAGTTCCGAGAAGAGATGTCCCATCAAAAGCAATAGGAGTACCCATTCCGGTTACAAGATTATCCAATCTTTCGGAATAACCTGCCGCGCCCGTCGTATTGTAAACATAGGCAGCGCCATTTATACCGCCATCGCGCAGAAGCTTGGGATCACCGCCTGCCGAAGACATTACAGCACTATTGACCGTAATCATCGCTGCAATCCCATCTACACGGGTACCGGATGGTGGAACAGTTCCTGTTGACCAAGTGAAAAGACCGGGAAGATCCGGCGCACCGCCGCCAGTTTGATCTTTTTCTGCATAAACAGTGATAAGACCACGGGCAATTTCGTCAAGCTGGCCTTGCAGCATCGGGGCAAGGTCATCACGAATCTGAAGCTTTGCCTGCAATGAGCCACCGGCTGAAGTATTTGAACCAGATCCTGGCTGAAGAGGCACACCATCTATATAGATACCATTACCCACCGTTGAGGCACCATAAGCAGGCGATGCTTCAAATGTAACAGACCGTGGAATTTTTTCGAAAAGTGTCGTGCCGTCCATCGTATATAGAGCAACATCATTGTTGCTTCTGACAGCAGGCCTGACCTCAACAATTTTTGAGATTTCCTTGATCAACATTTCACGTTCATCAAGATAATCGTTAACATCAACTTTTGTCGCTGTTCCCTGCTTGATCGCAGTATTAACAGTTTCAAACTGAACCAACATATCATTGAGTTTGGCGACATCAGAGGCGATATCAGTATCCATATCAGTGCGGATTTTCTGAATCTGGTTAGAAGCCGTTTGGAGCGAACGAGCCAGATCTTCGGCACTTGCAACTGCAGTTTCAGCTAATGTAGGCTCATTTGGTTTTGCAGCGTAAGCACTTAAATTATCCCGAAGTTTTCCGGCAAGGACTGCAGGCGACAACTCATAATCGTTTGTGCCAAAAATAATCCGCAACTGATCCAATGATTTAACTAGGGTCGACTGCCCGCTTTCGGAAGCGATACTCGATACATTTTGCCGATACAAAATTTCGTCTTGGGCACGCGCAATTTTAGAAACCTGGGCACCGGCGATAGAATCACTTTCGAGCTGCACCGCTCGGCGCACATAGTTTGGGTTTTCCGCATTAGCAACATTTCGCGATACTACATTGGTCGCCATAGCCGTATTGGATAATGACCTTTGTGCAATATTAAGCGCTGTTGACAATGACATAAGTTAAATCCCTATCGATCTATCGTGCCAAGTTCACAAGTACATCCATCAGTTCCGAACCCGTTTGGAAAACTTTTGAGTTCGCGGTGTAGTTACGCTGCCCCTCAATCATCATGGTCAACTCTTCAGCAATATCCACATTGGAGCCTTCCAAAGCACCAGACTTAATCGTTCCAAAATTATTCGTGCCTGCAAACCCTGTTGTAACAACACCAGATTCAGTACCTTGTGCGTACACATTGCCCGAAAGAGCTCGCAAGCGATCCGGGCTAGGAACCTTTGCCATGGCTATCCGGTAGATCGGAGTTAACTCACCAGATTCATAATTGGCAAAAATCGTCCCATCTGCAGAGATTTCAATGCCTTTTGTAGCACTCGGTCCTTGACCATTAACCGTTCCGTAATCAACGGAAAACCCAGCAGCAAGTTCGGTCATATTGCTTAGATCAATGGTCATCGCACTACCGCCAGGTACTGTAAGAGCTATCGAATTAGCACTTGCACCTGCCAGCGCACCTGATGTTGCCTCAAAGGTCAATGTTTGAGAGGCCAAAGCAGCTGAGGTATACGGAAATGATGTTGTACCGCCAACTGCTGCATCAGCCTTATTATACACGGTAACATCCCATGTATTTGCGGCAGTTTTTGTGTAGTAGAAGTCCAGACCTACTTTTGCACCTTTATCATCATAGGCAACCAACGAACTTTTATGTGTTGGCGTAGCTGTTGCATTGTTCGCAGCAGGCAAGTTTGCTGGAACGACCACCGCAGTTGCTTCAGAATTCAAGTTAGCTTTGAACACGCCAGAAGTTGATGCAATTGCAGACAGGCCCGCTCCGCCGACATTTACCGGAGTTAGTCCATCAAACCCGTTAACAACAGGAACTGGCGTACCACTTGTATAATCGGCACCGAGCAAACGATACCCACCTGCATTAACCAAGAAACCATCACCGTCGGGTGTAAATGACCCGGCACGCGTCAGAAAAGGCACACCATTTGTATCTTCAACAACAAAAAACCCATCGCCTTCAATTGCCAAATCCGTATTAGAGCTCGTAAACGAAAGAGGTCCTTGATCTGAAACGTTATAACGAACATCTGTCGTCATACTACCTGAATTATAAGAGCCAGAACCTGACGGAAGAAGAAGAGATGAGAATTCTGTTTGGGCTTTCTTATAACCCGTAGTGTTCGCATTCGCGATGTTTTCAGCGACCGTACTAAGACGGTTAGCCTGTGAATTCATGCCGGATGTTCCGGTACGCATCATTCCTGATAGACTCATAGCAAAATCCTCACTTAATTATTCTAAGATTGTAAAAGATCGGCCTTGCGTGAAACTGTCTGAGGGACCCTCAAAGGTTAACGTAAAACGGGGTCGATCTTTTGCAAAATCAACCCCGATAGCATGTTTATTATATCTGTTCTTTATTCCGAAGCCGTCCAATCAATACGATAACCAAGAAATCTCTTGGAATCGATTGGATCAAAATCAAGGCGTTTCCGTAGTTTTTTGCGCAGTTTACTAATGTGACTTTCGACAACATTTTCTTCTACATCTTCATCAAAAATGCCATAGATCGCATTAAAAATTTGTTGTTTAGTAACGCGGCGACCGCGGTTTGCAACAAGATATTCCAAAATACGACGCTCACGTCTTGGCAGAGGAAATGCTTCTCCGGCCACTTCCGTATCACGTCCATCAGAGTAAACACGGATTGTACCAATATCGGTAAAATTATTAAGAGCTGTCAGTCTGCGACGGATTGCACCGGCACGCGCCAAAATCTCTTTGGGATGAACTGGCTTTCGTACAACATCGTCTACACCGCTATCATAAAAAGCAAGCGTTGCATCAAGTGAAGGAGAGTCGCTTACAGCAATAACTGGTGCGGATGTTCTGCTCCGAATTGTTCTAGGTAAGTTTAACGTTTCGCCGCCTTGCCCTATTAAGAAAGCTTCGACTGCATCAATGTCCCCGTCTGCTGCAGTTTCAACCCATTCCCCGAATTCATTGCTATCAAAACTGGCAGAAGGAACTCCCTCCCTGCCAAAAAGTGATGCATATCCATCTTTAACCAGTTGTCTGTCATCTATTACTACTATCATTCGACCGCCTCCGAATCGTAGTTGTTTTCCGCTATGACAACAAAGTACGAATGGGGGTAATAACTCACAATTACCTTTTGTTAACCATAAATATTAATAGCAAATTAACCATAAAAATGGTGAAATTACTATATATAGTGGCTCATTACTGAAAAAGGCACAATCAACTTAGTTATTCATTAACAATTAGTTAACAGAGTTTAGCCGCATTAACTATTTAGAATCTAGTTTTGCACAAGGTTAAACTAACTAGATTTGTGTCAAAACTTTGACGGCGAATAAAAATCTGCGTTTAAGTGTTACAAAAACTGCGTGCTGGTTTAGTCCAATTCCCATATCCGGTCGCAACTAAATTTGATATCACCCGGCAAACATATTTCTTTTGCGCCGGATCATTATGTGGCCCGGCATGATATCGTGCTACAGCCATTGTCCATGTTTGATGTCTTTTTTTAAGTCGCGATAAAAATTTGGCGGCATATTCAACATTCTTTTTAGGATTCAACATTTCAGCTACGGAATTAAATTCTCGATGATGATAATGGTGATTAATTTGCATACAGCCAAGATCGATTAACTTCTTATTATTGGTGCGAGCACTGTGAAAAATATCCAAAGCATGGCGAGAAGATTTCGCATAAATTGCTTTACCTTCGATGTTCAAAGCATTTGGATGAAGTGAACCTTTTCGTCCGGTCTCAGTTAATCCAACCGAATAAAGTATACCCGCTGGTATTCCATATTTTTGAGCCGCCGCCATTATTTGATTTTCGCAACTCGCGCCAGCACTTGCCAGGTTAATGTGAAAACTAGAGATAAACACCGTTAGACAAATCAATGACTTGAGGTGTTGGGAGAATATCAGATTCATGGTTACCTAATTCTTGACTTTGACTATCGGAATTTGTTGAATTTGATTCACGACGTTCACGATCGAAATTTGACGAGGCCTCTTGTTCTGCCTGCCCTTGGAATGATTGCCCATTCTGCTGTTGACCTTGTTGCGCAAAACCTCGATCTCCACTCATCAGCTGAACATTAACTTGCTCGATTCCAAACCCCTGATTTTTCAACGTATTAACAATTGATGCGCTATCAGCACTTAGCTTGCGATAAGCCTCGACATTATCTACCTGCAGCTGAACCTGTAGTTCTTCACCTGTTAGTTTCATAACTGCTGTCACTACACCTAAATTAGCGGGAACAAGCTGAATCTTTAATGTATTGATCATCTTAGTTTGAGGCGTACTGTAGATAGGTTCAGCATTTTGCAGTGCTGCCTGACCACCCAATTGATGTGTATTGGTCAGAGCGTTAGCAATGTTAATGCCGTTAGATTGTGATATTGCCGGGAATACGCGTGCTTGCAAAACGTCCACACCCTCCACCTTTATTCCCGCTCTATCAACTTGATTCACAAATTGATTAGATCCGCCATCCTTTTGTTGATCAGCACCTTTGTCAGAGGATGTACCACCATTCGCCGAATTTGCAAGAATGGCAGAATTCACTGGCAATTTCCCTACATCAGAATTCTGAACATTACTTGTTTTTACGATATCTACAGTCGGATTTAACGCACTAACCGCGACCACATCCTCGCTTGCAGGCTTCATAATCCCACCCAAGTTCGCCACTTTTGAATTCGGTGAAAGAGGCGCATTTTCTGCTTTCACATCATTTAACTCGGGTTTCAATATTTGCTTATTTTCAGTGCTTTGCACCTTGCTATTCAGCTGCTGATTTAGCTTTGCAATAATTCCTTGATCTATCGGTGCTGGCTTACCATCTGTAGCTAAAATGATTTCGTCAATACTCTGCGTCGTTTCCTCCGGAGAGATTGTAATCACTTCAGTTAGAATTCCAGTCAAAGAATGGTCGATGTCATTAGCTTCGAGTTCAGGGCTAACTTCTAATTGATCTAAGTCTAAGTCCAACTCAACCTCAGGATTTGTGACGTAGGTATCCGGGTCGAACTCATAATCAAGCTTTATTTTTTCCACGGGATGACCAGACTCAGTCAACACATCAGCTTCAACTGCATGGCTATTTTCATTAACTGAATGAGCACTATTTTGAGAACTGCGAGAAGACGCAGGTTTATTTTCCGATAATTGTTTTGCAAAAGCGCCATCTCCGCCTTGAGAGTTCGAGGATGTTTTTCCTCTATTGTTCTGCACAGGGACTGAGGGACTACCAGTTAATGACGAAGCAATATTACTCAACTTTTATCTTCCTCTGCTGCTGCCTCAAGAAGTGCGTCGACTTCGTCGACTGTATTCATTCGGCCCTTCATATAATTTGCGAACTCAACATCGTTAGGTAATGCTAGTGGATCGTCGTTCACTACTTTTGGCGCTTCCGACAATTTTTTAAGGTTCACAGATCTCAACTCCGCTACTGCCAAATTTTTCTCAAGCTTATACTTTCGCGCTTGTGCGAGGCTTTGTTCTGTCGGTAATTCCAAAATTTGCTCTGCCAATGCAACTGCGGCGTCGTATAACGGCTTATCAATTGGCGATAAGCTGCGCCGCTTAATTGCTTTAATCTTGTCGTAGGCAAGTCTGGTTTCACCTAAAGAAAGATCTCTGATATTTGCGTAAAAATTAGATAATAACTCATAGTAGGCAGCATTTTCATCTTCAAATAAGTGAAGTTTTTGCAAAGCTTTCTTTGCCATAACACTATTGCCATCCACCACACCCGTACGAGCAATTCGTAAATATATTCTTTTTTGCTGATCGCGAGGCAGGTAAGAAATTATTTCATCAACAATCACTTCATCGATAGCCTCAAGATTTTGAACAATCATCTCAATAATTAACTGAGAGAATTGAACATTATACGGAGATTTGCTGAATCTACGTGCGTAAATATGAGCAAACTTTAAAGCCTGCCCCACCATATCGCTGTTAATAGAGATCAAAATCGAACGGCGCAAAGCAGCCTCTTCAATCAAAGACCCTGGAGAAGACAACCTTGCTAGATTAAATAGCTCAACAGACTTAATATCTTTCGCAGCTGCTTTAACATTGGCGGCTATAAGTGCGATATAGGGGCCAAGTGACGTATCGAGATATTCCTCAACAATTTCCTTCATTGGCTTTTTAGTTGTTGGCACTAATCCATTGAGGTAGGCGCGCATGATGCCGGTAATCTCTTCATCAAAGTAACCATAACGATCACGGGCAACAATTAAATCAAGCGTCTTAGGATTTCCGCCACTCATTGCATAAATCAACGCAGCATCTACATTTCGTGGATCGTCAAAATCTTCGGGTTGTGCTTCTCTTAATTTACGGTCAACTTGTTCAAGCAAAAAACGTTGCATGTCCATTGCCGAGAAATCACCTGCGACTACAGAATCCTGCACATATTGAAGTGATCTTACTAAGGTATAAAGTGGCGCGGAAAAGTCTTTCGCTTGTTGCTGCGCAAATATATCGGAGGGCTGTGAAATAAATAGACCAGCGCCGACTACAGTCGCGATGAGAAAACGCCTTGCCCCTGCAAATTTTCTATCATTTAACATCATCTGCGACCACAGCATTAGCTTAATGCTTATCCCTCTTGCGCTTCAATAAGGATTTCAATTCTGCGATTTAATTCTGAATATGGATCATCCGGAACCTTCAATCGGCGATCAGCAAACCCGGAAACTTGGGTTATTCTATCTTCAGGAATTCCGCCTCGTACAAGCATAAAATAGGCACTGTGAGCACGGGACATAGATAAACGCCAGTTATCGTTTCCACCGGTTGAAAACGGACGGGCATCTGTGTGCCCTCGAATAACAATGGATCCATCTCGTTCTCTCAAAATATTGCCTATTTTTTCCATAACTAAAATCATATCCCGTTTGGGGACCGCCGATCCTATATTAAACATTCCAACATTTGATTGATCTGTCAGTGACAAAAGCAAGCCACCTTCTGAGGAGGCAACTTCAATGCCCTCTGATAGTTTTCCAATTGAGCCACCAAGACCGGATTTTATTTCACTTTCAAGCTTTTGTGCTTCGGTCATCTGCGCCTGAGCTGTTTCAACCTTTGCGATCTCCTGTAGCCTGGTTTCGATCTCATCTAGCTTAGTTTGCAACTCGGCAATTTTTTTGACACCCTCTTTTGCGGCATCGTTCTTAGCTAATAACTCACCCATTCTTTCGGTTTCAGATGAACCAAGCTTTTGTTCTTTATCCTCTTTTACAAGTTCAAGAAGTTCCTCTGCTTCTTCCGTCGTTAAACGATCAACTACACCCTCTTCAATCAATCGATCTAACTCTTTGTTACCTTTTTCAAACAAAGTCGCCAGTTTAGTTGGATCAATCTCATCAACATTTGTATTGCCTTCAGGTAGAGTGTCAGATGTTTTATCATTCTCCGGCAGGTCCGTTATATGCCGACCTTCCTCGGCAAATGGCTGGCCGCCTTTTTCACCATCATATTGCGAAAGTCCCGTTTTACGTCCACCTGTATCATGATCGCTCAACCCGGCTCCAATCCGCTCATTATCACCAGCGCCGGCGTTTTTGTCGAATACATCACCCGCACCCAAATCAAGTTCAAAGTTACCGTTTGATTTAGCTGTTTCTTGCCCCTCTTGGGTATCGGTTGCCTCAGACGATTCTGCTGTCTCTGCTATATTTTCAGGATTATTGGAAACTTGTTTTGTCCAGAAATCTGGATCAAATGGGTCACGGTAGGCTTCGCCCCCCGAAGCGCCCGTAGCAGAGCCAGACGTTTGGGCGCCACCGTCACCTTTTTCAGAAATGTTGGATTCTTCCGCTGCTTCCATGACAATTTCGGATAAAACAGCATAGGGGTTCTCGAAATAATTGGCTTCGGAATTTTCAGATTCTTCACCGGCCGCCGAACCCTCTTGTTCACCATCTGAAGAACCATCACCTTGAGTTTTTTCTGTTCCATCAGACTCAATATCGGCTTCCGATTTTTTCTCTTTTTCACCATCACCACTTTGTTTTTTCACATCTTTTGAGGCAGGAGTGGAATCGGTCAATTTGATAGGATTGAAGTAACTGGCTACGGATGCCTTGGTGTCCTCGTTGGCGGCGTTTACAAGCCACATAACAAGAAAAAATGCCATCATCGCAGTCACAAAATCGGCATAGGCAATTTTCCAAGCGCCACCATGATGTCCGCCGCCGCCGCCTTGGACTTTTTTGACAATTATGATTTCGCCTTGCCCTTGATGGGTGGAGGTTTCGTCACTCATGACAGTTTATCTCCAAAATTCTGATGCCATTCGAAAAGACGTGTTTTTAATACAGACTGATCGATCTCAATTGTTAAATCAGCATTTTCCGCTTCAGCTAAATTGACCTGGTTTGTATTATCACCCAGGCAAATTTTGATTTTCTCAAGCAACTTACTCGGGCCAGTAATATCAATCTTTGAGCTTGGCTTGTCTATCAAAGCACTTTTGATAATTTCGTCCAGTTGCTCAATAGAACGCTTCACAAGATCTTCTTCAATGAACTGCATCAATATAGCACTTACTTCTGTCTTGACATTTTCTGCCACTAGTTCGATCTGGCTTGCTAATCCACTCATTAATTCTTGTGAAACTTGCGTGTAAATATCATTCTCTTTCTCGGCTAATTCATCCGCATGAGATTGTGTTAAAATCTCTAACTTAGCTGCGTGTTCTTCTGTCAGAGTTTGGCTAGCTGCCGTATACCCCTCTTGATAAGAAACAGCCCTCTCGGCTTCAACATCTACGGTGGTAGCCATAATCGGTTCGGCTTCACCTGTTGAAATTTCAGGTAAATCTTCTAGCTGTGGTATGCTACTTGTTGAACCAAAATCCTGTAAATGTTGTGCAAATGCAAAACTCATGAAACACCCAACTCTTCTATAAGTGCGTACCTATTTGTAGGTCTGCAGATACGGACCTTTTTCAGCCTGATTTTACGAAAGCAAACTTGTGCGAACATGAACGTAAAACGACCGCATTGGGGGCAATCCAATGCGGTCGATAAATCTACTAGAGCCATGACCGGCGACACTTCGTAGAAAATTTGTCTAACTAGTCTAAAAGTAAGAAGTTTTGTTCTTATCTTACTGGAATAGCTGCATAATGTTTTGAGAACTGGCGTTTGCGATCGAGAGCGATTGCACACCAAGTTGCTGTTGGGTCTGTAATGCTTTGAGCCGCGTCGATTCTTCGTTCATATCAGCATCGACAAGCTTACCAACACCTTTATCAATCGAATCCGTCAGATTGCTGACAAAGTCTGTCTGCATCTCAATCCGTTTGCTGATTGCACCAAGATTTGAGGCGGCATCAGTTAATTTATCGTAGATATGGCTTACAACAGCAATCATTTCTTCAACATCAGCATCGGCAGTTGTAGCTGCAAGAGTAATTTCTACACCATCACCAGCGGTACCACCGGCAGCTGTTGTTGCAGCAACCAAGACCCAGTTATCAGCGGTAGCGGCTGCAGCTGTCCCTGCAGGAGCTGTTCCCGCATAAGCAGCTGTTAGAATTCCAGCTTCTCCATCTGACGTATTGATAAGAACTGTTTTGGTGATATCAATATCTAGCTTTGTCAGAGACACAGAACCATCGGAAGCACGATTGAACGAACCCACGATTTGCTTGGCTGAAACTGCCGCAGCTGTGTCTGAATATCTCAACCAATTTTCACCAGAGAATGATGCTGATTCAGAAATGCTTTGAAGCTGGTTCTTCAACTCTGATAGCTCATTGTTGATTTTTGTTTTATCAACACCTGGCTCACGGGCAGCGACCAATTTTGCTTTGATTTCTGATACAACTTCAATTGAAGAGTTCAAACCAGTATAGGCTGTGTCAACCTTAGCAGCACCAAGACCAAGAGCATCTTGAACCGTTGAAAGTGCCTTGTTGTCTGAGCGCATTGTTGTTGCAATCGCCCAGTAAGCGGAGTTGTCTTTGGCAGTTTCAACACGATAACCTGAAGAAATACGGTTCTGTGTTGTTTCAAGATCCATATTGATAGATCTCATTGTTTGCAACGCAGCTAAAGCTGCATTATTTGTCATAATACTAGTCATTTGAAGATTGCCCCTTCAATTTACATGGGACATTCCGGCCCCTAAACCGGTAACAATGAATCGGCTTCATGCCTCTGGCGAAATACCCCCAGTCCATTGTTGGTCAATATAATATGAACGATTATGGTTAACGTCAGGTTAACACAAGGTTTAGGACTAAACGTTTATTTTAACACGAAAAAAGGCTGCGCATTCTGCGCAGCCTTCTTGAAATTCATTTATTGATTTTAAGAAAAAACCGAAGTTATCTTGATTATCTGAACAATGACATAATGTTCTGAGAGCTTGAATTTGCAATAGATAGAGCTTGAACACCAAGCTGCTGTTGTGTTTGCAAGGCTTTTAGTCGTGTCGATTCTTCGTTCATATCTGCATCGACAAGCTTACCAACACCTTTATCAATCGAATCCATCAGATTGCCTACGAAATCTGATTGCATCTCTATTCGTTTGTTAACAGCACCCAAATTTGATGCTGCATCAGTCAATTTATCGTAGATATGACTTACAACAGCAATCATTTCTTCAACATCAGCATCACTTGTTGTAGCTGCAAGAGTGATTTCAGTACCAGTACCAGCGGTACCACCGGCAACTGTCGTTGCAGCAACCAAGACCCAATTATCAGCAGCAGCAGCAGCAGCTGTTCCCGATGGAGCCGTCCCCGCATATGCAGCTGTTAGAATGCCTGCTTGACCATCTGCCGTATTGATGAGAATTGTTTTAGTGACATCAACATCTAGCTTTGTCAAAGACACAGAACCATCGGAAGCACGGTTGAATGAACCTACGATTTGCTTAGATGTCGCAGCTGCAGTTGTATCGGAATATTTTAACCAATTTTCACCAGAAAATGATGCGGAGTCAGAAATACTTTGAAGTTGGTTTTTCAACTCTGTTAGCTCATTGTTGATTTTTGTTTTATCAACACCGGGCTCACGAGCGGCAACCAATTTCGCTTTAATTTCTGATACAACTTCAATTGAAGAATTCAAACCAGTGTAAGCTGTGTCAACTTTCGCGGCACCTAGACCAAGAGCATCTTGAACCGTTGAAAGTGCCTTGTTGTCTGAGCGCATTGTTGTTGCGATCGCCCAATAAGCGGAGTTATCCTTTGCCGTTTCAACACGATAACCTGAAGAAATACGGTTTTGTGTTGTTTCAAGATCCATATTGATAGATCTCATTGTTTGCAACGCTGAAAGCGCTGCATTATTTGTCATAATACTAGTCATTAAGTGCCCCTTTTGACCATATACTCGAGGGACATACCGGACTTTTACACCGGTAATAACGTTGTGGCATCATGCCCTCTTACCATTCCCTATTAGGTAAGAACCGCTATTACGTAGTATGATTAAAACAGCATATGGTTATCAAAACTTTAAATGAAGATATATTATTTTACATAACAATAAAAAGACCACGCAATCTGCGTGGTCTCCCTACGATTAACTAAACTCCAACAATGAAAAAGCTACTATCTAAATAGTGAAATTACATTCTGTGGTGCACTGTTTGCAATCGAAAGAGCTTGAATACCAAGTTGTTGTTGTGTTTGTAGCGCTTTCAACCGGGTCGATTCTTCATTCATATCCGCATCGACAAGCTTACCAACACCTTTATCAATCGAATCCATCAGATTGCCAACAAAGTTTGTTTGCATCTCAATACGTTTATTAACAGCACCCAAATTTGAAGCTGCATCCGTCATTTTATCGTAGATATGACTTACAACAGCAATCATTTCTTCAACATCAGCATCACTTGTTGTAGCTGCAAGAGTGATTTCAGTACCAGTACCAGCGGTACCACCGGCGACTGTCGTTGCAGCAACCAAGACCCAATTATCAGCAGCAGCAGCAGCAGCTGTTCCCGATGGAGCCGTCCCCGCATAAGCAGCTGTTAGAATGCCTGCTTGACCATCTGCCGTATTGATGAGAACTGTTTTAGTGACATCAACATCTAGCTTTGTCAAAGAAACAGAACCATCGGAAGCACGGTTGAATGAACCCACGATTTGCTTAGAAGCAGCGGCAGCGGCTGTGTCAGAATGGCTCAACCAATTTTCACCAGAGAACGATGCTGATTCAGAAATGCTTTGTAGTTGATTTTTCAACTCAGTCAATTCGTTGTTGATTTTCTCTTTATCGACACCTGGCTCACGGGCAGCGACCAATTTTGCTTTGATTTCTGATACAACTTCAATCGATGATTCCATACCTGTATAGGCGATATCGACTTTAGCAGCACCAAGACCAAGAGCATCCTGAACTGTTGAAAGCGCTTTATTATCGGAACGCATTGTTGTTGCGATCGCCCAGTAAGCAGAGTTGTCTTTGGCAGTTTCAACGCGGTAACCAGAAGAAATACGGCCTTGCGTAGACTCTAAATCATTATTAATTGAACGTAGTGTTTGTAGTGCAGCTGACGCTGAATTATTTGTTAGAATACTTGTCATGAGATTGTCCCTTATATTACTCATTACTCAAAATCGGGACATACCGGATTTTATACCGGTGAAAGTTGGAATGGCATCATGCCGCTTGATCAATTTACAGTCGTTGAGATCAAGCCCGACTTGCACGATCAAAATGACTCGATTCATTTACAGAACCGCTAATTACATTGGTTAAGAAAATCTAAATTGGCAGAAGTGTGATTCTAAGTTAACAAGATGACTCCAACCGTAACGGATCCGAATCTTCTCGTTATCTTTCCGAATGTTGTGATTTCGTAAGCGTGGTGATTCTTGCTAATTTATATAAAAGAACGCACTAAACTGCCAACCAACAGGTTCCATCCGTCAATTAATACAAAGAACAATATCTTAAACGGAAGGGAAATTGCTGTTGGTGGGAGCATCATCATACCCATCGCCATCGTGATTGTTGCAACGACAAGATCAATCACCAAAAATGGTAATACAACGAGAAAACCGATTTCAAAACCACGCCTGATCTCAGATATCATAAATGCTGGCACAAGAACACGCATGTCAATTTTCTCGTCAGTCTCTGTTTGTTGACCTTGTTCAATTGCCAGATCGACAAATAGTGCGATATCTTTTGGTCGGGTATTTGCGAGCATAAAGTCCCGAAACGGCTCAGCAATTCGTTTAACGGCCTCTTCCTCATCGATCTGATCTTCAAGCAATGGGCTAACACCCGTCTCCCACGCTTTATCAAAAGTTGGCGCCATCACATAAAATGTCATGAACAGTGCCAAGGAGACCAAAATCATATTGGCTGGAGCCGATTGTAGACCGATACCCGTGCGCAATATAGAAAATGCGATTATGAATCTGGGGAAGCTTGTCACCATGACCAAAATGCCAGGCGCAAGGGATAATACCGTGAGCAGGCCAAACGTTCGAACAATCCAGCTCGCAACTGATCCTGTTAATGGCGTCTGAAAAAGTCCGCCGTCCGCTGTCTGAGCCAAAGCTGCTGTTGTGAAAACCATCATGGTCACAGCAACCCATAAAAATCGAATCATTCGATCACAAATGTCCTCACCAAAATATTTTCGACATTTCCTCTAGATCTTAAGACAGCACGCTCACGTAAATCTTCTCTGATATACCTAAATCCACGTGCACCCTGGATCTGTTGTAAAGAAAGTGTTCGCAAGTAGCCTAGCATATCTTGATGAATGAGTTCGACCATTTCGATGTCCGGTTCACCTTTAACCACAAGAGATACCTCCAATCGCACCCAACTGTCCGATGGAAATGCCAGATTTGTGGTAATTGGTTGCAACCGAATGAGATTTGGACCTTCCTCGCCGGCGATTGGAATTTCTTCTTCCTCACCGCCTTGGTTTTTCTCAATATTATCTATGGCTGTAGCAGCAGCTTGCATTTCTAAAGATTGCGGCGCCAATAACCCACCGACGAACCAACCGCCACCAGCGGCAATAACAGAAGCGATTAACACACCAACAATCGTAACGATGAGCGTCGACTTCTTACCATCGCCTTTACCGCTCTCCTCACCTTCATCTGGATCTATTAATTCTTCCATGAGGCTCTCGTTCTAAAATGGTGTTGTTACGTCAACAATTTGCTGACCAATTGGCGGTTGCTGCACTTCGGTGAGTCGACCACGTCCGCCATATGAAATTCTAGCCTCAGCAATCTTCTCATAAACAATCGTATTATCAGGTGCGATATCTTTCTGTCTTACAATGCCGGCAACATTTAGTATTCGAAGTTCAAAATTAACTCTAACTTCTTGCGACCCGCTGATAATGAGATTCCCGTTCTCCATAATACCGGTGACCACCGCAGCAACGCTAAAGTTCAACCTTTCTGAACGCTTTGTAGAGCCATCGCCTGTTGTTTTCGCATTAGTTCCATAACTTAAATCCGAAGGGCCTCCGGTGATTGAACCAAATGGTGTCTTAACGGAGCCAGCTGCATTGACACCACTTGAATTTTTCCGTGATCTCTCAGACTCATTGCTAAAAGACGCTTTATCGTTAATTGAAATATTAACCGTCAGAATATCGCCAACGGAAACAGCGCGCGTATCTTGAAATAAGGTACTCTTACTATCGCTCCACAAAGAAAATTTGTTGACGCGTTTCGCTGGTTGTTTTGGATAATTCAGTACCTGAGATGTATCGCTATATTTCATACCTGCCCCCACAGGGGACAGCTCCGGAGCTTTACCCAATTCGCGATATTTCTGTGCGCCGCAGCCGCTCAGAAGGATTGCAAGTAAAGTTAAACCGAGAGCACTTCTCATGATTGCGTCTCATTTTTATTCTGATCAACCGTACTTGCAATAATTGTAGCAAGTGTAGCCGCAACTTCCGCATCCATCTCATTGAATATCTGGCTCGATAGTCTAGGGCTTAGTTTCATAATGAGCGCAGCTGCAATGTTCTGATCAATGATCTCCAATTGTTTGGCGGCAGCATCTGGTTTCATTTTTTTAAAAATTTCGACTAAACCAGCTTCAGCCTTTTCCAGAAAGTCATTACGCTTTTTAAGCCATTGCTTATAGTCATCTCGTTGCACCTTAAGTGCGTCTATACGCTTATCGACCTGAGTTTGTAATTTGTGCAATTCTTCGCGTTGCAGAAGATAGCGCTTATCTTTCGCAGCATCAGCGATATTATCACAAAATTTCCGAATATCTTCATTGATGTTAATGTTATCATTACCGTCAATTTGAACAGATTGTGCCTGCGTCCCATTAATTTGGCTCAAGTTCGCAACGACCAATGCCAGGGCAATAGACTTGGGCGAGATCACATGTTTTAGCATATCCACTTTAAATCTCTTCATTATTGCAACACCAATTCTGCCTGCAGAGCGCCCGCTGATTTCATTCCCTGAAGAATGGCAATAATACCATCCGGTTTAACGCCAATCGTATTTAGTCCGGCAACCAATGTTCGCAGGTCCGGTCCGTCTAAAATGGCTACCTGACCGCCATCCACCCCCGCGGTGATGTCAGACAGCGGTTCGACCGCGGTTACACCGTCAGAAAATGGAAGAGGTTGCACAACGGTCGGTGTTTCTGTTACCTGCACCGTTAACGTTCCGTGGCTAACTGCAACACGTGATATCTTCACATTATGGCCAATCACGATCGTCCCTGTACGCTCATTAACAACGACTTTTGCCGGTGAGTCTGTTGAGACAATTAATCCCTCAAGCTCTGACATTAGTCGCGCTAAGTCTTGGTTAGGAAGTTTTGTCACATGAATAGAACTTGAATCCCGCGCCGTTGCAATTCCTTGGCCATATCGATTAAGAGCATACTTATTAATGGTATCGGCAATGCCGACCGCGGTTGAAAAGTCAGGATTTCTAAGCTGAAAAACCAGTTCATTCGTTGACTTGAATTTTGCAGGAATTTCCCGTTCGATAATTGCACCACCCGGTAAGCGACCCGTTGTTGTCACTCCTGATTGAAGCGTAGCCGCGTCAGCTTCGGCAGTAATTCCAGACACAATAACTGAACCTTGTGCCACCGCATAAATTTCACCATCAGCACCTGCAAGTGATGTCATCACCAAAGTACCACCACGCAAAGAAGACGCGTCGCCGAGTGAAGAAACGGTAACGTCAATTCTGGAGCCTAAGCTGGCAAAGGGCGGGAGGGTAGCGGTTACAAGCACTGCAGCAATGTTTTGAGATCGCGTTTGTCCACCTTCTGTCGCAATTCCTAAATTTTGCAACATCGCCCGCAATGATTGTTCCGTAAAAGGAGAATTACGCAGGCTATCTCCGGTTCCCTGTAAACCAACAATAAGACCATAACCAAGTAGCTGATTATCTCGTGCAGATTGAAGCGAGGCGATATCCTTTAGGCGAACATTGGCACCCGCAAATGTCGATTGCATTGTAAATAGTGATAGGACCAAACATGTAAACAGGCGAAACAAAAACATCATTTTGGCATCGCCCTCAATGTACCATTCTGCATGATAATGCCAGAAATAATAATGCCTGAATCTAAATTCCGCGCTTTAATTACCTCGCCCAAACCACCATTCTGTAATGCAATACCCTGAGCGGATATAACCATCTTGTTGTTCGAAAATACAAGCGCAACTTTTTTACCACGCTCGATAAGATAGGCCTCTCGCAGCGCACTTACCGGAATTATTCGCCCGGGAAGAAGCGTCTTTTTCGTTACAAATCCGTCAACTTCGGATATAATTTTTGCATAACCAGGCCGAAGATTTGGATTAATAACATTGACTTCGCGAACCATTGCACGCGAAATTTTCTGACCTGGATATATGATAGATTCTGGAACAACAGCTGTTTGCTGAGCATAAGCGGATGTGACAAGAACAAAGAAGCTTGTTGCAGTTAAACACCATTTTAAAAAATCATTTCTTATAGCTCTAAAGTCAAACATCATGTTTGCCTCCTTTCAGAAATTACCTAAGTGATTGTGTTACCGTGCTTGCCATCTCGTCTGCTGCTTTAATAACCTTAGAGTTCATTTCATATGCCCGTTGCGCTGAAATCAGATCTGTAATCTCTTTCACTGGATCAACATTTGAGGTTTCTAAATAGCCTTGTTGGATATGGGCAAAACCTTCATCGCCCGGTGTTCCCAATATGGGGTTACCTGAAGCTGCGGTCTGACGAAAAAGGTTCTCACCCAACGGCTCGAGGCCTGCTTCGTTGGTAAAGTTTGCAAGCGTTAGCTGTCCGACCTCAGTCAATTCAACATTGGTCCCCTCGCGGGCAAAAACTTGCCCTGAACGCGAAATGATAACTTCGCTGGTATTATCAGGAAATGTAATGCCACCCTCGATCTCATATCCGTCTATGTTAACAAGAACCCCTTCTTCATTTGTGTTAAATGTACCGGCACGAGAGTATAAAGTTTCTCCGGACGGTGTTTCAATTTGAAACATGCCGCGCCCGATGAGCGCAAGATCGAACTTATTTGAAGTTGCAGCTAAACTACCTTGAATGTGAAGATTTCTAACGGCGGCCAACTGCACACCCAACCCTACATGAGCCCCCTCGGGAACAATTGCCTGATTACCTGAATTTGGCACACCTTGTTTTCGTTCAACCTGATAAAGAAGGTCACTAAACTCAGCCCGAGATCTCTTAAAACCCGTCGTATTGATATTGGCGATGTTATTCGCAATAACCTCAAGGTTTATCTGCTGTGCATTCATACCCGTTGCAGCGATAGAAAGAGCCTTCATTACAATATCCTATATTTGCATTCTCGACACATCGAGATATGCGGTTACTATTTTATCTCTAATCGCGATCGCCGTTTGCAACGACCTTTCTGCCGTCATTAGAGCATCTACAACTTCACGTGTTCCAGCTTCACCGGTAACTGCGTCCAACGAAATTTTTTCAGCTTGCTTAATATTACCAACTGTATTTGTCGCTAAACTTGTCATCATTTCACCAAAACCGGGGCCCGTTGGCCCTGCAACTGAACTGGCATTTGCGGCAGAGGCAATTGACGACAGAGATGCCGTCTTAACCGGATCAATATTTTTTCCTGCACTAATTGCTGACATTTGTTGGATGGTTAAATTCATCAGTTTGCTCGCAACAATTCGAGTGTCATGGAAACCAATTCACGTGTTTGCTGGATAGTTTGCAAATTCGCTTCATATGATCTGTTTGTTTCGCGCATATCAGCCAGCTCAATCAGTGGATTAATGTTTGGCATTTTCACCATACCCTCAGCATCAGCTGCCGGGTGGCTTGGATCGAAAGATCTGATAAAGCTAGAATTATCCGTACCCAGCCGACTAATTTGTACCTTTGAAGAACCTGTCACGTTGTCTAGTACAGACATAAAGGAAACTGTTTTTCGGCGAAACGGATCTGCACCAGGTGTATCACCAGTTGATTGTGCGTTTGCAATATTCTCGGAAATAATGCGCAATCGGGTCTCTTGAGCAGCAAGGCCACTCGATGCAATTTTCGAAGATAAAGAGAGAGGGTCAACCATGATTATTTCCTCACCGCAGCAAGCATCATATTATTCATTTTCTTGACAATGCCAGCATTGATTTCATATTGCCGTTTGATCTCGCTACCCTTAGATAATTCATTGGGAAGGCTTACGGTATTGCCTGACGGATGCACACTTATGCCGTTAATCTCAGTACTTTGGGTTGACCCGCGCACATTAGCTTCGTTGATATGACCGGGGTGCGTTGCCGCCATTTTACTGCCGGCAGATTCCAACACTGCGTTAAAAGGTGCTACATCTTTAGCGACATAACCTGACGTATTAGCGTTAGCTATGTTGCCAGCTACGACGGTATGTCGAACCGATAACCACTGGGCTTGCTCAGAAGCCAGTTTAAAAAGCTGAATTGGTTGCATAAGATCATCCTATCAATTCCGTTTACAGAATATTAAAACAATCTTGCGCGGGACTGGTGATCTGCCCTTCGAAGCAACTAGTTTTCGAAAACGCCACCATCAGATGTGATCAACGCCCAACCATTATCTCGTTCTTCTAATGCAGCAAGTTTGCTATTGTCGGGCAGGACGGACCCAACCTGTACCATATAAATTCCAGATGAATCTTCAATAAGCGCTCGTCCATTGACAACATGCAGCAATCGATAGGTTGGCTTGGAAGGAAATGGCTGACCTTGAAGGTTGGGGCCGTTTTTATCTTCCTTTAAACTCGGCTCATCCGGAGTCTCCGGAATAGACGCAGTTGTAATATCATCTGGTGGCAATGGTACATTTTTGATACCCATATCGCGGCCAGGGATTGCTTGCGGAGAGACATTCACGATTGCCCTACCCTGCCAGGTTCCAGGCAGAATACGATCATCCCCATATGCCATTTCCTTGATAGAAAACTTTTCCTGATTTACAAATACGTACCAAGGAAAAAATGCCGATGAAAGAGCAAGGGAAATGCCTGCTACCCCAAGCAAAAAGTCAACATTAAGACGTGCTTTCCTATTTTTCTTGTCTACTTGTTCTTCAACATCGGCAAGCAGGTCCTCTTCAAATTCATTTCCAAACTCATCTTCATAGTCATCATAGAATTCAGACATTATCTCATTCCTGTGCCTTGCCCGATCGCAGGGCTACCTTCGGCCGGTTCATTTGCAAAAGCCGCCGCCTTCATTGCACTGGCCAGCTCTCCGAATGCGTCCTGGCATGAGGGGTCCGATGGAGTCTGCTTCAGATTTTCATAAACAATTGGCACCTGTACGACAGCCATATCCAAATCAGGATCTGTTCCCGGTCGATAGCCGCCTATTAATCTCAAATCCTGAGTTTCTTCATATTTATGGATTAGCGCCTTGATACGATTGGCGAGAACTTCTTCATCACTACTCCAAACCTTGCGTGCCAATCTGGAAATGGAAGCCATTGGGTCAACGGGTGGATAACGTCCAGCATCCGCGAGAGAACGATCAAGAACCAAATGACCGTCCAATATACCGCGAGCGTTATCAGCGATGGGATCATTATGATTATCACCATCAATTAATATTGAAACGATTGCCGTTATGGCGCCTGCATCTTTCCCACCTGGCCCAGCCCTCTCCAGCAATTGCGGCATCGCGGTAAAAACCGATGCCGGATAACCGCGGGCTACAGGAGGCTCGCCCGATGCAACACCAATTTCTCTTAAGGCATGTGCGTACCGTGTTAAACTATCGATGATCAGGAGAACATTCTCACCTCGGTCCCGAAAATATTCAGCTGTAGCCATCGCAGTCAAAGGGGCCATTTTCCGAAGACTTGGGCTTTCATCACTTGTTGCCACAACTACAACTGACTTTGCCAGATTATCGCCCATTGTCTCTTCAATGAACTCACGGACTTCGCGCCCGCGTTCTCCAACAAGGGCAATAACAGCGCGGTCAAAATCTGCGGTCTTGGCAAACATCGAAAGCATGGTGGATTTTCCAACACCTGATCCAGCGAAGATACCCAATCGCTGCCCCTGACAAATCGGCGTAAATATATCAACAACCTTTACCCCCGTTCGAATAGGCGTATTCACTCTATTTCTTTGCATCGAAGGAGGTGCAGCAGACGAAAGTGGAACTTTTTCTGACCCCATCTTTAGTGGCCCCAATCCGTCAATCGGTTCTGCCAGAGAGTTAATTGTACGTCCACACCATGCAAGATCAGGCTGAATTTCAAATCCGCCTTTGCGAAAAACTTTATCGCCGATATGAGCTGGATTATCTGTTTTAAGGGGACAAATTACTACTTCTTCCGGCCCGACATGTACGACCTCGCCTGGATAGAGTTTGCCTGACCGCTCCAAGTCTACAAAATCTCCGAGACCTAAATCACGCGAAAGACCTGCAACTGAATAAGAACCTTGTGAAACAGCAGTAACACGCCCACCGACACGTAAGAGGTTTGAAGCGTCGAATGCGCGGAGCGCATTATCAATCTCGGGCAAAGTCGGTCTTATGGACATTGTAAAAACTCAACTTCATAAGATTTGGTCTTACTCAAACTCATCTAGCGACCACCGCCAAGTGTGCGGATAGCCTCTTTAAATGTCTTGTCGGTATCCCGCATCATTGAAGTACTATTTTCAAAAGCCCGTGAAACCTGAATCAGCTCACTAATCTCAGACAGCGGATTAACATTGGATTTCTCAATATATCCTTGATGAACCCCAACATCCGTCTGATCCACAACGGGTTCAGGAACATTTTTTGAAAGAACGCCAAGTTCAGCAACACGCTGATACCCGGCTGATAGATCAACGGTAAACAATCCAATATTCGCCACGGTTTGCCCGTTTTGTGAAAGTGCACCATTTTGAGTTGCGGTTGGTTCACCTGCTTGACTATCAAGCTGAATAGGTGCGCCGCCAGCATCCAGAACAGGAAATCCATTAACTGTGGTTAATTCTCCCTCTGTTGTCATAGTAAAACGCCCATCGCGCGTTAGCATCGGCCCAGCGGGTCCTTCTACCATAAACCACGCATCACCTTTTACCGCAAAATCAAAGGCATTCCCTGTAGATTGCAGACCACCGCTTTCTGTAGAGAGGAAATCATTCCCCTGACTTACAAAGGATGTTTTTACTTTCCCTACGCCATCTAGAACTTCGCTAAATTTGATCTCAGTTGCACGAAATCCAGTTGTATTCGCATTGGCTATATTGCCTGAAATTGTTGTTAAACGTCGTTCAAGTGCAATTTGCGAAGATAGCGAGACATATAGAGCACTTTGCATTAACGACCACCCAATTTCAGATTATTTATAGACAGCATAAGGTCAGATGAAATTCCAAATCCGGCTGATTGACCAAGCAATGCTGCCGATGACGGATCGCCGTAAGAATTATTAACTTCCCAAAGCGCAGTAAAATCTTCCAGAAATTTGGTTAAACCCTCTGGCGTTTTCAGCTCATCGAAATCCAGTTTATCGAGGATAGCATCTGCTTGACGATCAATATTGGCCGCAGCTGATTCAGGTGGAATACTCAAAGCGGTTCGAATTACTTCGCCTAGCGCATTATCACCTAGAAGAGAAAAAGCTATCGACCTATCTGAGGAACTATCTTCCAAAATTTCGGGAAGCTTTCGCTCAAAGTATAAGGCAAGTCTAACCCCTTGATTGTCATTTCCTGCATTCTCTTCAAGGGTTTGCTGTAGATATTTATCAACTGTACCCTGTTGAGCTTTTGTAAAAATAGTTGCATTGCCTTCATGGGTCTTAAAGTCAAAGGCTTCTGCAAATGCTTTATATCGTGGATCAGTAAATTTATTTGCGAGCGCGTCTTCGTCTTCAGTTCCACCTTCCAAAACCTTACGTATCAAGCCTTTGGCATATGTCATTTCCTCAAGACCATGAGCCTTCATCGCGTAGCTAAACAACCTATCATCAGCCAGAAAGTCTTCAATCGTGTCCACTTTTGAGATATTTTCCAGGTAATATTTCGTTTCTCTTGAGACGACGGGTTCTTCCGAAACTCGTTTAAGAGATGCAGACATATCCCGAGTTATGAGGCGGTAATCAGTTAAGGTCGTCATGTTATATCTCCTGGCCGCTCAGGTGGAACCCACCTAGAACGTTCCTTTAGGCTCGTATAGACAGCATTCTCCAAATTTTCAGTTCCAAAATAGGTAAATTGTCTTGCGCGAAACTGTCCGTTGCACATTCACGATTTTCATATGATTCAGCTTCACACAAGGATCAAAGCGTACGCATGAATGATATTTCAAAGGCGGTAAACAGTATGAATATCATAATCGGCGTCGTGATAACTATCGGCTGTGTCTTAGGCGGCTACATGGCCATGGGTGGCAAATTGGGTGTATTGGTACAGCCATTCGAACTCGTTATTATTGGCGGTGCGGGTATCGGCGGCTTAGTCATGGCTAACCCGACAAAGATAATCAAAGACTGCGGTAAGGCGCTCAAGGAAGCATTTAAGTTCGATGTTCCCACAGCACGTCACTACCTCGATACGCTGGGTTTGCTTTATCAGCTTATGAGAGATCTTCGTACGAAATCTCGGAATGAAATTGAGGCCCATGTTGATAATCCAGAAGAGTCTGAGATATTTATCTCAGCACCCACTGTATTGGCTAACAAGGAACTAACATCCTTTATCTGCGACTATATTCGTTTAATCATTATCGGTAATGCTAGGCCGCACGAAATCGAAGCTCTGATGGATGAAGAGATCAATACTCTTACCCACGACAAAATGCATTCTCAACATTCGCTTGTAACTATGGGTGATGCATTTCCCGCGATTGGGATTGTCGCAGCCGTTTTGGGTATCATTAAAGCGATGGGCGCCATTAATGAACCACCCGATGTCTTGGGTGGGTTGATTGCAGCCGCGCTTGTGGGTACATTTTTAGGGATTTTCTTGTCATATTGCGTTATGCAACCGCTTACACACCAAGTCGAAATTGTACGTACCAAACAACTGCGCCTTTATACCGTTGTTAAACAAACGCTGCTTGCCTACATGAACGGATCCGTTCCGCAAGTAGCGCTGGAACATGGACGCAAAACCATTTCATCCTATGAGCGTCCAACAATTGATGATGTGGAGCAGGAAATGATGAACCCTGGCGGCGGCGGTGAATAAGTAATATGGCTGACGAAGACGTCGCAGACGAGGTAAAAGATGCAGTAGATGGAGAAACCTCCTCTTCTGTAGACCCTGACGCCTCTACTAATTCGGAGCCATCAACAGATGCAAATAGCACGGAACGTTCTGATAATTACGAGCTAGATCCTGAACTTTTGGCGCAAATGATTGGCGAGTTGGGTAATCCGACGATCCTTAAGGAAAAGTGCCACCAGATACTTCTTCCGTTAGCTCAGGTTCTAATGGTTCTCTTTAAAGATAAAAACAATCTCACTCTAGAAGCTAGTGCGGGTAATGTTGTTCAAGGTACGAGAACAGAATTACTTCAAGCAATCGAAGGTGAATACACTTATTGTGAAGCCGAAGTAAAAACCTGGTCGAATGATATCGCTATTTATTGCAATAATGATCTTCTGATTTCTGTCGTAGAATGTTTAATGGGTGGAGATGATCCCGAAAATATTGAAATCATTTCAAGACCATTATCAAATCTGGAATTTGATCTTTCAAAAGTTGTTTTCGAAATTGTTAATGAAGCACTAAAAGCAACAATCACACGTAACCCTACGATCGAGCACAAAGTTGAAACACCCGTCGCTACGATACCGGATATAGAAGACGAGACATATAAAGAATATCATGCTGTAGCATTTTCGCTTAATGTGATCTTTGGTAAACTCACAACGACAATTACAATCATCACACCCCAATCGAAAATCATAAAAACAGATATCAATACAAATGCCGGCAGGCGACGCAAATCCGATGAGCAAAGTGAATGGACTGAGAAGATATCCAAACAGGTATATGCTTCTGATATTAAGCTCCAGGCAAATATTGGGTTAGAACGCTTGCGTTTGAATGATATTGGGCGTCTACAAGTGGGTGATGTATTGCGATTCGCAGATGAAGGAGAGCCAACAGTTGTTCTTCAGGCAAACGGAAAAGACCTCTATAACTGCTCACTGGGGAAAGCTGGAAACCGTTATATGGTTCGTGTGGAAGAGCCTTTTGGCGATGAAGATTGGATGAGTAACTTTTAGTTATGCAAAATGAATTAGTCTGAACATCATTATATTTTGATGTTTCCGAAAGGCCCTGACAAGTTTGGGATGATAAAGATTTAACATGAGTACAGAAAATGCAGAGGAAAATGAGCTTAATATCGATAGCGCGGATTCCGCTGAGTTGGATGATGCGATAGATGGATTGCGTGATGTACTGAAGCAAGATTCGGAGGGCTTGGATTTGTCAAGCAGTGAAGCCAGTGCCGAGCCTGACCTGGGCGCGGACCTGATGGGTGATTTAGATTCCGATTTTGGTGGTGATATCGGCGGTGATTTTGCAGCTGGTGGCGACTTAGGCAGTGATTTCGGCGATATTGGTGGTGATTTAGCAGCAGGCGGTGGTCTTGATGGAGGCCTCGATGGTAGTTTGGGCAATGATCTAGGCGGCGATTTCGGTGGCGCTGGTGATATTGGAAGTGATTTTGGCGGCGATCTAAGTGGCGGTTTAAACACCGGTGATGCCCCGTTGGGGGACTTTGGCGGCGGTACATCGGTTACCGGTGCGACCGGTTCACAAACCCGCGCAGATCTGGTTTTGGATATACCAATCGAAGTACAAGTTGTTCTAGGCACAAGCCGATTACAAGTATCTGAACTAATGGACTTAACTGAAGGTGCAACCATTGGACTTGAGCGCAAAATTGGTGAACCTGTGGAAATAATGGTCAATGGTAAATTAATTGGCCGTGGTGAAATTACTGTTTTGGAAAATGATGATACCAAATTCGGTGTGAAAATGATCGAAGTCATAGGCTCCAAACCTAAATCGGGATAAAAATCGTGGATATTTACGATGATTATGAGCATGATGCTCATGGTTCCAAAGAATTAAGTCAACCAGAAAAAGCGGCGGCTGTTCTGCTTGCAATGGGTAAACCAATTGCGGGAAAACTATTAAAATTCTTTGAGCAAACCGAATTGCAAGTCATCATCGATAAAGCACAAAACCTTCGCCCCATCCCACCTCAAGAGCTTGAGGAACTTGTCACAGAGTTTGAAGAACTCTTTAGCGAAGGCACAGGCCTTATGGACAATGCTAAAGTTATGGAGAGCATCCTCGAAGAAGGCCTTACACCGGATGAAGTTGACGGACTCTTGGGCCGCACAACACAATTCCAAGCCATTACAACAACTATTTGGGATGAGTTGAAAGAAGCTGATCCGAATGCTGTGTATAAATTCCTTGATGCCGAACACCCTCAAACTGTTTCTTATATTTTGACCATGCTTCCATCAGGTTTTGCTGGCAAAATCTTAATGAAAATGTCAGAAGAACGCCGAGTAGATATCATTCACCGAGCTGTTAATATGAAGGATATTAATCCGCGCTTGGCCGAAATTATCGAGCAAAAAGTTCTTGAACTTGTTGAACAGCTCAAAGCAGAAAAAAACTCTACAGGGTCTGTAAAAGTTGCAGATATCATGAACGAGCTGGATAAAAGTGTTGTTGAATCTTTGCTTGGGGCATTGGAAGATGTGAGCGAAGAAACTGCGAACAAAGTCAAACCTAAGATCTTCTTGTTTGATGACATTCTCTTAATGTCAAAGCAAGCACGCGTTACATTATTCAATGACATAAATGGAGACACAATCACCCTGGCTCTACGCGGTGCTATTCCTGAACTTCAAGAGGCTGTGCTTGGTTCAATTGGCGCAAGACAAAGACGTATGATTGAATCTGAACTTGGAAATGGTGATCTCGGCAAACCACAGGAAGTTGCAGTTGCTAGACGCTCCATTACGCAAGAAGCAATACGTCTGGCAGGTGAGGACAAACTGGTATTACGAGAAGACAGCGCAGCTGCCTGATGCTAGTTTACTGAACAAGGGTGATTCTTTTGCAGTAAGCGAGGCTTTTCATGGCCGATAATGAAGACAAAGACTCCAAAACCGAAGACCCCACTCAGAAGAAAATTAGCGATGCCTCCGACAAAGGTAACGTTCCATTTTCCCGCGAAGTTCCTGCTTTTGCATCCGTTCTTGGTGCTCTCTTGTTCATAGTTTTCTTTCTCCCAAGTGGTGTTGTCAGTATTACCAGAGGCCTAAAGGGGATTTTTGAGAAACCGGAAGAGTGGCGCATAGTTGCACCGGAGGATGCGCTTGCCATTTTCAAACATTTGTTTTGGGAAGCGAGCGCCGTTCTCTTACCTGCTTTTGCGATACTTATGATTTTTGGTATTGCAGCTTCGATATTTCAAAATGTACCTCGACCAGTTCTTGATAGAATCCAACCAAAATTCAATCGTCTTTCTATCCCGGCTGGTTTTGGCAGAATTTACAGTAAGAAAGGCATGGTAGAATTCGCGAAATCCATGACTAAAGTGCTGGTCGTATTGCTAATTGTCGCTTTAGTTATGCAATCTGACTATTTGGAAATTCTGCAAACCATGTATGCCGATCCCTCGGCAATTGTCCAGGTCATAACAGATCACGCACGCACTGTGTTTATTATTGTCCTTATCTGTACCGCGGTCATCGCAGTGGTTGACATTTTTTCTACTCGTCATTTTTGGTATGAAGACCTAAGGATGAGTAAGCAAGAAATTAAAGATGAGAATAAGCAGGCTGACGGCGACCCGATGGTTAAAGCACGTCAACGGTCAATTGCAAGAGACCGAGCAAGAAAACGTATGATGTCTGAAATCCCCCGCGCAACGCTTGTTATTGCAAATCCAACTCACTTTGCTGTTGCTCTTAGATATGACGCAGATGGCGAAGGTGCACCAATAGTTGTTGCGAAAGGTCAAGATTTAATTGCTCTTAGAATTCGAGAAATTGCTGAAGAGAGTGGAGTACCTGTTTTTGAAGACCCTCCACTGGCCCGCTCAATGTTTGCGCAAGTCTCGCTTGATAATTTGATTCCACCGGAGTTTTATCAGGCGGTTGCTGAACTAATTCACCGAGTTTACGAAAAATCGCCTCAATAGCGGCCATGATTCTTGCCGTGTAATATGCGAAATGTATTTGATTAACCAGTAAGGCCACAATATCGTCAATTTGAGAGATGCTATTGTAAGCGCCATTGAATCTTCAAAGGATCAAGTAACCAGTATGAAGAAAAGTTCTCTTACCAATAAACATGAAAAAATTGTAGCTCATGCGATTGCACCAATTGCAAAAGAGCTAAGACTCATCGACGTGGCCGATTTAATTGCAATGCTAAAGTACGAAAAACATGGTAGCTTATCTGATCTTGTTACATCAGCTGCGGAGCTATATTTCTTACCAGATACCGTAAAACTAGGATCAGGTGGAGATTATCAGGTAGATTGGGATAACGACCCAAAGATTCTTCTTGATCTTGAAATTTCTTTGAAAACAACAACAGTATACACGCGTCTATCTCTTGAGAAAAATCACTGTAGCATTGAGATCAATCACATCCAGTTTGAACAGGCAATTGATGATCCGGAACTAAGCTCTCACCTTCTTCAAGAGCAGTTTGAGCAAGCCGCTTTTTCAATGCATCGCATTGCTATCAACCATGAGATCGGGAAAATTTTATAATTCATACTCATCAAACCAGTTTTTGGCAATCAGCTAATCAGACCAAGCCGAATTGCTTTGGCAATAGCCTGAATTCTATTGACGCTGTCTAGTTTAGATGTCGCCGAACTTAAATGCGCGTTTACTGTGTGCACAGATAGACCTAACTGTTCGGCGATATCATCACTCGTCATCCCATTGCCAGCAAACTGTAGACACTCCGTTTCCCTGTTATTGATAGAAATAACATCAACTTTTGAAGATAATTCAATTTTCAAAAGTGTTTTAAGAAGAATGAAAGTCTTTTTATGGATGTCCATAAGCATTTCGCGCGAGATTGTGATTGAGGGAGCAAAAAACACCGCAATGCCTGTTTTCCGACCACCAAGATGCACCGGAAAAGCTACGCCATGCATGGATGCGTTCGGCATTGATATCAATTGTGCAGGTCGCGGAACATCTAATTGATGAGCCTCATTACTGTCTTCATGCCAATAAACTGGGCAGGGTGATTTTCTAACATGGCTTGCCAAAATTGGTCCAACAGACTTAATCAAACCCTGTTGTACTTTATCCCGCGTATAGCTTGAATTACCAATGATAATTTTAAGCGGCATCACCGCATTCATTGCACTTGTCGTGGAAGCTATTACAAAGCCTTGAGCGCCCAATCTTCGCTGTAATTCAACAACTTTTGGAAAAAGATCAGCAGATGACGCAGCAGATGTTAGCTCTCGATCGCCGTTCCAATTATCAGCAGAGTGCTCTCTTCTAACCTGTTCATAATTAACCATATTTGCCCCCTCAAGCTATGTTTATATCAATTCGCTTCGCACTGCTTCCGCCACCGCCTCGGCACGCGACTTAGTCGCTGTTTTATTCATAATACTGGTTATGTAATTATTCACAGTGTTTCTCGAGATACCAATTATTAGTGCTATCTCATCACTGGTCTTGCCTTTCGATATCCATGAAAGACACTCCATTTCACGTTCCGTCAGATCATTGTAATGCTGGCTTGCAGTGGAGTGGGTTTCAAACTCAACAACATGATAAGCCGCCGCAAAAACCACGTCGCGCAGTCGGTCATATGAGTATGAAGCATTTTCTTGAAATAAAAATGACAGAACATAATAATTATCACCGCAAGTTAACGGCATAACACACACATTTTTTGAATACCCAACTGGGACTTGTATCCCATTTTCTATGTCTAGAAACTCTGGTTCAAAAACTTGAACTCTTTCTGGAATTTGGCCAACATTGAAATATTCATCTATGATACTTCGACCAAATTCCTTCGCCAAATCATATGGCCAATTTGAACTGACAACGTTATCTTCTGTCGTCCCATAACGTAGCAATAGATATCCGGCAGCACCTACATAGCGGCGAGCAATATCGAGTCCGTTACCTATATATTCAGAATTTGTGCTCTCTTCGAGTTCGTTCAGGAATTGACCACGTGTCATAACTACCACTTGATGCTCATCAATTGTGGAAGTACTCCCGAACATTGCCCTACCTTTGCCTTAACATTCTGTCACCAGTTTAAACCTATCAACACCCACGATAAACCACATTAAGATCAATCCAAAATTACCGATTGCAAACCATCAACACTTCTTGGCATTCATCAAATGCAGTATAAGCCAAACGAATCACTCGCATAACTAGCTTATTCATTGTACAATGAAATTCTATGGTGATTTTCAATACTTTACAAGAATTGTTTTTTGTGAATCATCTATTTGCAGAAAAAACAAACTCTGATTCTTATGAAAAGCTGCTTTGATTTTCTGATCAAAATTGAGTTTTGAGCGATTGTCACCATGTGAAAGTAACATCAAAGACAATAAGACTTTCTTAGAAAGTGCCATTTGTTTGGGCGCACTTACTCATATACTCCATCAAGAGCTGGTGGAGAAGCTGGATGTTAAATTCGCATTGTTACACATTAAGTGAGAGAATTGTAATAATCTGACATCATCATATGGAATGAACAGCGCCTCACCCCATCACGAACATCAAATGTTGATGTGCTTTTTAGTTGAAATCGCTAGTATAAAAATATTTGATGTTGCTATGAGCGTAGACCACGTTATCAGGCTGCATCACCGATTGCCCATTTGCGTAAAACTTTCGCTGCTCTTTCTTCGCTAATCTCAACCATAGAAGATAGTCTTTTTTCCGGGCCGCCTTTTACGCGCCCTGTAAAGCCCATACCTTCTTCAATAACGACACCATCATCGCCACCACCGCCGCCAAATGCTTCATCGGCATCAAAACCAAAATCAGCACCAAAGCCTTCCATAGAAGCACCGGGGGCACCAAGGTCTCCACCTATTCCTGGGGAGAAATCTGGCAATTCCAGACCATCAACATCTCCAAGACTATCCAAAGCATCTCCTCCAGCAGCGGCATCGGATCCAGTTCCACCTGTATTCAAGATTGGTTTTATGCCAAACCAAACAATCAAGAATGCAACAACTATAAACGATATAGCATTAATAATCGTACCTAGTTGCGCAGTTAACATTTCCATAAAGCCGCTGGTGGCAGGTCCGTCAGCAAGAATTTCCTCTGCTAAAAACTCCATTGTCGTTAGTTTGACGATATCACCACGATCAGCATCAAGACCAGCAGCGGTTGTTACAACCTGCTGAAGCTCCGCAATATATGCGGCAACTTGTTCATCTGTTGCGCCCTCGCCCAGCATCGCTTTTACCCGAGTATCGTTGACAACAACCGCAATGGATAGTTTTTCAATCTCATAACTGTTCCGAACAGTCTGAATGACCTTTGAATTAATTTCATAATTCGTCTGCTCTTCTTTACGTTCAGCAAGCTCTTTGGACTGTGGAGTGTTTGCACCGGCAGCGGTAGCCTGATCAGGAATATTTTGCTCTACTGTTGCTGGTGCATCTGAAGATGTCTGACTTGACGACTGATTATCTCTTGTTATCCGTGTAGAACGTTCTACGCGGGATTCCGGATCAAAAACAGTTTCCTGGATCTGCTGGGTATCTGTATTGACCTTAGCCGTTACACTTGAGCGAAAGTTATCTAAACCCAGAAACGGGGAAAGCGCTTTGTCGATATTATTTTCGATCTCATTCTGTAGCATTTGAACAATAGACATAGAACGATTGATATTGCTGTTGGAAAAATCATCACCCGCCGCAAGTAGCTTTCCGGTTGAATCCAAAACAGTAACTTCATCGACGGTCAACCCTGGGACTGACGATGCGACTAGATGCCGAATTGAATCGGCAGAACGTCTTGCAACTGAATTACCGGTTTTTACCATCACAGAAGCCGATGGTTTACGTTCGCCACTTCTGAAGTTTCCACTATCAGCCATGACAATATGAACGCGTGCAGCGTTAATGCCATTAATCTTTTGAATGGTGCGAGCAATCTCACCCTCCAATGCACGGACTCTAGTGACCTCTTGCATAAAACTTGTCAAACCTAAAGAACCGACATTGTCAAACAATTCATATCCAGCGCTAGAACTATTTGGTAGGCCACGTTCGGCTAGAATTGCACGCGCTTGTAAGGCGGTTCCAGCTGGAACAAGCACGCTGGTTCCGTCTGCCCCGACTGTGTAATTGATTTGGGCTTCTGACAAAGCAATACCAATTTGATTGATATCATCTCCGGTCAGCCCGATATAAAGCGATTCAGTGGATGGTTTGTTGAGAAAAAGCCCTGCTGCAATAATAACTGCAATGGCAACCGCCCCTACTGCACCCAGTGCTAGCAATCGGCCTTGGCCTAGTTCGGACAGATTTTTACCAATCTGAGATAATTGATTGAACAGATTCATTCCACAACCACACTTGAGATCTCTTAATGGCTCAATCTAGTGCGCGAAACTTGTGTGAAGGTGTCTTCACCTGGAATTTTTCAGCTATAATGATTTATAACAATATAGAAACAAACCAAATTTCGAGCATTAACAGGTAGGAGATTTGAATTCTGATGACGCCCGTAATCACTACAAATATTCTCATGCGCAGAATTACCAACTCGACAAAATTATGAGATTTCGTGCCGGAACTATTTAGCTTACATTTGCCAAACCAACCTCAATTGGAACAGGCATAAGGAAAACATTTCGTGCAATTTCTGACGATAACCTATCTGCAGAGTACCATTTAGTAAGGATGGTTTTTGACATCATATCAGGATTTAATTCCATGAAATCTTCGAAATTGCTCGCTGATGAATCTACCATCCGCTCGGCTATCAAGCTCATAAATGCATAAGTTATTGTCAGATTGAATTTTTGTGGCACACCCATATCAGTAGCAAGTGCACGAATGCCCTTCGCGTAGATTGAAGTTGCATCAATGAAATCATACTTGTCCAGTAGTTCAAACGCAACTTGAACATGTTCGGCATGATGAAAGCTATTATTATCAACTTCATGCGCTTCAAAAGAACGAGTCAGTTCTGAATAACAATTTTCCTTTTTCATTCCTTAGCTTCCTTCGAGCTGTGACTGTCGGATGCGGTCAAATCTAAATCATAAACGCTCTTGAGTTTTTGTATTTTAGCAAGCGTCTCGGCAGAGAAAGGAGGCTTACTTTCAAAGCTATGTAGCGCGATACCTTCAATCAGGTCACCAACAGACATATCAAGATGTTCGGCAAGCCCCTTAAGGACCTTCAGGAGCCTCTTGTCGATTCTAATTCCGGTTTGAACACGTTCAAATTTCTTTTCCATAAATATATCTATGTACCAAGGTACTAAGTTATGCAAGAGAAAATTGAAAGAAACATTAATTCCCACTCGCCATCACCCATTCAGTTAGCATGTAAAGTTGTGACCAATTGCCAATGCTGCCGCGCCGGCTCAAAACAGCAACGTCTGAAGCGGCGCATTATGAATTGATCGCATGGACGATGTTTACAGGAAGCAATTCTGCATCGAGCATGTATTGCTCTAGTCTGGGAGAGCATTGCCACTCGCGGCGCATCGCCAAATAAACTTCAATGGTTTTATCTTGTAGCGTAATTCGCCGTTGTTCACCTCTAAGCAAAAGATTTTTTTCCGTTGCTCTTGACGAGACCAACTCGATAATACTGGTGTTGTAACCGGCCATTTCCAACAATAACGCGCGCATACTATCAGCTAGCATATGAACAAGCTTTTCACGGATAATCGTATGATTTGCCATTGATCTCGCATTTTCCGGCGGTTTCATAGATTTGCGAAAACTGTGTTGACAGCACGACACGGATAACACATTTCGCGCGTCGTTCTGTAACCCGAGAAACAAAGCTTTGTCGGTTGCCATGTCGCAGGCATGAAGTGCATATATAGCATCTGGACGCTCCCCAAGCTGGAAATCGGCAATATCTTCCGCATGAAAATACATCTCGTCAAATCCGAGGCCGCGCGCGATCCTTTCATTTTTTTTCATCAGATCTGCGTTGGTATCAATGCAATGAATGCGAACAGGGCGATTGAGAATTTGATGATAAAATTTGTAAACTAGAAAACTCAAGTAACAATTACCTGCGCCGGCTTCTATAAAAATTAGTTCTCGTTTCGTTGAATATTTCTTTGTGCGAACGTGAATAGCTTCGAGGTAGGCTAAAACCTGTTGCATTTTCGCAGTTCTGTCTTGGCGTGCCTTTTTCTCCGGAACCAGAAGTCCAAGGTTTTGACCAAAAGTGCTGAGTTCAATCAGCGCAGCGCGTTCAATTAACATGAACATCTCCAAAATCTGGAGGTGTCTAGACTTTGAAATGTCTGGGGTCGATTTTTTAAAAAGGGATTGAGTAGGAACGCAACTCCGCAGAGACACCCATACAAATCCAAGTCACACCCAAACGAGAGGTAACGAGCAAATCGTCGACCTCAGATACTCAGAAAATAACTTTCCGAGAAATTACAAATGTGATTTTAAGGTTTGTATGTATGATTCTACAGTCCCAGAGCGCCATATATTCAGAGGCTAATCCGGGCGGGCATTTCCTTTCATTTCAGGGCAGCAAAAGCCCCTGAGAAAACGTACATATAAGCAAGGTAAATGAAATTCAACCCGAAATTAGATTTTTGAGTAATTTGAGTGGCAACAATTTACCCACCCGTGCACATTAGGTGCGTTTTGCGCCGTAAATTCTTGTATTAAGAATAATCAGTTCTGGTAAGTGTAAACAATTTATCCAAAAAGTTGAAACTCTAGAAGAAGTCTAAATCACCGGATGCTTTCTCATAGGCATCAGCTGAGATCATAGTTTTTTCTGGAGATGACAAGCGCTGTTTCAAGTCAGAAAGCGTTATGAGATTAAGCGCTGTGGTCACATCAACCAACTGCTCTACATCTACTTCGTCGGACATCGATTCCAAAAAATCCGCTAAACCCCGTGATTTCTGTACAGCTAAATCAATACCTTGCAAAAGCTTCATATGCTCGGTTGCATCAACATTGCTGGCGACATCTTCGTTTTCTAGCATCGGCTCCAGTCGTTCGATCAAAATTGCAACGTCACGCAATTCTGTTCCCACACGATTTAAAATCGCCGTTAGAGGCTCTTGCAGGTCACCTGCTATATTTTGACTGTAATTCGACATTTACGCGTCCTTTTACAAACTATACTCTGATAAATATGAACAAATCAGAAAAATTCGATATCATCTTTTGGTGCTGCAACCGCTGCGGTCTTAACAATTGGCTTACGCTCCCGGGCGACTACTTTCTCAGCTTCACTACCGTTTAGAATGCACTGGCGAGCCCGACCACTTACGGGCCAGTATTCTAATTTCCGGCCGTGGTCACCACCAACATTTGTACCGACTATCCTTATTCCTTCATCCTCAAGAAATGTCTTGGCAAAGATGGCGTTTTTCTCACCAACGTTGGAAAGACCGGGTATTGTCTTTCCTCCACCAATGATCTTCGCTTCAATGCGGTCTCGACTGGCACCTTTTTTTAGGAGACCATTGATCAAAAGCTCCATCAGGTGAACACCATAGCGTGCACTTTCACCACCTTCACTACGCGAGCCGTCACCAGGAAGTAGAAAATGGTTCATACCTCCCACCCCTGCAATTGGGTCACGTAAACACGCAGCTATACAAGAACCCAGAATAGTTGAAAGAACAACATCGTTGTCATCAGTTACCTGATACTCACCTTGTATAATATTTATCTTTTTAACCGCTGAATTCATACTCAAAGCGCTCCAAATACTGCTTCAATGGCGGCCTTCATTTTCTCAATAGTAAATGGCTTAGCAAGAACATTATTAGCACCAAGAGCCGCTGCTTTACGCACAAGTTCTTTATCTCCTTGCGCTGTTAAAATTATGAATGCAGCTCTCTGTGTCGCCGGATTTTTACGAACGCCCTCTAAGAACCCAAGACCATCCATCTTTGGCATGTTGAAATCAGAGATCACGAGATGATGTGGCTGCGTTCGCATTATCTGGAGGCCTTGCGCTCCATCAGCTGCAACTGTGATATTCTTAAATCCGAGTGACTGAAGTGCTTCAGACAATAATAATCGGCTCGTTACCTGATCGTCGACAACTAAGACCTTAATTTTTTGCGCAATAGACATTAGGCTACCCTATCCCTTCTGATTGCTGTTAACTTACATATTTGTTCTGCAATATCTTCTATGGAGTGCTGTGATTCCACAGCACCAATTTCAAATGCGACCTTCGGCATTCCATATACAACGCACGATTTCTCATTTTGCCCAACTGTATTTGCACCTGCTTTACGCATCTCCAATAATCCGTTGGCACCATCGCGGCCCATACCGGTTAGAATAACACCCACAGCTTTTTTCTTTGCAATTCTAGCTACTGATGCGAACAACACATCGACCGACGGACAATGACCAGATACTGGATCGCCTTCCCGTAGCGAAATTAACGGAGCAACCTTTCCGGTAACTTCCATCTGGCACGTACCACCAGGAGCTAGTAATACTTTCCCCACTTCTAGGCGATCACCATCTTCTGCTTCTTTAACTTTTGGAGCTGAAAGTCTGTCCAATCTCGCCGCGAAGCTTCCTGTAAAAGCTGGGGGCATATGTTGCGTAATGACCGTTGGAGGGCAATTTGCAGGGAACTTAGAAATAACATTTATGAGTGCTTCGACACCACCTGTAGATGAACCAATTGCGATAATTTTTCTAGCTGGCGAATAGTCTTGAAAACCTGCACTTGCAACTGGCCGAGTAGCCGTTGTCGGTTTAGGAGTTCTTTTGACCATAGGAAGTTTTGATCGTCCTGCGGCTTTTACAACTTCATTTATCCGATCAAATGTTGAACTATCTCCGGCACTTGGTTTACCGATACAATCGAATGCACCGAGTTCCAATGCATCAAGACTTGCTTGCGCACCTCTATGAGTAAGTGTTGACACCATAATTACTGGCATCGGTCTGAGCGTCATAATCTTCTCAAGAAATTCTAAGCCATTCATGTTCGGCATCTCGACATCAAGCGTTATGACATCCGGGTTTAGTGCCTTAATTGCACTGCGAGCCTGAAGCGCATCCCCTGCTTCACCAATTACTTCAATTTCTGGGTCGGCACTTAGCGCATTGCGAATAAGACCGCGCATCGCTGCGGAATCATCGACGACTAGAACTTTGACTGGATTGATCATCTAGCTCACCCCGTAAACCTGAATGCAGTTACGCCGACACTATCGAATTTGCTTTTAGCCGGACCCGATAAACGCTCTGAATGGCCGATATAAAGATAGCCTTCTTTCGGAAGAACTTCTGCGTAACGTTGCCAAATTTTTGCTTGCGTTTGATCATCGAAATAAATGACAACATTTCGGCAAAAAATAACATCAAACTTGCCTCTAAATGGCCAGTCGCGCAGCAGATTCAATTCTCGGAAAGAAATGAGTTCTTTTAAACTTTGATTAGCTTGGAACTTTCCATCACCTATCTCTGTAAAATGCTCACGCCTCATACCCGGATCCACGGGCTCTATCGCCTCCGGTGTATATATCCCCTGACTTGCACTTGCGACAACTTTAGGATCAATATCTGATGCCAGAATTTTAAAATCATGTTTTGCAGCATCCGGGAAAACCGATAGAACAGTCATAGCTAAAGAATATGGCTCATGACCCAGTGAACATGCAGAGGACCATATGCGAACGCGTCCGCCCGCACGTGCGCGCTTGACCAAATCGGGCAATACGTCTTTTGCTAGATGTTCAAAATGATGACGCTCACGGTAGAATTTGGTGAAATTCGTCGTCAACTGCGATAACATTTCTCTGCGTTCATCAGCACCTCGTTCTGAGCTTACGAGTTCACAATACTGTCTAAACGAGCTCATCCCGATCTTACGCAACCTTTTTGAAAGGCGTGAATACACCAAAGATGCCTTGCTTTCATTTAGAAAAATACCGGCATCAGCATAAATCATATCAGCAATCTCAGCCAAATCACGACGCGTGAGGGGTGAATCTCCCATAGCGAGTTCATCGGTCGGAGACCCGTTTTTTAATATAGAATTCGGACTACTCACTATACAATTCCTATCCGGCTGCTGACTTATTGTCTTCGTAACTCAAACTTAAACCTTTTGTTGCTGCGACAATCATATCTACATCCAAGATGAGAGCGACGCGCCCATCACCGAGAATTGTCGCTGCCGCAATACCAGGTACATTTGAATAATTTGATTCTAGGCTTTTGATCACAACTTGACGCTGTCCTTGGATACCATCCACCATCAGAGCCTGCTGACCGCCGCCCTCAGATTCCACTAGAAGCGCAACACCTTGAATAGGGTCTGCGGGTTCACTGCGGAAATTCAGGATTTGTCCAACATCGATCAACGGGCAGAACGTTTCACGAATAGAAATCAAACGCTCCTTTGCACCGAAGCCATGAACATCTGATTTTTCAGGCTGCAATGTTTCTACAATCGCCGTTAAAGGTACAACAAGTGTTTGATCAGCAACAGATACGACCATCCCATCCAGAACGGCCAGTGTAAGTGGCAAGCTCATAGAGAAGATTGAACCCTTACCCGGTGTGGATTGAATTGATATCCGTCCACCTAGTGATTGGATGGATTTCTTCACCACATCCATGCCAACACCACGACCAGAAATATCTGATAGTGTCTCCGCGGTGGAGAAGCCAGGGTGGAAAATCAGATTATCAATTTCCTCGTCTGAGAGGTTACTTTCGGGCGTGATTAAGCCATTTTCTAATGCTTTGCCTTTTACACGTTCACGATTAATACCAGCGCCATCATCTTCAATCTCAATGACAATACGGCCAGAACGGTGTTTGGCGGAAAGTTTAACAATACCTTGCGGATCTTTACCAGCAGCTACTCGCGTTTCCGGATCTTCAAGACCATGATCAACAGAGTTGCGGATCATATGTGTTAAAGGTTCAGCCAACTTATCAATAACAGTTTTGTCGACCTCTGTGTTTTCACCTTCAGTAACAAGACGAACATTTTTATTGACCATGTCACCAATTTCGCGAACGATACGTGACATCCGTTGGAAAACAGGTTTCACAGGTTGGGCTCGAATAGCCATCACACTATCCTGAATCTCACGTGTGAGCTGGTTCAACTCATCTAGACCAAGATTAATGTTGTTTCCCGATCCACTGACCGTTTCTTCGTTTTCGCCAACACTTTGGGCCAACATTGCCTGGTTAATCACAAGCTCACCAACCAAATTGATGAGACGGTCAACACGGTCAAGTTCTACACGAATTTGCTGCGGAGGAGCCGCTGCTGCTACTTTCGGTTTTTTAGCCGTATCCTTCGGTGCTGCTGCCTTAGCAGGTACTGGCGTTGGTGCAGGTGCTGGCGTTGGTGCAGCAACAGGAGTAGGTTTTGGTGCAGCAGCCACCGGAGTGGGAGCTGGTGCAGCTACTTCTTGCACAGTCGCAGGTTCATCATCGCCTTCAAGCATAGAAAGATCAAATGGAACTGGAACCATATCTGCACCATCATCCGCATTTGTAGATGCTGCACTTGCTTTTACTTCGAGTTTGCAATCCCATTCCGCAAATTCGAATACAGCACGTATTGCCTCTTCATCACTCTCTGTCGTTAGTGAGATGGTCCATGTAAGATAAGAATCTTCAGGATCCATGTTTTCGAGATCTGGTAAGTCTTCTGTGTTACAGGCTACCTTCATCTCACCTAATGCAGCTAAGTCACGCAGAAGAAGAGCCGTATCATTACCTTTGGCATACAAACCAGCATTCGGTTTAAATTCAATTGAGAACGTATTACCCTTTGCAGGCTCATCTTCGTCGGCTGTTTCCTCATCCATGTCATCAAATGAGAATGGAACAGGTTGAAATCCGCTGTCATCTGTTGGAGCTACTGCTTCGACAACAGGTGCGGCTTCCTCGGTTACAGCCTCTACAGGGGCAGCTTCAGCAGTCGGTGCAGGTGCAGCGGCATCAGAACTATCAGAAGGTGTTTCACCATTTGCATAGGCGGCAAGGTCTTTAACTAAATCTGCTGATCTTGCGGGATCAATGGCATCGCCATCTCTTGATGCAGCAGTTATATCAGCCAGCACATCGGCTGACTTAAGCATAACTTTCATCAATCCCTCGCTCGCTTCCAATTTATTAGAGCGAACACAGTCAAGTGTCGTTTCAAAAACATGAGCAAATGCGACCAAATCATCAAGGCCAAACGCACCTGCGCCACCTTTAATGGAGTGAACAGCTCTAAAAACGGCATTGACCGTTTCCGGATCATCATCACCATCGTTCATCGCAAGCAGACCTGTTTCCAGTTCTGTTAGTTGCTCTTCACATTCTTGGAAAAATATTTCCTTGATTTCTTCCATATCCATGAGGATTAAGTCCTATGCGGCTGTTGAAACTTTATGATGATTAGGCTGTGACGCGTTCGATCGCAGATACTAACTTGGCAGGATCAAATGGCTTTACAATCCAACCCGTAGCACCAGCTTGACGTGCACGGTTTTTCTTCTCATCATCGCTTTCAGTGGTTAAAACCAGAATCGGTACGGAACGATATCGGTCATTTTGGCGGACACCTTCAATGAAACCAAAACCATCGAGGCGTGGCATATTAATGTCCGTTACAATCACATCGGGATTGGATTCTTCCAATACTTCAAGACCTTCCATACCGTCTTCGGCCTGAACCGTATCAAAGCCCGCATTATTCAACGTGACCAGAAGCATATTTCTAATTGTACGCGAATCGTCCACTGTTAGTACTTTCGTTTTCATTACGCTGTCTCCTTCAAAGGCAATTCGTCGCCAGATATTCCCAGTAATTTCAGAGTGTTTTCAAAATTTTCAGACATGGCACCCACTGCAATTGAATTGCCTTCCACGTCCCAAGTCTTCTTGGCGGCCATCAAAACCTGTATACATTGTGCACCTGACTTCCTAACATCCGAAGCATCGATCTCCACCGAACTTCCCTTCAAACTGATTAACTGCTCATGCATGCTACTTGCTGCATTCAAGTCGAGGTTTTCAGGTAATTTCAAGATGTTTGATGTCTCATCACCCATAGTGATTCCTTTGCGGTTTTGTCTCATTCATATGATTAATCACACGAACCTTGACTGGCTCTGTTGTCGACATTGGAAAAATAGGAACAGGCAGCTCGTTAAGCGCCAGACGCATTTTCATGCCGGAGAAATTCTCTAAATATCTAGCGAAGTTTCTCAACGGCACTGCAAATTTTGCTAAAGTGGCAACATAACTCCCGAAGGAAATGTTAACTTTGTTGATCATCGACATAAATGTCTGCTCCGCCCATCGCATCAATCAAGTAAATTGATAAAATCTGTTTCCGGCGCAAAAACCACTCAAAGGTGGCTTATCAAGGCAAACGCATGACAGAAGGTCAATATACTTTTCTACTGATAAAATCCGGATCTAGGCCGGCGCGAAGAAACAGCATCATGCAATTGTGTTCTGGTAAAATAGCTTCCATGAACACAAATCAACGCAGTTACAATTTTTATGGTTAATTCCTTGCCCGAAGGTTAACGGACTTGAATGATTTCTCGCCATCTAGCAATTAAACTTACATTTTTAGCCATATTCAGCACAAATTCTTGCGAAAGGCTCACGAAAGCTTGGGGCGCAACAATGATTAAGTACGATACGACAGGAGTTATTGTTGCGTATCAGTTATATATTGGAGTTAGAACAATGAATGTTCTCATTATCTGTACTGTCGTTACAACGATCGCAATCTTAGGTGCGCTGTCGCTAAATATTGTTCTGGACTTATTCCGGTTTAAGCGAAGTTCTAAAACTTTCTGATTTATTAAGCCTAATTGGTAAGCTTAAACAAAAGTTAAGCTCTAGTGCCCACCGCCGCTTAATGCACCTGTGCGCACGGGATAGTTAGCTGCAATTTCATAATCTGGATCATCTTCTGAATCCACAATAAGCTGCCCTGCTTTCTCAAGCAGCCGATGGCAATCTGGAGACAAGTGTCTCAACTGAACGCTCTTGCCTTCTGCCTCATACTTTCCTGCAATTGCATCGATAGCCTGTAACGCAGATTGATCTGCGACCCGACTTCCCGCAAAATCAATTATGACAAGGTCGGGATCATTTTTTGGATCGAACAATTCCATAAAACCTACTGTTGATCCAAAAAACAATGGCCCTTCGATTTCATAGGCCTTTGCACCTTCTGCTGTTACACTCGATTTAGCCTCAATCCGCACAGCATTTGTCCATGCATAGGCAAGTGCAGAAACAATGACACCTACAACCACGGCAATGGCCAAATCAGCATAAACCGTTACAGCAGTTACAAGAATAATAACGATGGCATCCGTTAATGGAATACGGCGCAAAATCCGCAGGCTTTGCCAAGCGAACGTCCCTATAACCACCATGAACATAACTCCAACAAGTGCGGCCAATGGAATTTGTTCGATCAATGAAGATGCGAACAAGATAAACGCTAACAAAAACAATGCCGCAGATATGCCAGAAAGACGTGTGCGACCACCAGATTTTACATTGATCATTGATTGACCAATCATTGCACAACCGCCCATACCACCGAAGAAACCAGTAACAACGTTTGATGCACCCTGCGCTAGACATTCCTGGGAAGCACCGCCACGTTTATTAGTTATCTCGCCAACAAGATTCAACGTTAGCAAGCTTTCGATCAAACCAATTGCAGCTAGAATAAGCGCGTAGGGAAATATGATCTTAAGTGTATCAAGATTAAAGGGAACGGACGGAATGTGAAACTCTGGCAGGCTGCCTTTGATTGAAGCAAGATCACCAACCCTTGGCACATCAATACCAAAAGCGATAACAATGATTGCAACAATCCCAATACCGGCAAGTGGCGCAGGAACAATATTTGTTATCTTTGGAATTCCATAAATGATAGCCATTGTGAGCGCGACCAATCCCAAACTCAGCAGCAATGGAATACCGGACATCCAAACTTTGACACCATCTGGTCCGGGCACCTGAAATTGTGTCAATTGGGCGAGAAAAATAACAATTGCCAAACCGTTTACAAAACCAAGCATAACAGGGTGAGGTACAAGTCGAATAAACTTTCCTAGACGGAAGACACCTGCCAATAATTGTAAAATGCCCATTAAAACGACAGTCGCAAACAAATATTCCACACCGTGCTGCGCAACAAGCGCAACCATCACTACCGCCAATGCACCCGTTGCACCAGAAATCATGCCGGGACGACCACCGAAAATAGCAGTTATCAATCCAACGATAAATGCAGCATATAGACCAACAAGCGGATGAACACCTGCAACAAACGCAAAAGCAACAGCTTCTGGAACCAATGCAAGCGCAACGGTTAAACCAGATAAAAGCTCTGTTTTAATCTGAACAGGTGTTAATCTAACTCTTGTTTCATCATTGTTAGAATTAGACATCAAACGATGTGCGAAGCTCGCAAGGGGTGTTCTAGCCAAGATATAACTCATTTGGATGGAGGAATTTGAACTGCTTTTAAATCGGTTTTATCCAAATTCATAGAGCATTGACTAAAATAAGCGTTATTTTCCAACTATCGATGTTTTTTAGATGCCGTTTTAAACAACCGTCCATCAATTAATGACAGTCCAAAGATGATGAAACCCATTCCAATAATCTGATCCCTGTTCAAGGTTTCACCCAATATGCTCCAACCAAGAAATATTGCGATGGGTGGAATGAGGAATGTGACGAGCGCGAGATTAGTTGCACCGCTACTTTCGAGAAGTTTGAAATAAAGAAAATAGGCAAGCGCTGTCGAAAAAGTCGCAAGGCAAAAAATTGCGATAAGGCCATTTGTATCTGGCACGGTAAGTAACCAAGGCTTATCGAAAATAATCACCAAGGGTGCAAGAATTAAACTTGCAACAATCATTTGCCCTGTTGCAATTGCCATTGGCGGCACGCCCATCGTCTTAAATCTTCGTCCGAACGTGGTAGAAGATGCATAAAATAACGCCGCTGCTAAAACTGCCAACTGACCTAATATATTTGCGCCAAATGTGAATAATTCCTCAACACCAATCATGAACACAACACCTGAAAAACCAACGACCACACCAGCTAATTTATGTCGATCCATCTTCTCATCTGTTGTAAAAAAATGCGTGACTAGAACTGTAAAAATCAACATTGTCGCATTGAAAATCGATGCCAAACCGGATGTGATTTGTGTTTGGCCCCACGTAATCAATAAAAATGGGATTGAGATGTTAAACAGCCCCATTATGAAAATTGAAATCAATATTTTTCTACTGATAGGAACTTTTATACGTGAGGCTTTCAGCACTATTGTGAGAATGATTGCGGAAATTCCCACCCGCAGAAAGACAACCGTTAAGGGGGGCAACTGTCCTACAGATATTTCGATAAATAGAAATGATCCTCCCCATAAAAAGGAAAGCATCAAAAGTGTACCCCATTCTTTCAAGCCCATTTACCTACCGCCCATCTTTTAAAATGCCAAAGACAAACGGTATAGCTGGATTGCAAATTTAAAACACCCGTTTATTGCAAAGCCTATCAAAAAACCCGACAGGCCCAGCCAATCGGGTTTTAAAACGCAAGATTTGGAAGTTTATTTTTTCAGCAAGTCCCGTATTTCTTCAAGAAGAACAACATCAGCAGCAGGTGCAGCAGGCTCCGCCGGTTTTTCTTCTTCTTTCTTTTTCAGATTATTGACTGCTTTTACAATCAGAAAAATAATCCAAGCTAGAATAACGAAGTTTACAGCAACTGTTAGAAAGTTACCCCATGCGAGAACAGCACCTTGCTCTCTGGCTGCGTCTAGCGAAGTTGCCGTAACATCTGCGCCCAACGGTATAAAGTAACTTGAAAAGTCCAACCCACCAAAAATTGCGCTTACAATTGGCATAATAATATCAGCCACAAGCGATTTAACGATTAAGCCGAATGCGCCACCGATTATAATACCGACCGCCATATCCATAACATTGCCTTTAGCAATGAAGTCCTTGAATTCTTTAAGCATGAGATTCTCCCCTATATCCATCACATGAAAGCTAAATTACTACAGTATTTTATGTCTTTATCAATCGCAATGCGGATATTCTCATGACTGGTTTATCTGTGAACAGTTGAAAAAGCACTCAAAACAAGCTTCTCGCGCAACTCTCAAACTGCTAGTTCAACATTATGAAAAAAATTGTTTATAAAATTTGCCCCAAAACTTTATGGCAGGACGCATTGGAAGAAGGTGTTTTCTCCGGCGCTCCAATTGATCTTCAAGATGGATTTATTCACTTCTCCACTGGCGCACAAGCAAGGGAGACCGCAAGTAAACACTTTGCTGGACAAAACGACCTTTTACTTATCGCAATCGAGGAAGACATATTAGGTGATGCACTCAAATATGAAGTCTCTCGTAATGATGATCTATTCCCGCATCTATATGGAACATTTTCTCCTGACCAGGTTGCCTGGGTGAAACCACTTCCACTTGATGTAAATGGCAACCACATTTTTCCTGAAATTTGACCATGTTCAACCCTTATAAAGCTATTGCTCAGAAAGCCTTTTTTGCTCTCGATGCTGAAAAAGCCCACGGCTTATCAATTAAGTTTCTACAAACTGGTGCTGCTTGTGTATTTAAACCTCATCCTGATTCTCGCTTGGAACAATCAGTTGCAGGACTGAGCTTCCCCAATCCAGTTGGAATGGCCGCCGGCTACGATAAAAATGCAGATGTTCCTCTCGAAATTCTAAAACTCGGTTTTGGCTTTACCGAAGTGGGCACGATTACACCTAAACCTCAAAGCGGCAACCCAAAACCTCGAATTTTTCGCCTCCCTACCGATGAAGCCGTTATCAATCGACTTGGCTTTAATAATGATGGACATCAAGCTGCTCTGCAAAGACTTGAAAACTTACGGGGCAAAGGGCAAATAATTGGTGTGAATATCGGGGCGAATAAAGACAGTGAAGATAGAACACAGGATTATGTCTCGGGTATCGATACATTTTACAAACATGCCAGCTATTTCACGGCTAATATTTCATCGCCGAACACACCAGGCCTTCGAGATTTACAGGCGCGAGAAAGCCTTTCGGAACTTCTATCTCGTTGCATAAACAAACGTAATGAACTTGCAAAAATACATGGTAAACGCGTACCGATCTTCTTAAAAGTTGCGCCCGATCTGACACAGGAGGGCATTGACGATATCGCCGCGGAAGTCGCCGACAAGAATATTGATGGTGTAATAATCTCAAACACAACATTGTCTCGATCCGGCCTAAAAGACATGACAGTGGCGCATGAGACCGGCGGATTATCTGGCAAACCCGTTTTAACAAGATCAAATATAGTACTCGCTAAATTTCGAGAAGCGATTGGTAATGATATGCCAATAATTGGCGTGGGCGGCATTAGTGATGCAAATTCAGCGGCAGAAAAAATCCGGGCAGGAGCTGATCTTGTTCAATTATACACGGGAATGATATATCAAGGCCCGAGCATCGCGGCAAAGATCTGTCAAGGATTAAGCCGTATCTGCGACCAGCAAAGCTTGGCCAATATCAGCGATATTAGAGGTGCTAAAACCGAGTATTATTCCAATTTGGAAATCCCCAAATAGAAAATATCGCCTTTAGCCGAGCGATACGACCACATTTAGTTTATGACCATCTGGGACAAGTTGAAATGATCTGATAGCTCGGCGGCTGATCATTGCAAGACCCTCGCAAGCTTGGCGGATAGCATGCAATGCATCATCACAAGCACCTGAAAGAGCCAATTCCAAATTTTCTGAAGAATTTACATTGCTAAATGTAATGCTACGCGGTGGCGACGCATACAACTCTTTCAAGCCTTTCCGTAGTGCGAGATTGAGTGCGTATTGCGGTAGACCACCAGCACTAAAATCAGTTACGATCACCTCACCATTATCTGTACGTTGAAAACGTACCCAAAACAATGGATCAATTTTTGAGATAATTTTAACAGAAAAATCGTCAGTTTCAGCAACTAAACTATCGCTTGCCGCTTTGACCTTGACTTCTTGAAGGCTAATAATTGTTGCCGACATAACATACTCACATACAATATACTCTTAACACTTTTTTAACTATATAAGAGCGTTCAGATTTTACAAGCCGTGTTGTCGCATAGATGATAATTTGGGTTAATTATTAAGCTCCGTGGTTTCGGGAGTTTCAATATACGTTTTCATATGTAAAATAGGTTCGAGAAAATAATGGATTTCAGAATATGGCAGTTACAGCGCAAGACGTAGCAGATAAAGCAGGCGTATCAAGATCAGCAGTTTCTAGAGCATTTACACCCGGTGCGTCGGTATCTGCGCGGATGCGAAAACGTGTTGAGGATGTTGCAAATGAACTGGGTTATCGACCAAATGTTCTTGCCAGCAGTTTAACAACCCGGCGCACTAAGCTCATTGGGCTGGTTTCTGACAATTTCCAAAACCCACTTTTTCTTGATGTCTTTGATTTATTTTCGCGCGGGCTTCAAGAACGAGGCCTTAGACCACTGTTAGTTAACCTTTCAGGCGAACGTGATCCAGAAAACTCGATTAATTTGTTACGCCAGTATTCCGTAGATGGTGTCATTGTTGCATCATCCACTTTAGCACCGGGATTTGCAAAGGCATTCACAGATGAGGGTATTCCAGTTGTGCATTCTTTCGGGCGTCATGCGCCATCTCCTCAAACAACTATAGTTGGAATTGATAATATTGAATGCGGACGGATGGCGGCACGAGCCTTGATTGAACGAGGTTATAAGAGTGTTGGTTTCATGGGCGGCCCAGAACTAGCCAGTTCAACACAAGACCGGGTGACAGGTTTTCGCGAAGAACTTGCAAAACACCCTCATATCAATGTCAAACACTCTTATGCAGGCGCCTATTCATTTGATGCTGGTCGCAAAGAAATGCAACGGCTTTTGGAAGGTCAATTGCAAGAGGCCTATTTCTGTGGCGATGATGTTTTGTCTGTGGGAGCGATCAGCGCAGTGACGGAAGCCGGCTTTAAAGTGCCAGATGATGTCGGTTTCATCGGACTGAACGACATGGAAATGGCTGGCTGGCAGAATATCAATCTTACGACCATTCGGCAGCCGGTAGTTGATATTATTAACTCCTCACTGGAGCAAATGGTTAATATGCTTGTTGATCCCGATCAAGTTCATCAGGCTTTAATTTTCCCATGTGAAATTATTGAGCGTGGAACGCTGCGAGCTAAAACATAAACCGCAGCATTCCACATTTTCTTATCTGAACATCGGCGGACGGGCATCTAGCCATTTTCCGTCTTGTTTGCCGGATTCAGCAACGGCAACAACAGCTGCCATTGACCGCAAACCATCCTCAGCGCGAGGGTATAGATTTGCTGCTGGGTCCATATCTCGGTTTTCCTTTTGTGCATTGATGGCTTCAGCTAAATCCTTGTAGATATTGGCAAAAGCTAACGGCATACCCTCTGCATGACCAATGGTTACGCGAGTTGATCTGTCTGCTTCTGGAGAAAGATTTGCTTCACCACGCTCGATAACCTGAAGACGCTCGCCAAGCGGCATATAGTAAAGTTGATTTGGCTGCTCTTGGCTCCAGCGCAATCCGCCTGTTTCCCCGAATACCTGGATTCCCAAACCGTGTTGGCGACCAATTGCTATCGAGGATGTCCAAAGACGACCGACGGTTCCACCATCCATACGGAAATTGACCATTGCGTCATCCTCCAAAGTGCGCACAGGAAGGCAAGAGACAATATCAGCGGACAGTTTTTCAACCTCCTGACCTGTAACGAAACTAGCCATGTGCATGGCATGAATTCCACAATCGGCAAACTGAGCTGAAACGCCAGCCTGTGCAGGATCATAACGCCAACGAACACGTGGATTATCCGCATCAGCCGCATTGGCATGGTGGCCATGCGCGAATTCTGTATTGACCAAACGAACCTTGCCAATATCACCGCGAGCGATCATAGCCTTCATATGGCGCACAAGAGAATAACCAGTGTAGCCATAGTTTACTGCACAGATTTTCCCGGCAGCTTTAGCCGTGCGAACGATATCTTCGCCTTCTTCCACAGTCATGGTCATCGGCTTTTCACAAAGCACATTAAAACCAGCCTCCAGAAAGGCTTTTGTGATCTCATAATGTGTTGAGTTTGGTGTTGCAACAGTAACCAAATCAACACGGTCATCACGGCCTTTTTCGCCCGCGAGCATATCTTGCCACGAACCGTAAGACCGGTCACTTGCAAGGCCCAAACGTTGACCATACTCACGGCCTTCTTCGGGTCTGTGGTCAAGTGCACCGGCGGTAAATTCAAACTTGCTATCAAGACCAGAACCTAATCTGTGTGCTGGCCCAATTTGACTGCCTTCGCCGCCACCGATCATGCCCCATTTTAACTTTGTCATTTTAAGCTTCCTCGCTAAAACCAATTGACGCCAAGTATGCTCGATTGTCTCTTGCATCCCCCACGGGATCATTTTCAAGGGTTGGATCGATATCCTGCTCGACTGTACACCAACCTGAAAAATCATTATCTCTCAATATTTTATGCACAGCAGGAAAATCAACATCACCTTGACCAAGTTTACAGAAAATACGTTGGCCACATGCATCATAAAAATCAGTTCTATTCTTGACCACATCAGCTTTTACAGCTGGATCAATATCTTTGAAATGCATATAGGAGATACGGTCAATATGGCGCTCCATAAAAGCAACAGGGTCAAACCCGGCATAAGAATGATGGCCCGTATCAAAACAAATTTTCAGAATTTTTTCATCAACTTCTGAAAGCAATCGTTCAAGCTCAGGCTCAAAATCCAAAAACCCACCCGCATGGGCATGAATGCCGACGGTCAGGCCATATTCTTCGCTACCCATTTTTGCAATTTCAGCAATACGATCACGAAAGCCTACCCATTCAGCCTGGTCCATTTGTACCGCTTCATCAGCGCGGCCGGCAGTTGGTGCTCTACGGGGAGAAATTGAATCAATAATAACCAGGTGCTCAGCACCATGCGCCTTCAACGCTTGGCAAGTTCGCACAGATGCATCTTTAACGTCATCCCATGCATTCACATCATGAAACGGGCGGAAAATAACGCCGCCAATCAATGATAACTCATTTTGCGCTAGCGCATCACCAAGAATACTAGGGTCTTCTGGCATAAAACCAACAGGACCAAGTTCAATACCTTTATATCCTGCATCAGCGTTATCTTTTAGAACGCTTTGCCATGTTGGATTACGCGCATCATCAGCAAATTCCACACCCCATGAACAAGGTGCATTTCCAATCTGAATTGTCACAATTATAGCCTCTTATAAATTAGAATTCATCAACATTAAGCCACTTTTTCTCAGCAGCTGATTCAATTGCAGTTGCAACCACTTTCGCGACATCTAGCCCATCCTTAAATGTTGGCCAGACAGCCTCGCGTTTGTCGATTGCTTCGAGGAAGTCTTTCGCCTCGATAATAATTTGATCTTGATAACCAGTGCCATGACCAGGCCCTTGGCAGAAGGGCAAATAATCAGGGTGTTCCGGTCCAGTCAATATCTTTTTAAACCCTTGATGGGCGTTTGGATCGTCCATCTTATATAGCCAAACTGCATTTTGATCTTCTTGATCAAACCGAATTGCACCCTTTGTGCCGGTAATTTCATATGCGTAGCCCATCTTACGACCAGCAGCTACTCGACTTGAGTATATATGACCCATCACGCCACTTTTAAAACGGACCATCATTTGCGCATGATCATCGTTTGTCACATCTTCCAGCGCGCCTGTTGTTTCATTTTTTCGCTGTTTAAATACCGTTTCAACATCAGCCATAAGGCTTTCAACAGGGCCCATCAGTGCAAGTGCAGCATTGATAATATGCGGCGCTAAATCACCCATATTGCCGTTTGCCATGCCTTTAGTCCGCCAATTTGCAGGTTGATCAGGGTCAGCTAGAAAATCCTCGGTATGCTCACCTCTAAACCAAGTAACATCACCAATAACACCATCTTTTAAGAGCTGGCGGACAAATTGCGATGCGGGCGTGCGAATATAATTATATGCCACCATGTTGGTCACGCCGGAACTTTCAGCAAGCTCAACCATTTTACGGCTTTCGGCGAGGGACGCCCCCATCGGCTTCTCACATAAAACAGGTTTCCCAAGCGCAAATGCTGCTTCCGCAACTTTCAAATGCGTGCTTTGGGGAGATGCAATGACTATTGCTTCCACAGCAGGATCATTGACCAACTCATTCCAATCACTTGTCGCTCGGGCAAAGCCATAGGCTTTTCTGTATCTCTCAGCGGATGAAGCGGATGTTGCACACACCATTTCAAGTTTTGGGCGAAGATTTGTTTCAAATATAGCGCCGACAGAAGACATGGCAACAGCATGTGCTTTGCCCATATATCCTCCACCAACAATACCTATTCCGATTTTGGGCACTGTATTTCCTCCTCATTTCCGCAAGAGATTTGCACGCGGTTGCAAAATCCATATCACTAGTCCCGGCGTCTGGTCAATAAGCCTATTGTCAAGAATTGAATATTTATGCTCTAGTGAAATTCAAATATGCAGACAACTGACCAATAATGCGCAGGTTAGGAAAGCTCAATGGGTTTGAAATCAAAGATAAAAGCAGTCATTTTCGATGCCTATGGCACACTTTTTGATGTCTACTCAGTTGCGACCCTTGCCGATGAAATTTTCCCTGGCAAGGGAGAGGAAATTGCCAAAATTTGGCGCGAACGGCAAATTGATTACACTCGTATTAGAACGCTTTGCAACCAATATATAGACTTCCGGAAAGTTACTGAAGATGCTTTGATATTTTCCTGTGCTAGCCTTGAATTAAGCCTATCTAACACGAACAAAAATCGGTTGATGGATCAATATGATCACCTCAATGCTTTTCCTGAAAACTTAGCGGTATTGGATCAATTAAAATCTTTAGAACTAAAGCTCGGCATCCTATCTAATGGTACTATGGGGATGATTGATGGAGCTACAAAAAGTGCGGGAATGGACGGATATTTTGATCACATTCTGACCGTTGAACATGTGAAGAAATATAAAACCGCACCAGAAGTCTATCAACTCGGACCTGATGCATTTGATCTAGATACATCACAAATTTTGTTCGTCTCGTCAAATTGCTGGGATGCTTGCGGCGCAACCTGGTTTGGGTATCAAACCCTATGGATCAATCGAGCAGATATGCCTGTTGAAGTTTTGGGCGTTGAGCCTTGTGCCATTGGTAAAAAGCTCGACGCCGTTCTAGATTATCTTAGTTGAGACAATAAAATTCGGTCTGAAAGACCAAAGCTTCCACCCTCAAAGCGACCAGATGCGATGAGTAATTGATATGCTGCCCAATAAGCTGATGTTTTTGTATCCGAAGCATCTATGCGCGCTTGCGCTAGAATCTGTTTTTGCTCTAGCACTTTATCGAGCGTTCCGACGCCTTTTTCGTATTTAACAGCTTCAGATTTTGCCACTTTACGCAAGTAGTTTACCCGCGAATTAGCTAATCCTACTTGTTTAACTGCAGATTGATATTCCCGCGATAAAGATCTTACTGACAATTCCACATTCCGTCGCGTATCCGATGCCTGATACGATGCTAATTGCGCGCGTTCCTTGGCTTCTGAAATATCTGCAACTGTCGCCAAATCAACTAAAGGCATTGTTAAACGTACGCCAACTTCCCAGTCTGTTGTTTGTTTTGATTTTGTATAAGTGCCCAATGCTACATCATGCTGCCCATACAAGCTGACCTGTGGCAGGTAGCCACCAATAGCGGAACGGCTCGCAAAACGTTGAGCAGTTGCAGTATGTTTGGCAGCCATTAATGTTGGGTCAGATATGATAGCCTGCGCGACAAGCTCATTCTCCGTGGATTGAATTAGTTTCTTGAGAGCAGGTAGTTTTGGTGTTTTATCAACTGGGGCACCAATTAGACTTTCTAATTGTGCCTTGATTTGATTTCGAGTGCTGATGCTGCCTTCGCGCTGGCGACGCAAACTAGCTAAATTAGCTTGTACATATGCAATATCAGCTGCACTCGCAAACCCCTGTTTCTCGCGGTTCCTTACCGCAGTCAGAAGCCTCTTTAAACTGCCCACATTCTCGCCCAACAATGCAACGGTTTGTTGGGCCTGATTAAATTGAAGCAATGCGGATATAACCTGGCTCGCAACTTGATTGCGAACAGCTTTTGCACGCCCCAAAGCTGCTTTACGATTGCTTTTAGCTGCTTTGAGGGCAAAATGACGCCTTCCACTCGTGAAAATGGGAAGATTAAGTGAGAATTTCAACTCGGATGTTTCTTGCCCATGTGGAATTGTACCCAAACGCAATCCTGCACGTGATACATCAACTGACATACTAATCACAGGTGTATAGCTTGCAAGTTCTTTCCAAATTCTAATCTGCGCGATCTTAACTTCACTCTTGGATACGTCAATGGCATCGCTAGAAGCAATCGCATTGGTTATCAAACCTCGCATTTCTAAGCCGATCAAACCGCTTTTTTCTGCAGTCTTGCCAAATTCATTGGAACTTGTAAGCGTAGCAATCGAACCGACAACTTCTTTAGTTGGGAGAAACTTGTCCGACTTGTTTGGTTTGTAAGGCTTAAAACTTCCTCTCGTTTCAGACCGAGTTGGCTTAAAAATATTAAGAATACCCCTCAGCCCTTCTGACGGCTTCTTCATCTGTGTAGCCTGAGGTACAGTGGCACTTGCATCGGGGTCCGCGTCCACGAATACTGATGAAGAAAAAAACAAGGCCAAAGTGAGTGCCACGCGTAAATTATGCTGCCGCATGTTTACCCCCCCGTAAAGCAACATGACGCAAATTCACCAGTCTTACGACACACAAAAGCCCTCTACGAGCAGATACAGACTGCTGCTGCGAGTTTATATTTTTAAGGTGTTGGCGTTCGGGTGCCCAAAACACAAGCATAACTTACTCCACGTTCTCACCAAAACCTAAAAGAACATGGTTAATAAGTCTTTAGGATTTCACCTTAGTTTGACCGGTGGATGTAAAATATCTGAACATCTTATAACAAACGATTATCAAGCTACGTTCTGATATGCAGATTTAATTTTGCGAGGTAAAATCATCGTAAGTGATATTCCCCTGATACCCATAAAAATATTGAGGGCAACCCAGAGCCCATGATTTTCCCAATATGTTGCCAAAATCAATGAACTGATTATGAAAACTGCGAGTGAAAGAAGCATCATATTACGCATATCTTGCGACCATGTAGCACCGATATAGACCCCATCCATCTGAAATGCGACAACGCCCGTAAAAGCTATCAATGCAGCCCAAAGATAATAAGTTTTCGCAATTCGTCGAACATCCTCTTCCGTTGTGATGATATCGATAAGTACGTTACCAAAAATCCAAAAGAAGACAAAAAGCACTCCTGCTAGAATGAAACTCCAAATGACAGTCAGCTTAATAGCTTTTATGAACGCTGGCTTATAATTGGCACCAATTGATCTACCTGCAAGTTGCTCAGCTGCTGTTGCAATACCATCCAAAAAATATCCAGCAATCATAACGAAATTGATCAATATCGCATTTGCTGCGAGCGTTTGATCGCCAAACTGGCCACCTTGCCGAGTAAACCATGCAAAAGCAGTCACCAGCGCAAAACTACGAATCATAATATCGCCATTGAGCGACATTAATTTCCTGAATTCTTGGCCATCAATAATTCGTAAAAAACTTGGTTTCGCTTCTGGCAAAAACTTAGATACAACAACAACTAAACCGATCAATACGCCAAAATATTCTGCGATTACAGTTGCCCAAGCTACACCTTCTAACCCCCAACCTAAATTAAGACCAAGGAAGATGGAAAGAGCAATATTAGTAACATATAAAACCAGCTGCAGAAACAGGCCTAGACGCCCCTTGCCCTGACCAAGAACATAACCAAGAACTGCATAATTCATCAGCGTAGCAGGAGCTGATAATATTCGTATATCAAAGTAACGTGTTGCGGCATCAGATACGTTGGCGCTGGCATCCATGACAACAAGTCCGAGTGTTAGTATGGCGTTCTGAAAGATTATCAGAACTATCCCAAGCACGATGGCTATTGCACTGGAGCGCCAAAATGTGGCTTGTTGCTCCATCTCATCTCCACGCCCAAAACTTTGTGCCACAAGGCCAGTTGTTGCTGATCTTAGAAAATTAAAGGTGCCAAAAATCAGGTCGAATATAATGACAGATATTGCAAGGCCGCCCAACAGAGCAGCGCTTCCAAGTTGACCAACTACTGCTACATCAACAAGACCAAGCAGGGGTGTTGTCAAAAACGCCAGCGTCATGGGTAAAGCTATTGAAAAGACGAGCTTATTTGTGACCTCAAACGGACGAACTTCGGCTCTGTTTTTTTGATGAGGCGCGCTCATCTGTTATCAACGATTACGATAGTTCAGGATACGTAATAAAATGAATACAGGAATAACCACCGCTGCTCCGAGAGCTAAATACTCGCCAAATCTACCTAATGCAGCAAAGCCTTGGTGCCAAATGCGGATGATAAAGTCTCTTATACCGTAAAAAATATCAAAGGGTGACCAGTCCATAGCGGCCATCACAACACCAACCACAAAAGATATAACGAGCAACTTAATAATTGTCCGACCGATTGAATCACCTAAAAATTGGTCTACTTTTCCAGACATGCAACTCTCCATTTGTGAGGTAGTTATGACATAACTATGCGGCAGAAATTGTTCAAGTCTTTTCGCCAAAGAATAAAGCTTACTTCTTTGAAATGATGTTGCTTGCATGTTGCTCAAAGCCGACCTAGATTCTGGTTCCATGAAATCGCGATTCCATTTATATGACCCAACTTAAGGGCCAATTACCAAAAATATTCGATGACTGGTTTGCCGACCAGAATTGGCAACCCCGTCCGCATCAATTGCAATTGTTGAAAAATGCCCAAGATGGACTTTCAACACTGTTAATAGCTCCGACAGGCGCAGGTAAGACTTTGGCAGGTTTCTTGCCTTCATTGGTGGATCTGGCATCTCGCGAGCGAGCCAAGCCAGAAAAACAAAAAACTAGATTACACACATTGTATGTCTCTCCACTCAAAGCACTTGCGGTAGATATCGAGCGAAATCTGGATCGCCCCGTTTCAGGAATGGGATTGGACATTCGCACAGAAACCAGAACGGGCGATACACCGCAACATAAACGGCAACGACAAAAACTTAACCCGCCTGACATATTGCTCACCACACCAGAACAGATCTCGTTACTTTTAGCCAATGGACAAGCCAATGATTTTTTCAAAGGCCTTAAATACATTATTTTCGATGAACTTCATTCACTTGTTATATCTAAACGCGGACATTTATTGGCGCTTGCTCTGTCGCGTTTGCGTGTTCATGCACCTAATATGCAAACAATTGGATTATCCGCAACTGTTGCCAACCCCTTAGATTTGCAGAAATGGCTTGCACCACAAAACGCTGAAGAAAACAATTTAGCTCAGAAGATAGTTGTCGAAGGCGGAGCTAAACCCAACATTTCGATCTTAAAATCAAAGGAGCGTATTCCTTGGTCTGGTCATACAGCCCGATATGCAATGAGCGAGGTTTATGAGGAAATTAAAGCCCATAGAACTACGCTTTTATTTGTAAACACACGCAGCCAGGCTGAAATGTTGTTTCAGGAACTTTGGACAATCAACGACGACAATTTGCCAATTGCGCTTCATCACGGCTCACTTGATACAAATCAGCGACGCAAAGTGGAGGCGGCCATGGCTAATGACGCTTTACAAGCTGTCGTTGCAACCTCGACGCTTGATCTGGGGATCGATTGGGGTGACGTTGACCTTGTTATTCACATCGGCGCACCAAAAGGTGCTAGCCGCCTTGCTCAGCGCATTGGGCGGTCAAATCACCGAATGGATGAACCAAGTAAAGCGATATTGGTACCAGCAAATCGGTTTGAGGTGATGGAATGTCAAGCTGCGCTGAATGCAAATTATCTGGGTGCACAAGATACACCGCCGCTTCAACAAGGCGCATTCGATGTACTTGCACAGCATATTCTCGGAATGGCATGCGCTGCCCCCTTTTCGGATGAGGCGCTCTATAGTGAGGTGATTACATCTGCACCCTATCATAATCTGCCAAAGGATATTTTCAAACGGATCCTAGAATTTGTCGCAACAGGCGGCTACGCACTCAAAACCTATGAAAGATATGCGAGAATTAGGAAGACAGAAGAGGGTCTGTGGCGGATATCAAACCCAAAAATTGCTCAACAATATCGCCTCAATATCGGCACAATTATTGAAGCTCCGGTGTTAAATGTTAGGCTTGTTTCAAAGCGAAAAAATGGATCTTTTGGGCGTGGTGGTCCCTCATTGGGCAAAATTGAAGAATACTTTCTTGAGGCGCTAACTCCCGGTGATACATTTCTCTTTAGTGGTAAAGTCCTGAAATTTGAAGGTATTCGCGAAAACGAATGTCTTGCCTCGAAAACCTTCGATGATTCACCTAAAATTCCGGCCTATGCGGGGGGTAAATTTCCTCTCTCGACCTATCTTGCCGAACAAGTTCGTAAGATGCTGGCCGAACCAAAGGAATGGGAGAAACTTCCCATTCAAGTACGAGAATGGCTTCAGTTACAAAAGAAGTATTCAATACTCCCCAGCCGCAATGAACTTTTACTGGAAACATTTCCGCGTCAGGAAAAGCACTACATGGTTATCTATCCGTTTGAAGGTCGTCTGGCTCATCAGACGCTTGGCATGCTTCTAACACGTCGTCTTGAACGGATGCACGCAAAACCACTGGGGTTTGTTGCTACAGATTATGCACTAGCCATTTGGGCTTTTGATGATATTGGGGCGCGTATGACGAATGGCACGATCCAATTATCTGAATTATTCCATGAAGATATGTTAGGAGATGACTTAGAAGCGTGGCTTGATGAATCATGGCTCCTTAAACGCACATTTCGAAATTGTGCTGTCATTTCAGGTCTGATAGAGCGCAGGCACCCAGGACAAGAAAAAACAGGCAGACAAGTAACCATATCTGCGGATTTGATTTATGATGTGCTGCGAAGCCATGAACCTGATCATATATTACTGCAAGCAACTCGCGAAGATGCCGCCACAGGACTGTTGGATGTCAGAAGGTTAAGCGATATGTTAGCGCGTATAAAAGGACATATTCTGCACCAAAAGCTTGATCAAATTTCTCCGCTCGCAGTCCCTATCATGCTGGAGATAGGTCGTGAGCCTATAAATGGCGAAGCGCAGGAAAGCATACTTGCAGAAGCAGCAGACGATTTTTTGAAAGAGCTAGGCGGCAGTATTTGAGATGAAAAATTTAGTTTCAAAAATTGATCACCAGCCGCTTCAATGTGTTGAATCATCCGTAAATGGAACGGCTATATTATATGACTATCGCGGTGTTATTTTTCTACCCGATAGCCAAGTTCTTATCGTATCCGATCTCCACCTTGAGAAAGGAGCCGCGTTTGCAAGACGCGGCCTCATGCATCCCCCTTATGATACGCATTCAACGCTTGCTAGGCTCAAAGAATGCATATCATTTTACAATCCGAAGACAATAATCAGTCTAGGAGATAGTTTTCATGACAAGCATGGCGCGACACAATTGCCAGGAACTTATAGATCTTCGCTGTTAAAATTGCAGAAAAATTCCGATTGGATATGGATATCTGGCAACCATGACCCTGAACCTCCAAAGGATTTTGGCGGTGTGTTTTGCGATGAAGTTGTTATTGAAAAGCTTACATTTAGGCATGAGCCTGTTGCACATGCTGCCGATGGAGAAGTTGCAGGCCATTTACACCCAGCGGCAAAAATAACACGTCGAGGGAAATCCGTTCGAAGGGCTTGTTTTGCATCTGACGGCAAACGCTTAATCTTGCCTGCTTTTGGTACAACAACTGGCTGTCTATCACTGCAACATCGCGCTTTTGAAGGCCTGTTTCTGAAGTCTGATTTAAACGCATTCGTTCTGGGTAAAGAACAACTCTACCCAGTTTCATATTCACGCCTAAATTCATAGAAATTGGCAGCAGCTAACTACTGATGTTAGCCATTACGCTTCAACAGTTCTTGAACAAGTTTATCCGAAATTTGTCCATTTGGCTCCATACCAATTGACGTTTGAAATGCTTTGATTGCATCTGTTGTTTTCGCACCAATAATACCATCAGGGCGTCCTGCATCATACCCATTATTATTCAAAATGGCTTGAATATTTTTGATGGCTTTTTGCATGTCAATGGAAGCTGTTCCAGAGTTTCTTGAAACCCATGCATCTGGAATTTGTACATCGTTCGCAAGTTTATCAACAGGGCTTGCCACCCATGACTTGGCTTTTTCCTGAGCTATTTTCGCACGATCTTCTGGCAAAGCATTCAACACTTGATCCCGTTTAACAGCCGCATCCTGATCACCTTGTGCAGCAGCGATTGCAAACCATTTATATGATTCGACCAAATCACGTGGAAGCCCCTCACCCCTAGCATGAAGAATAGCCATATTGACCTGGCTATCTCTAACACCAAAATCTGCTGCCTGACGGAACCAGTTTGCAGCTTTTTCCATCTCGCCAAGACTTCCGCTTGATGCTAGCAATACGCCCAAATTATGCATTGCACTAATGTTGCCGTTATTTGCGGACTTCAGGTATAACTCGCGGGCCTTATCCAAGTTTCTAGCTACACCCTCACCCTTTTCATACATGTTGCCTAAACGATATTGAGCGGGTGCAAAATTCTGATCAGCAGAAAGCTCAAGCCACTTCATTGCTTTATCATTGGCAACATCTGTATCTCGACCATCTGCATAACGCGCCGCAATTTCATATAGCGCAATGGGATCACCGGAAAGTGCTGCTTCTTTCAAAGCGCCGGAAGCGATGGAGGGCGGAAGCTCATTTACAGCTGCTAAGGTTTCTGGTGCGATCCGTTGCGACGGCGCTATAGTTCCTGGTGCTGCAGCAATAACGTCATCTGCGTTCTCGCTTACATTTACATGCGGATTGGCAGAACTCTCATCCTTGTTAGCCGAAGCGAAAATATCTTGCTCCTGGATATCAGTTCCTTCTGTCGACGCGGTTGTATTGGGCAGCTCAACAATGCGCGGCGCGGCATTTTCCAACGGTGTTTCGACAGGGTTGTTTGTGTCATTTTGAACGACCTGAGGGGTAACATCTTCAGATTTGAAAGATTGATCGTTACTTTGGTCCAAACTGATTTGCTCAGTTTGCCCGGATGAGCCACCAATATCCAGCACTTGCTTCACAACGGGAAATGCTAAAATGGCAACCAAAATCGCTCCAGCAGCAATTAGCACCGGCTTGCTTACAAGGGGACTGTTTTTACCCGGTTCCTTAAGTTGGAAACGCCTTTTTCTGGGTTGCTCTTCTTCTGCCCCTACCTCGGAAGAAGCAGCTAGGGCTGCGCGCCGTGCCGCAGAAACTAAATCCTGAGGGTTGGAGTTTGTGGACGTGGTTTCTTGTGTACTGCGTGATTTTTGAACATCACGCACTTTTTGCATGATCGAGTTAATATCAGGTGCACCAGAACCAGGCTCAAGTGGTTCGTCTGCAAATTCGCTTTCAAGTTCATCAAGTACATTTCGCGGCGCGAGTTGATCTTCTGATTGAGGCGCTTGAGCGCGCTCGTTCTTATCCACAACAGCAGTTTTCATCCGGCTTGCCAGTCCCGCAAGTAACGAATTTGTACCATTTGCAGGAGCGGCTTGTTCACGAGGTTCCTCTTCAGAAACACGTTCTTCTAGAAATGCGGTTGCGGCTTCTGGCATCACATGAGGCGCTGAGGAAATAACTTCGGGAACATCCTCCTCATTTCTGAAAGGAATTTCTTCGGGCGCTAGCGCAGGTGCTGTCTGATTTTCAACTGCATGATAAGCATCCGAACCAGATGATTGAGGAGGCGCAGCGTGCTGTTCAGTCAAAACGGAATTTAATGTGGACGGTGTGTCACTCACTTGGCTATTTAGCCGCTCGAGCCCATCGACGATCTTGACGAGCGATTGTTGCACGGTATTAAAAGCTTTTATATTCCGATCTTCACTTGAGAGTTGAAGATTTTCAAGGTGCTTTAATTCTTTCACAAGCCCACTTATTACATTGTCATCAGTATTGCTATTCGTGCTATCACCGTGGGCGGGTGTTGAGCCATGTGCTTGCAAGGTTGCTTCTGCAGCCTGTTTAGCTGCCTCAAGAACAAACTCGTCATTTGTGTTGAGATGCTCGTGTAAGTTATCTAGTTTTTCACTGACATCGCTAACATTAGTTCCTCTTACAAGTTCAGATAATTGTTCGATCTGTTGCTGCAATCCATCAACATTTGGATTAACGGATTCCCTACTATTGTCCAGACGCGCGTTTAACTGCAACAGCTGTTCTTCTAATCGATCTATTCCATTAATTTCAATAGGTTGCGCCCGCTTGTCAAGTTGAGTAGCAACATCTGTCAATTGAGACACGAGGCGTTCAATTCCGGCAGTCTCAACCGTAGAAGCGCGTTGATCAATTGCGTCTACTTTATTAGATAGTTCACTCAAACGCTCGTCGAGCAGCGGAAAATGACCTGCTCCAGAACTATTATCTAAGCTCGCCTGCAGATGCGCCATTCGCTTCTCAAGATTTTGATACGCATCTTCATTTGACAGAGTGTTAATTCGCGATGAAATCGCCTCAATTCTATCGATCAGCCCCGCTTCACTTCGGTCTGAAAGACCCTCAATTTGATCTGCAAGTTGCGCCAGTCGTTGTTCCGTTTGACTGGTAAATTCAGTAAATTGAGTGTAATTTTGTGCTTGCTCTGGCCGATCTATCAAGGCCGCGACTGCTGAAGATATATTCTCCAGCTTTTCCTCAAGCGGTCGAAGCATTGGTCCGTTTTCATTCATATTGGCAAGCACGAGACGCATTTCGGCTAACCGTCCGGATAAATCGGAAAACTCACCTTTCATAATGTTTGGATCAAACCCTTGCAGATTTTGCTCGATGGAACTCCACCTGTTATCCAAACCAACCAAGGTATCTTCACGTGCTAACTTATCAACTAGATTACGTAAACTATCCACTTCCAGACGCAGTGAATCGATGTCCTGATTACCCTGATCAACTGGATATCCTGCCTCTAGCTGTTTCAAACTTTGAGCGATCTGCTCCAAATCAGACCCAAGTGAAGCCGGCATATTATCTTTGATCGCTGTATGTCGCAGATCCAATATGTCCTTTTGCAAACGCCCAACTTCACCGTTTATCGTCGCTTGCATATCTTGCTTCAGCTCACGTCGTAACTGTGAAAGAAGCCCCGCCAGCTCACCAGATGATTGGCTGTTTTGTTTAAAGTGATTTTGCTCTTGAGTAGATGACGTTTTCAAGAAACCCTGATTAGTATTTCTTGAATTAACATTTCTTGCAAAGCTCGGCGGATTACCGCCAGATAAACTATGCTGACGTGCGCGAACTTCATCTCTCAAATTGGCTGAATGTGAAAAATCTGTTGAATTACTATGAGTCCGTTCAAGAGGGCTTGCAGCTCTAGGATTCGCGTTTGAAACACCGAGAATTTTCTTTTCTAGATCTTCTATTGTTCTGCTAAGCGTCTCAAAAGTCGACTCATCAGCAAACAAATTATGGTTCTTTGATCTGGATCCGTTCATTCTTCCGTTCGTCCCGACAGTTGGAGCTTACCCGCAAAAGGTCATATAATCGTATTACAATTTTGACTCGCTGAGTTGCAAAAGCATGAAACGCTAAAACAAATCACTATTGCAAACTAACTAAGTGCAACATCGTCGAAATATGGTAAACAAGCCGTTAACTATTGTTACTTTTTTATAACTTTTGACTGCGACACCCCTTCAAAGTACTCGTTTTACTAGGCGTAACACCCGAACCTTGCGGGAAATTGAAGTGCATTAAATGAGAACCGGAGACCGATCATGGTACAAATCGACTATTATTACTTTTCAATTTCACCGTTTGCATATCTTGGTCACCAAGAAATTCTGCGCGTTGCGGAAAAACACAGTGCTCAACTAAATTTCAAACCAGTTGATTTATTCAAAATCTGGGAAGTCTCTGGTGCAGTACCACCAGCAAAACGTCCGCCTGTTCGCCAACGCATGCGATTTATAGAATTGCAACGTGTCGCTGAATATCGAAATCTGCCTATTAATATTCGCCCAGAATATTTCCCAACTGATCCGCAACTTGCGGATAAAACAGTTATTGCATTAATCAAAGACGGACATAATCCTGCCGATTATATGGGCAAGGTTTTTGCAGCGGTCTGGGCTGAAAATAAAAACATTGCAGATCAGGATGTCGTGGCAGAATTACTTCGCTCGAGTGGATTTGATGCTCAGGATATTATTTCGAAAGCCCAACATGACGAGATGGATACGATAAGACAACAAAATTCACAAGATGCGATCAAGGCTGATGCCGTTGGGGTACCAACTTATGTGCTCAATGGAGAAGCTTTTTGGGGACAAGATAGAATTGAGCATCTCGACGCTGCACTAACTTCAGGCCGCACTCCATTTTCTGCTGACTAACCGTTTCAGGCATTCAACTGGGCAAAATTTAGGATAAGGGAAAAATTTCCTATTTACTTTACTAATTTAGATATCAGTTTTATGATATTTTACAAAATCTAGTTCAGATTTCTGATGTAATGGAGCATATGTAATTTGCTATCACACGCCCAAATATGGGGTGCTATAGAAACTTTAGCGTCTCAACATAACTTATCAACTTCGGGCCTTGCCAGATTGGCTGGGCTTGATCCAACATCCTTTAATAAGTCAAAACGCGAAGGTTCTGATGGACGGTTACGTTGGCCTTCTACCGAATCCGTTTCCAAAATAATTGAGGCAACCAATACCAGCTTTGAAGCTTTTGCAATGCTCGCAAATGACGATGGAAAATCTCGGTACGAGGGACTGCCAAACGGCTCATTTGCCAGGCAACCAAACAGCACCATAGCAGGCAGCACACCGACAAGTGGCATTCCCGTCCTTGGCTTTGCACAAGCTGGCGCAGGTGGATTTTTTGATGATGCAGGCTTTCCCGCTGGCCAAGGTTGGGAGCAGATAGATTTTCCTGCAAACTTGGGCACAGCAAACAGTGTTTACGCGCTTGAAATTCAAGGTGACTCTATGCTGCCCTTGTACCGGGATGGTGATACTTTAATAGTTGAACCAGACGCCACTTTAAAAAAAGGGGACCGCGTCGTCGTCAAAACGATTGATGGTGAAGTCATGGCAAAAATTTTGGCACGTGATACGGTACAAGCTATCGAGCTTTTATCGGTGAACCCAGAACACCCCAATAGGCAGTTTGATAAAAAGGATATCGAATGGACGGCTCGGATTATCTGGGCAAGCCAATAATGGATCTTGAAATCGTCTTCATTCTGTATTCTAATCGAAATCACAAAATATGAAATCAAGCGCCGTATGTTCAGGATAAAGTCGTAAAATGGGAAGTGAAATCTCACCGCAAGAAGGCATCATATACCTCATGGTAATTATGTCCGCAGCTGATCGGGAAATGAATGATCAAGAGCTTGCGAAGATGGGTAGACTTACCCGCTACCTACCGATCTTTGAAGCATTCGAAGAAGAAGACCTACTACCAACAACGAGGCGTTGTTCAGCTATTCTCGCAGAACCAGAGGGTTTGAGCCATGCTCTGCAGGCCATACAAGAAGCTATTCCGGAGCGCCTTTATGACACAGCTTATGCTGTTGCAGTCGATCTAGCTTCCGCAGACCTAAACGTTCGCGTTGAAGAAATCAGAATACTCCAACTCGTTAGAGATATTTTCAAACTAGATAAGTTGACTTGTGCCGCCATTGAACGTGGTGCTATTGCAAGATTTCGTAGAGCGCGCTCGTCGGAACGAGATTAATAGTTGGATTCCCAATAATCGAACAAGTGTGCTTTGCTTGTGATATATCGCAATACTAAAGACCATTGAAGATGGAATGTATCTATGTCACTTTTTGGATTTTCAGAGCCTGTTGTTCGACTGTCAGTTTTTATAACCGTTTTGACAGCTATGGCGCTTCTTGAACTTTTTCATCCTAAGTTAGAACGCGATGAAATGCGGGGGGCATTGAAAACAAAACGGTGGTTTACCAATATTTCAATGGTTGTTTTATCTTCTCTTTGCTTACGCATAATATTTCCCGCGGCGGCAGTTGGTGCCGCAATATGGCTTGAGACCAAAAATCTTGGTCTATTTAATCTGACCTCCATCCCTGTTTGGGTCGCCGGAATATTGTCATTTGTTATCCTTGATTTTATTGTCTGGTTTGAACATCTGGTTAGTCATAAATGGTCTATCTTGTGGCGAATTCATCGAATGCATCATGCAGATAACGGTTTTGATGTGACAACTGCACTGAGATTTCATCCACTGGAAATTGTTTTATCCATGATATGGAAAATCATGATTATTGCGGTTCTGGGTGCGCCTGCAGTTGCCGTGCTGGTTTTCGAAATTGTACTCAATGGAATGGCTATGTTTAACCATTCCAACGTGAAACTTCCGACTTGGCTTGATCAATTAATTCGCCCCATTTTAGTTACACCTGATATGCACCGCGTACATCATTCCAGTGATCGTAACGAAACAGATTCCAATTATGGATTTAACTTCTCATTCTGGGATCGAATATTTATGACTTACAGCCATGAGCCTAAGCTTGGACATGATGGTATAGAAATTGGTCTGAAAGAATACCGCGGTCCAAAAAGTTCAAATTTGATTTGGGCATTGCTACTTCCATTCAGAAAAAACAAATAACTTCAATAAATTCCGTTCGGAAAGTACTTTAAGTACAATTCATCAAAGCGACCATTTTTAGTTATCAAAGAAAGCCCATAATTCAATGCATTGATGAGGGATTGGTCGCCCTTTTCTACGGCAATAGAAAGCCCGCTTCCTAAGAAATCCCGCGACAGATGGGCGCCCCCTAAAAATGTGCAGCAATCCTGAGATTCTTTGCCTGATAACCAAAATGACATTTGAAGACCATCACCAAATAGAACGTCAATATCCTTGGCTTTAAGCGCATCAAACAACACTTTACGATCATCTATAGGAATTTGATTGGATTTTGGGTACCAACTTCTCAACATCGCCTCATGCGCTGTCCCCTTCAGAACACCAACTTTAAGCCCGGAATTACTCTTAAGGTCCGCAAGAGATATCAGATTTCCTTTTTGAGTTACAAATCTTGCCGGTAATTCTAGATAAATTCTTGTGAAGGAATAATTTGCTCGTGTTTCATCTGTTATTGAGATGCCAGCGATAATTGCATCGCCTTTTTTCTGCTTAAGTGCCGTATGAAATTCATCCCACTCGACAGCTTGAATTTGGCAGCGTTCCAAAATGTTGAGCTGAATACAAATTTCACGAGCAAGATCAATATGAAAACCGGACAGGCGGCCTGTTTGATCTAAAAAGTTGAATGGGGGGAAGTCAACTGTGGTCAAAAACCGAATTCTCTCAATGCTAGAAACCTCTGCAATAGGCAGTCGTTCTTTTGCATCGAAGTAATTTGGTACCACCATTTTATCTGCAATTGCGAATTTTATCGGGATTAAGCCCAAGAAAAGAGCCAAACACACCATTTTAGCCCAATCAGGGGCTATACTTTTGTTTGCAAGTAGCATCATATTCAACATAACCGTGTATGTAATTGTAAGTGTTCGAATATATTATGTCATCCAGTACCGATAGCGACAACCATTCGATCAGAAATTTGACTGAAAATTTGGCTGCGCCCGAAAAGTTAGTACCAGAAGAAGCTTTTGACATTGACCGTGAGAAGCAAGAATTGGCATATTTCATCTCAATTGGCATCAGTCCCGATAGCTTACAATCTGCAGTAATAGCCTCACGCAGAAACTTCACCACCATTCAAGAAGAAGTTTTTGCAAGCGGCTTATTGAATGAGGAAGCACATTTCCATAAGCTTGCTAAACGACTAAATTTGCCATTTTTGAACCAGATTGATGCAAATATGGTTGTGGGCTCTCAATATATCGACGTTTTATTAAAGCGGCGCGGCCCCTTACGTATCGTCGAACAGGAAGTTATTAGAACGGTTATTTCTCCGAATATTTCAGAAGCAATACGACTGAATGATCACCTTATTGAAAAACCTGAGCTTCAAAATCGGCTTGCAATAGCCAGTTTCCAAACAATTAAGCATACCGTTTGGCAATTTAGGAAGAAAGAACGTGTAAAGGACACAATCCGAGAATTACCTGAAAATTCACCGGAGATGAGCGCTAGACATTTAATGACCAATTGGCAAAGTTTCGTCTGCGGCTTTGCATTGTCATGCTTTCTATTTTTTGCAAGTGCATCAACGAGCCTCACCATGACCGTGTTCCACACATTTTTGTCACTGTTATACTTGTCTTCCAATCTACTGAAATTGGCGGCAGCATTTTTTACCGCGGATGAAACAAATCGTACAACGACAATAGGCAATCAACCTTTGCCTATGTATACCATCCTCGTTGCGCTCTATGATGAAGCGCCTGTTGCTCGTCAATTAGTTAGGGCTTTGGATCGCCTCAACTGGCCAAAAAGTCGATTGGATATCAAGCTCATCTGTGAGGAAAATGATACGGCAACTATTGAGGCAATAAAGGCTGCAAATCCTGGCTCACAGTTTGAGATAGTTACAGTTCCTCCCATGCCGCCCAGCACAAAACCCAAGGCACTGCAATATGCACTTCACGGTGCCGGAGGCGATTTTATTGCAATTTATGATGCAGAAGATATTCCCAATCCAGACCAACTGCGCGAAGCCTACTCAGTATTTTCAACATCCGATAACAAGTTAGCGTGTTTGCAGGCCCCTCTTGTCATCTCAAACGCGCCAAAAAACTGGCTAACAGCACTTTTTGGAATTGAATATTCCGGTCTTTTTCGAAGGCTAATACCGCTTTTATCATATTTTGGATTGCCTATACCTCTTGGCGGAACGTCAAATCATTTCCGTAGATCAGCACTGAAAGCCGTTGGCGGATGGGACCCGAATAATGTCACCGAAGATGCCGACCTTGGCATAAGACTTTATCGTCATGGATATCATACTGGCGTACTTAGAAGACCCACATTAGAACATGCTCCCGAAGACATTGATGTCTGGATCAAACAAAGGACACGCTGGCTTAAGGGTTGGATGCAAACTTGGCTCGTTTTCATGCGACGACCACTCAATCTGTTTAAGCAAAATAAGATTATCGGGTTCTTAAGCCTTCAAATCATAATTGCCGGCATGCTTGTCGCAGCATTAGCGCACCCATTTGCCTATCTGTTCATCTCACATAGTATATACACAGGAGTTACATACGGAACTGGTGCTATCACAAATACTGATAAGTTCTTGTTTTTTATAGATGTATTCAATCTCTTCGGTAGTTATTTCATTTTCTTTCTAGCCGGATGGCGCGCATTTATTCCTCTCGAAAAACGAGACATAAAGAAAAAATGGTTACTTATGTTACCGTTTTACTGGCTACTTATGTCGTGGGCGGGCTGGCGCGCAATTACACAACTTCCCAACCAAGCACATAAATGGGAGAAAACACCGCACCAGCCTGTTCAATCAAAACTCATCCCGGAAAAATAAAATTCCCTACAGCCCGTTATTATAGCGTGAGATCTGCAACCGAAAATCTTGGATATCACGATTGGCCAAAGCGAGCTCGCCGGTCAATCGGGATATTTCAGCCTGATCATCTGAATTTAGTCGATTAAGTTCAGCAAGTTCATACTGTGCAGCAACTTGTTGCGCGGGAGTTAAGCTGGCAATCGTTTTAAATTTTTCACTAATCTGCGTTTGCCGTGACGAGATAGAGCTTTTTCTACTATCTATGCTCCGTCGGATATCATAAGCCTTCTTACCCAAATCATAGGCCTGTTGAAAACTTGCAGAACTGTTAAGCGGGCAAACATTTGCATATGATTTTCCAGCTTCTCCAACACTCAAACCATTTTGAGGCGTACAATAACGTATAACACCCTTTTGATAGCCTTGGTTCCAAAGTGTTTGATCGGGAACTACCCCAATTTTAGCACACGCTTTCGTGTGCCCGGCAAAGCGTTCTTGCGGAGCATAACCTGCGGCACCATCAGCATCACCAATAACCATCCAGTCAGCTGCAAGACACTCTTCTTTCGAAAGCGTAGCACACCCGGAAAGAATGCCAATAATCGCAATAAAAACAACTACTATTGAAAATTTAGACGAAATCACAGCCAGCCCCTTACACACTAAATAGTATGAGAAAACTACTGAATATATTGCCAGAGTTCAAGCTCGAATATTCTTGAACTAGCGCGAACGTCTACGTTCTGATGTCGGCTGGTAAGCTAGTTTTGAGTGATACTTACAATAGGGTGCGGAATCTGCCGAGTCATTACCACAGAAATGGAAGTCATCAGCCATTGGATCACCAATCGGCCATTTGCATGTATTTTCGCCAAGCTCAACTAATTTCAATTTCTTTGAAATTGGAACAACAACATCTTCTATTGGTCGAATGTCAACTTCCTGAAAAGCAACAGCATCAACATCAGTATTAAGCGCGGTTGCGGCGGCACCACTTCCGCTGCCTCTTGTCGAGGGACTACGTGGCGCCGATGTTCCTGCGCGGCTTGTATAAGTGCGTGTGGTTGTAGCAGGGCGTTTTGCGCGAGGTGCCCGTGAACCACCAGACTTTGCACGACCTGGTAAATGGAGTCTGTGAACTTTACCGATGACCGCATTACGACTAACACCACCGAGCTGGGCAGCAATCTGACTTGCGCTCAAACCATCGGCCCAAAGTTTCGTTAGCTGCTCCACGCGTTCATCAGTCCAACTCATAACGTTCTCCGTATTCACCATATTTTATAAAACAGAATCAACCAGCGTTGCGCCGACAAGGGCACATTGTTACTCGATACAAATTTAGCTGGGTCCGTCGCATTTTAACCAACTATCTCTTAAGCTAGTGATCGTAGGACTCCGTGACAAGGGGCGAAGAATCATCCTGATTCGGAATTTGAAGTTTTCCCCAACTTACGTAAAATCCGACCAAAATCTTGGGAAAACCCAAAAAAATGCATATTTCTCGTTCGATTGACATTGCAATACGAAATTGTGATAATGACTGGACCGTCCGAAAAGGGCGGTTTTTTATTTTAAACCCCCGTGATGATCAATTCATCCCAGCGATAATTTTGCAATATCTATATGGAGGCAGGCATGGCATCCGCCACGTCAACATTTTCAGTTTTCAATCACCCTGAAACCAAATTTGTATCCGGGGACGGGGTTTGGCTTAAAACAGATAAAGATGAGAAGTATCTGGATTTCACCGCAGGTATTGCAGTAAACTCTCTTGGGCATTGTCATCCTCATCTTGTTGAGGCATTAAAATCTCAAGCTGAACAATTATGGCACATCTCAAATCTGTATCAAATTGAGGGACAGGTAAAACTCGCCGATCGCCTTGTCGAAAACACATTTGCCGATAAAGTTTTCTTCACTAACTCCGGCCTTGAGGCAATGGAGTGTGCTATTAAAACTGCACGCCGTTATCATTTTGCAAAAGGTGATGTTGACAAATACGAGATCATTACATTCGAGGGGGCCTTTCATGGTCGATCGATTGCAACTGTCGCAGCGGGTGGTCAGGAGAAATATATAGAAGGCTTCGGACCAAAAGCACCCGGATTTAACCAAGTACCACTCAATGATATTGAAGCGCTGAGAAATGCAATGAGTGAGCGCACCGCCGCACTGCTCATCGAGCCTATTCAAGGAGAAGGCGGTATACGCAGCGTCTCAAATCAGTTTCTTACGGAAATGCGAAACCTGTGCGATGAATTTCGTGCTCTGCTAATCTTTGATGAAATTCAGTGCGGGATTGGCAGAACCGGCAAACTGTTCGCGCATGAATGGTCTGGCATCACGCCAGATATTATGGCTGTTGCGAAGGGCATTGGCGGGGGTTTTCCGCTCGGCGCTTGTTTAGCAACAGAAGAAGCAGCTGGCGCAATGGTGCCCGGAACACATGGAACGACCTTTGGTGGCAATCCTTTGGCTATGTCTGTTGGCAACGCTGTTCTTGATGTAGTTTTGGAAGATGGTTTCTTAGATAATGTCATCACCACGGCAAATATTCTTAAGCAAGGTTTGGCGGAGTTGAGTGATACATATCCTGACGTGATTGAAGACATACGCGGATCAGGCTTGATGATCGGCATTCAGTGCAAAATCCCAAATCTGGATTTACTGGCTGCGATGGGCGGGCAGAAGCTTTTAGCGGTTCCTGCTGGTGATAACGTTGTTCGTTTACTTCCGCCACTAACTTTAACGCCGGAAGAGGCGAGAGACGGATTAACTCGACTTCGACAAGCTCTTGCAACTTTTTAAGTACTGTTTTTATTTTAGGAACACCCACCATGTCACAGTTGGAAAACAAACGTCACTTTTTGGATCTAGCAGATATTGATGCCAGCGAGCTTCGCTGCATGATTGAACAGGCTAAAACGACAAAGAAGAAACTTGCAGATGGTGGTGTACATAAGCCACTTGCAGGCAAAGTGCTGGCGATGATTTTTGAAAAACCATCGACAAGAACACGCGTCTCCTTTGATGTAGGCATGCGACAGCTCGGTGGCGAAACAATTATACTATCCGGCCAGGAAATGCAGCTCGGTTCATCTGAAACAATGGCGGATACTGCTAGAGTTTTATCTCGCTATGTTGACATTATTATGATCCGCACGATGGAACATGACCGTCTTTTGGAACTTGCAAAACATGCGACAGTTCCTGTGATCAATGCGCTAACAGATGATACACACCCATGTCAGATCATGGCAGACATTCAGACATATGAAGAACACCGCGGCCCAATTACCGGCAAAACACTCTCATGGGTGGGTGATGGTAATAATGTAACACATTCACTCCTCGAAGGAGCGGCACAATTGGGTTACAATATGAATATTGGTACGCCAAAAGGTTCTGAACCAGAACAAAAATATGTCGACTTCGCGCGTGCTAAAGGCGTTACGATCAACCTTAGTCATGACGCTGTTGAAACGGTCACTGGCACTGACTGCGTGATCACAGATAAATGGGTGTCTATGAACCAGGAACATAAAGCACAAGGTCATAATGTTTTTCAGCCATTTCAGGTGAACGAAGAACTCATGTCTCATGCAAATCCTGATGCACTCTTTATGCATTGCCTACCTGCTAAACGGGGTGAGGATGTTACGGATGCAGTGATTGATGGTCCGCAGTCGGTGGTCTTTGATGAGGCAGAAAACCGAATGCATGCGCAAAAGGCCATCATCGAATGGTGTATGGGCGTTCTATAGGAACGCTTATAATGAGAACTCCTCTTGTCATTGAAAATACAAGATGAAAGCTCCACATAAAGATCTTCACTAATTGGCAATTTTTTTGACGAGCAAAACACATGGAATCTTTTGAACAACATACAGACGACTTGAAATTATCTGGTGATGATCACGTCGTCCCGTTTCAGGTAGAAGGGCTTGATGTTCGCGGCCGCGTGGTACAGCTCGGGCCAATGCTCGATCAAATTTTAAGCAGACATAATTACCCAGACTTAGTGGCACAGTTGCTAGCAGAAGCTGCTGTCTTAACTGTACTTTTGGGCACATCGTTAAAATTTGAAGGACGCCTTATTCTACAAACCAAGGGCGATGGCCCCGTTGAACTGTTGGTTGCCGATTTTCAAGCGCCAGATGCGTTGCGTGCTTACGCGCAATTTGACCAAGCCAAGCTGGATTTAGCAATCGCCGATGGTATGAACCAGCCACATCAGTTGCTCGGCAAAGGCGTTATGGCATTTACCATTGATCAAGGCGCCCACATGCAGCGTTATCAAGGAATTGTAGAGATGAAAGGGGAAACTCTGTCTGATATGGCAGAAACTTATTTTCGCCAATCTGAACAAATTCCAACAGAAATAAAGCTCGGTATTGCCGAACTTATTACAAAAGAGGAAGATGCCACATCGCAACATCAATGGCGCGCTGGGGGTTTACTCATGCAATTCTTACCCCACTCACCAGATCGAATGCGCCAAGCTGATCTTCCTGGTGGCGATGTACCTCATGGTTCGCAAGAGGCCTCTCATGCTGAAGATGATGTTTGGGTCGAGGCAAAAGCACTACTCCAAACTGTGAAAGCAAATGAGCTAACAGATCCACAAATAGGGTCTGAACGGCTGCTATATCGTCTTTTCCATGAGCGAGGAGTTCGAATTTATGACGCGCAAAAAGTAGATGATAGATGTAGCTGTTCTCGTGAGAAACTGTTCGGCGTATTGTCAAAAATGGAACCGGATGAACTCCAAGAAACTGCAATTGATGGTAAGATCTCGGTCGTGTGCGAATTTTGCTCTACCGAGCACGCCTTCACCATGTCCGATTTCTAGATTAACAAAGCGCCGTTAGATAAATTATCTCATGAAGATACCTTTAACTCATCTCTTTTGGGTGAGTTTGCGTATTCAATAATGAAGCCATGTCTGATCGAACATGAACAATTGTTAACTTGCAAATCCTGATCGATACACGGCATACTTGGTTAGTAGTGGATCTTAACATGCTGGATAAGCCAATTTCTGAAACCGTAGAGACAAAGCCCGCTCTTGACGAACCAATTCAAGATGTAACAAAGGCTAGGCGCTCGCCTTTTATGGTCGCCACTAGAGCAATCATACAATTCATATTGATGGGTGCGGTTTTATTTGGCTCATATTTTGCCATGGAACGTTTAATTTCTGGTCGTGAAGAGCCGGGGAAAAGACCTTTCACACGGCAAGCCTTAACCGTTGAAACCAGAAATGTTACCATCCAAGATCATCGTCCGACAGTACTCGTATATGGCGAGGTCGAGACAGCAGCTAAAATTGACATGCGCCCCTTGGTTGGTGGTGAGATTATAGATGTAAATCCAAACCTATCCGCTGGCGTTCGTATTAACAAAGGCGACCTTTTAGTCGAAATTGATCGATTTAATTATGAAGGTGCAGTGCTTGAGGCGAAAGCAAACCTCACTCAAGTAGAGGGTGCCATTCGTGAGATTGAAGCAAGGCTTGCATCGGAAAAAGACCAACTTAAATCATCCAATGAGCAACTTAATCTTGCACGTGCCGATCTAACTCGCGCACAATCTTTGTCACAATCGGGCACGTTGACCAAAAAGCAAGTAGATGACCGGATGCTGATTGTCTCGCAACGTGAGCAATCCGTCGGTCTACGCCGTAACAATATTATTATTGCAGAAGCGCAACGTGAACAACAACTCGCAAACACCGAACGATTGAAATGGAAGCTTCGTGAGGCTGAACGCAAACTGGAAAACACGAAATTATTCGCACCATTTGGCGGAATCATCTCCAACTCTGATGCAGAAATCGGTCGTTCAGTTAGCAGTAACGATATTATTGCATCTATTTATGATGACAAATCTCTGGAGGTACGATTTACCCTCACAAATGCCCAATATGGACGGATGGCTATCGATAGCGACCAGCTTATCGGGCGCAAAGTAGCAATCGACTGGACGATCGGCGAGACAAACTATGAATATAGCGGCACAATTAATCGCATCGGAGCAACAGTTGCTGCCGACCGAGGCGGTGTTGAAGTTGTAGCGCGTATTGATCCGGTTAGCCACGCTGTTCAACTTCGTCCTGGCGCATTTGTTGAGATTGTAGTGCCTGATAAACTTTACAGCTCTTCAATCAATGTTCCGGAAACATCGATCTACGATCAATCGTACGTTTTTGTTGTCAAAGACGATAAACTTGCACGACGAGATATCGAAATACTCGCCTTTGATGGCAGTAATGCAATTGTTTCATCTAAGAAAGGCGGCGAGCAGATTAATGACGGGGACCAACTACTAATTACCCGGCTTACCGAGGCGAATGACGGCATACCCGTTCAAGCCCCAGGAAAAGGCCGTTTTTCTGATGGCAATAAAAAGCAGACGAGTAACAAGAAAAAACATGACGGGGATGAACGTTTACCTCGCAAGAAGGCGACAGCTAACGGAACAGATAGTTAGATGAACTTCCAAGCCAAGCAAACAGAAGCTGTAAAAAATGGGTGGGCCGGGCTGATCAGCACGTTTATTCGTCACCCAAATGCCGCCAACCTTCTAATGGTGTTGATGATTATCTTTGGTGCCTTTGCCATCGCCAAGATCAATACACAGTTCTTCCCGACAGTCGACCGTCCGAATATTGGCGTCTATATCAGCTGGCCGGGGGCAAGCGCACAAGATGTTGAAGTCAACGTGCTAGCAGTTGCGGAACCAGAATTACGCTTCATCAATGGTGTTGAACGAATGACATCTACCGCATCTGAAGGCAATGGCGCTATCACGTTAGAATTCGCAGAAGGGGCCAATATGCAGGAAGCCCTTTCTGAGGTTGAAGCTGCGGCAAAAGCCATTGGCAATTTACCGGAAGATGCAGAAACACCCGAAGTTCGTCGCTCTCAATTTTTCGATGCCGTTGCACGGCTATCGATAAGCGGTTCCGCATCTGAAAGCGTTAAACGCGACTGGGCAAAACGCGTCCGTGATGATCTCATCGATCGTGGCATCGACAAAATTAATTTCTCGGGATTGCGCGCCTCGGAGATTTCAATCACCGTGCCAGAACGCGAGTTGCGGCGGCTATCAACCACAGTGTCTGAAATTTCCAGCATCATTGGCGGCAATAGTCGCGATATTCCATCTGGCAATGTCGATGGTGATATCGAACGCCAGTTGCGAGCATTGGCCAATGCCAGAAACATAAATGGACTTCGGGATGTTGAAATTAAATCTTTCCCTACAGGAGAAAAGGTTAAACTTGGCGACATTGCAAAAATTGAAGATTCATTTAATAGCAGTGACACTCGCGGGCGCTCAGACAATTTAGCAGCGATTGAGCTAGATGTGCGCCGAGCACCATCTGCGGATACGCTAGAAACAGCTGCAATCTTGTTTGATTATATCGAAGAAATTCGACCACAGTTGCCAGATAATATCGAATTAAAAACTTACCGCGTATCATCGGAAGCACTGTCAGAACGAATATTGCTTTTGGTCAAGAATGCGGCGGGCGGCTTACTTATCGTCGTCCTCACACTGTTTATTTTCCTCAACGCACGCATCGCTTTCTGGGTTGCTGCAGGAATTCCTATTGCGCTTTTAGCGACCATCGGATTTATGCTGGTCATCGGACAGACCATTAATATGATCACACTGTTTACCTTGATCATGATGCTTGGCATTATTGTCGATGACGCAATCGTGGTTGGAGAGCACACCAACACCAGATTGGAAGCGGGAGATGACAATATAACCGCGGCAGAAAATGGCGTCGGCATGATGATGACACCGGTGATGGCAGCAATGCTGACCACCCTTGCAGCATTTAGCCCGATCCTTCTGATCAATGACACTATTGGTCAAATCATGGGTGTGCTCCCCTACGTAGTGATAGCAGTGCTCATTGCAAGTTTGATTGAGTGCTTTTTAATTCTACCAGGACATTTGGCTCATTCACTTAGAACAAAAAAAATCGTTCGCTGGTCCTATTGGCGTCAGTTCTTCATCGCGTTGATTATGACACTAACGCTGGCAGCTATTTTAAACAGACTAAGCATAGGTGCCGATAAATCAGCGTCTCCATTATTGGCTCAATTGGCTGACATGCCGTCGTTCATGAGAGCTGCTCTCGCAGCGCTATCAGCCCTTACTTTTGCAACCATTATTGAGTTTATCTTCATCAAGCTCCTGCGCCCATTCATAACATTCACTTTAACTTCGTTGGGATGTTTGATACTTGCGAATATCTATTCATCGTTAGCTTCTGGATCTGGTGAATTTGAAAATATACGCTCATTTATTGGCAGCCTAATTACAATTCCGAATATTAATTTAATGGTTGCTGGTATCGTGACCGCAGTCATTATCGTGCTGTTCAGCGAGATATCTGTTCGACGTAAAGAAAGCAAAATGTCAGCAGAAGAATTGGAAGCTCAAAGGCTGGGCGATGGTTGGTTCCGCCGAAACTTTGATGCTCGTTTTAATTGGTTCCGCGACAATCCATTTCACTGGCTGGTGCGCCTATCCTATAATTGGCGATATGTGACCATTGCTTTTTCTGCTGGCCTCGTCATGGTTTTGGCTGTCGGGCTAATTAAAAGTGGGAAAGTAGAATTTGTATTCTTCCCGTCCCCGGAAGCAGAAAATATTACTGGTATTGTTGTTTTCAATGCTGGCCTGCCGGAGGATCAGGCTCTCAAAGCCATCGAAACATATGAAAAGTCGCTTCGCGATGCGGATGACAAATTAACTGATGAAAACGAGCAGCTTGTCAGCGCTATATTCACAACATTTGGTGCATCCAATAGAAACGGGGCTGTACAGGCAAGAATAAATGTTCAGTTAACAGCATCAGAGTTTCGCTCAGTTAGGACAAATGACATTGTGAGCGCGTGGCGCAGGGAAGCTCCACGTATTGCTGGCATCCAACGTTTCTCAGTTGCTCAATCTCGCGGAGGCCCTCCCGGACGAGATGTTGAGGTTCGCTTACAGGGAGATAGTTCAGAACAGCTCAAAGCGGCAGCCAATGATGTCGCACAACTTCTCTCAACGCTAGAAGGTGTATCGGGTGTTGAGGATAATTTACCTTACGGAAAACCAGAACTTGTTATGCAACTTACGCCATTTGGTTCCGCACTGGGGTTCTCCATCGATAATGTTGGTCGGCAGATTAGAAATTCATTTGAAGGTAATGTCCCATTCCGATTTGCACGCGGCGATGATGAAGTAACGGTTCGTGTCAGTGCTGAACTGCGCGAAAGCGGGCTGGCAGCATTACGAAACCTTTCCCTTAAAGGCCCATCTGGCCAATTCGTGCCGTTAACTGAAATTGTTGATCTTAGTGAGCGACAGGGCTTTGCATCCATAAAGCGCCGCGATGGCAAAACCACGATTTCTGTTTCAGGTGATATTGATAATAATGTCTCCACAACGGACAAAGTAACCGAAACGCTTACATCTGCCGGCGAGCTTGCATCAATTGCCGCCAAACATGGCGTTACGTATAGCTTTGGTGGGCGCTCAGAGGAACAAAAGAACGCGTTTTCAGATCTCCGCCTTGGCGCCATCATTGCCATCATTGTGATTTATATCATCTTAGCTTGGTTCTTTGGCAGCTATTGGCAGCCTCTTGCTGTGATGATGATCATCCCATTTGGTATTGTCGGAGCCGTATTTGGTCACTGGTTGATGGGATTCAAACTCACGATTTTATCATTCATAGGCCTGCTTGGCTTATCCGGTATTTTGGTCAACGACTCCATTATCTTAGTTGCTCGCCTCAATGAGCGATTACGAGAAGGTGTAAATCAAGCAGAAGCTGCTATTGGTGCCAGCCTTGATCGCCTGCGCGCTGTGATGCTGACATCACTCACAACTATTGGCGGATTACTGCCGCTATTATTTGAAACAAGCCGACAAGCACAATTCCTCCTGCCAATGGCAATTACAATCGTGTTTGGTCTTGCACTTTCAACATTCCTCGTTCTGTTTCTCGTGCCTGCCCTCGTTGGTGTGGGTAACGATATAAGAACAGTTTTCGCGGCTATATTTGGTCAAATTCGAGAAAATTCACCGAATAAGGCCACAACATCAAATCCACCAGCGGAGTAAATTTGGGATCAAATTGTCAAGATGGAATGATCTGAAAACGATCTACATCCACCATACCCATATCGGTAATTTTCAGATGCGGAATAACTGGGAGTGCAAGAAATGCCAATTGTAAAAACGGTTCTTCAAGCGTGACGCCCAACCCTTTTGCAGCAGCGCGAAGCGTGATCAATTGATCTCGTACATGTTCAAACGGCTCAAGGCTCATGAGACCTGCAATAGGTAACGCAACTTCTGCCAGCACCTCGCCACCATCAACAACAACAAAACCACCTTCAATCTCACGAAGACGATTTGCGGCCAAAGCCATATCACCATCATCCACGCCGACGACTGCTATATTGTGATGATCGTGGCAAACAGTGGATGCGATTGCACCGCTCTGCAAACCAAATCCGTTTACAAAACCAGTGCCAACATTTCCATTTTTCCCATGCCGTTCGATGATCGAAATTTTAATTATATCTCGACCTAGATCAGCATTGGCCTCTGGTCTTCCATCTAACACTTCGGATCTTATATGCTGTGTAATAATTTTGCCGGGAACAATACCGATTACGTGTGCCTCGTTCCCACCAGATTTAATGTGTAAATCTCGCGCTGTTATATCTCGTGAACGGACACTATCACGACCAATGGGCGGTATAGTTTCTCGCGTAGCAAATAGCGCATTATCAACCTTACGACCCGCGCTATAGACATCTGAAATATCGCATTCATTTAAATCACTTATAATCACCAAATCAGCACGCCAACCAGGTGCCACAAGACCACGATCTTTTAAGCCATATGCTCGCGCCGCTGAAATTGAAGCAGCACGATACATCGCAAGCGGGTCGGCGCCAAGTTTAATGGCGGTTCTGATCATATAATCAAGATGGCCTTGCTCTGCGATATCAAGCGGATTTCTGTCATCTGTACACAATGCAATGAATGGCGAATTTCGTTCGGTGATAATTGGGGCTAGCGCATGCAGGTCTTTTGATACTGAGCCTTCACGCACTAAAATATGCATACCCTTGCGAAGCTTCTCCATTGCTTCATCAGCTGTCGTTGTCTCATGGTCTGTCGATATTCCGGCGGCTAGATATCCATTTATATCATGACCTCTGACCAAGGGTGCATGCCCGTCAATATGGCGGCCAGCAAAGGCTTCTAATTTATCAAGGCACTCCTCATCTTTATTTAAAACACCGGGATAATTCATAAATTCAGCTAGGCCGATGACCTTGGGATGATCCATCAACGGTGTTAGGTCTTTTGCCTCTAATCGCGCACCGGATGTTTCCATCTGTGTTGCAGGCACACAACTGGAAAGTTGAACACGCACATCCATAATTGTACGTTCGGCACATTTGAGGAAATATTCTATACCTTCGATACCCAGTACATTGGCTATTTCGTGCGGATCACAAAGTGCTGTCGTCACACCGTAAGGCAAAACACAACGATCAAATTCAAATGGTGTTACCATCGAAGATTCAATGTGTAGATGCGTATCAATGAAACCCGGAACGACTATTTTCCCGTCAAGATCAACTTCTTCAACACCTTCATAATCTTCACAAGTACCCACGATCATATCACCGCAAATGGCAATATCACTTTCAACCAATTCGCCCGTGACTAAATCAAAAAAGCGACCGTTTTTTAAAACCAAGTCAGCTTTTTCTGTTCCACGTCCTTGATCAATCCGTTTGGAAATTATTTCCCTTATCATTTAATGCCTATCTGCAACTTTTATCTTTTGTTGGAATACAACTCGAACCTTTCCCCAATCAACCCAGATTATGTTCTCCAAAAACTGGGCAGGAAAATGACAAGAAGTGTGAAGAGTTCGAGACGTCCGAGCAACATGCCGATGGATAAAAGCCACTTTGCCGTATCGCTTAAGCTTGCATAATTGCCAGTCGGACCGATGGTGCTGCCTAAACCTGGACCAACATTGGCGATAGCCGTCCCTGCCCCCGAAAGTGCCGTTGTGGTATCTAGCCCACAAAGTTTAAGACCCAATGCGAGTGCGAAAAAAGACACCATGAATAAAAAGAAGAACGCCATAACCGAGGCAATAACTTGTTGTTGAATGGGCCTACCATTGAATCGTGGTCTGAAAATACCGCTCGGATACATTACCTGATTGAGATGCTGTTTTACTGCTTGGAACAGCACCTGAAACCGAAACACTTTAATGCCGCAGGATGTCGATCCGGCGCAACCGCCCACAAACATAATAAGAAAGAAAAAACTTACAGCAAATGCGCCCCAACTATCGTAACCAGTCGTCGAATAGCCTGTACCGGTGACAACAGACACAACATTGAAGGCCGCAAACCTAAGAGCATTTGCGCCTTGATGCTCTCCACTCGCTACTGCCATGAACCATGCCATAAAAATGGCTATAAACAGAAATACGCCAAACACGCGAACTTGCGAGTCCTGCCAAAGTGGTTTGAACCGCCCTTGGATCATTTGCACATAGAGGATAAATGGTATCGAACCTAAGATCATAAATATGATCGCAACACCTTCTATCGAGGCACTATTGAAGTGCCCCATAGATGCATCTTTTGTTGAAAAACCACCAGTCGCAACTGTTGTCATCGCATGGATAACAGCATCGTCAACAGCCATGCCAGCCGCAATATAAAGCACGGCACAAAGACCTGTTATCGCAATAAAGACCAATGTGATTGAAGATGAGATTTGTGTTGTTCGTGGTAGGATTTTTTCTGCCGTATCGAATGCCTCAGCTTTAAACAGCTGCATACCACCAATTTGCAACATTGGGAAAACGGCAATCGCCATCACAATGATCCCAAGACCACCAAGCCATTGAAGAAGGCCGCGCCAAAACAAAATGCCAGGAGGGGCATTATCAAGATCATCAATTACGGTAGCGCCCGTTGTGGTAAGGCCAGACATGGATTCAAAAAAGGCGTCAGTATAAGTATCAACGACACCGGACCAAACAAATGGCAATGCCCCAAAAGCCACCAACGCAAGCCAAGAACATACTGTCATCAAAAGCGCTTGTCGCGTTGATAACCCCTTTGGAATGCCTCTGGTGGAGATAAACATCAAAAGCCCGACAAGTATTGTAAGCCCAGATGTAATGGCAAAAATTTGCCAGTCCGAACTGCCAACAATAAGATCTACGAGCGCGGGTAGCAACATTGACACACCCAGCGCCGTGATTAATACGCCGGTCACCAATGCGACAGGTCTAAGATCTATAAGACCGATCAATTCAAAACTCTCTGTATATCGGGCCGATCTAATGAGAAGGCCGGAATTTCTGCATCGAACACCAGACCTGCATCTGTTTTAAATTGATAACGCCCGAGCATAATCCCAGAAGGGGTATCAAGCGGGCAACCGGATGAGTATTGATATGAAGCACCCGGCTCTAAAAATGGCTCTTCCCCCACCACACCTTTGCCGGCAACCTCATCAACATAACCATTCTCATCAGTAATATGCCAATAACGGCTTATGAGTTGAATTCTACTGGAAGAACGATTGGTTATTTTGATATGATAGCCCCAAACATATCGATCTTCATCCGGTTCAGATTGTTCATCGATATAAAATGGTTCGACTTCTACGTCTATGTCATTTGTTGTCGCCTGATACATCCGCTATCTTCAAGTCCTTTATCAACAGGCCTTATCAACCATATTGCCTTATTCTATAGCATGATGATCAGGTCAAGTCAGCAAAGGCCAATCATTTGGTGACAAATAAGTGATGAACAATGAATTGCGTATGTTGGTTAGTATCTGTATGGGAAAATAAATTAACTGAGGAAACTGATATGCTGGACGGTTCAGCGCGCAAAATAATCGACCCAATGCTGGATAGTGCAGGTCAATTTCTGGCTAAAAGAGGCATTTCGGCTGATAGTGTAACCATAGCTTCTTTCATTGTCGGGCTTATATCAGCGATCTTTATTGTCTATGGTTACCTTATTTCTGGGCTTGCGCTCTTGCTCTTGAGTCGAGTAGGCGATGGGCTAGATGGCGCGGTGGCACGACACAGCCAAACAACAGACTTTGGCGGTTTCTTGGATATCGTTCTGGACTTTGCCTTCTATGGACTAATCCCACTTGCCTTCATTATTTATGATCCAATAAACAATGCGATCGCAGGATCTCTTCTGCTCTTTTCGTTTTACATCACTGGTTCGAGTTTTCTTGCTTATTCAATTTTTGCAGAAAAATGGCAACTCAAGACGGAAGTCCGTGGTCAAAAATCTATTTACTTCACTACCGGTCTTGCCGAAGCCACCGAGACGTTCATCACGTTTGCGCTGTTTTGCATCTTCCCGGACTGGTTTTCGATCATTGCTTACATTTTTTCAGCAATCTGTATCTATACCGCCTTCTCGCGAATTATGCTGGCAAAGGCGGCGTTTGATGCAAGTAGACAAGAACAGATGCCCAACTAAAGATTATTAAGTGCTTGCTCGAAATCTTCAAGCAAATCATTCACATCTTCAATCCCAAAGGAAACACGCACAGTCCCATCGGTGATACCAAGAAGCTGTCGATCTTCTTCTGCCAAATTCTTGTGAGTTGTTGTCGCCGGGTGCGTGATTAAACTCTTCGCATCACCCAAATTATTGGAGATGCTAATAACATCCAGTGCATCCTGCATTTTAAATGCTGCATTCTTACCGCGCTTTAATTCAAAGGCCACCAATGTGGACCCACCCGTCATTTGCTTGGCAATAATATCTGCCTGAGGATGATCTGCTCGTCCTGGATAGATAACACGTGAAATAGCATTATGCTCCGCCAAGAAATCGGCCACCGCTTTTGCATTTCGCGTTTGTTCATTGACCCTTAATGACAAGGTCTCAAGCCCTTTTAGCATTGTCCACGCATTAAACGGTGACATGGAAGGTCCAGTATGACGATAGTAATCTTGCAACGTCTCATTGATCCATTCGGAATCTGACAGAATAATTCCACCCAAGCAACGGCCTTGGCCATCGACATGTTTTGTCGTCGAATAAACCACAATGTGCGCGCCTAAGTCTAAAGGCTTCTGGAAAAGTGGAGTTGCAAAAACATTGTCGACAACAAGCTTTGCGCCGCACTGATTGGCCAGCTTAGCAACGCCAGCAATATCGATTACTTCCAGTGTCGGATTTGTTGGGCTTTCCAAAAACATCACTTTGGTGTTTGGACGAATAGCTTCTTCCCATTTTTTGAGGTCCGTGCCATCAACCAGAGTTGTCTCAATGCCATATTTCGGCATTAGTTTTTCAATTACCCAACGACAAGACCCAAATAGTGCACGGGCGGCAACAACATGATCACCAGCCTCAACCTGACACATAAGCGCTGCAGTAACAGCTGCCATACCGGAAGCGGTTGCACGGCCTTCCTCTGCACCTTCGAGTATGCACATCCGTTCTTCAAACATGGAAACGGTAGGGTTGGCATAGCGGGAATAAATATACCCGTCTTCTTCACCTAAAAAACGTGCTTCGGCCGAACTCGAACTATCATACAAATAGCCTTGTGTTAGATAAAGGGCTTCAGATGTTTCACCAAATTGCGAACGGGTTGTACCAGCATGAACAAGCTTCGTTGCATCGCGATAAGATTTTTTTTCAGTCATGTTACTTCCAAACAAACTAGCCAAGCAGAAAAACTCAGGCAAAATAAAACCGACTTGCACAAGCCAGCCGGTCAAACGTCAAAAGAGTTCTTAAACGCACGACCTTTTAGCTAGTTATTTAAAGTGGCTGCAAGCCGGTCGGCCAAATCACCACGGGATAACGAGCAATTATCACGATCCTCGACTTGCGTCAATTCGCATGAACTGCCAGAAAAAAGCAAACGATGGATAAGTGAGATGGCTGAAACCTTGAGCAATAACGGACGTCAGACAGGAATTTTGTCAGATAGACTGATTTCAGAATTATTTGACCAAGGCCGCCTGGCGAGTCAAAAGCCTCTGGATTCTGACCAAATACAACCTGCAAGTCTTGATCTTCGTTTAGGCGCTAAAGCTTATCGCGTGCGAGCAAGTTTTTTGCCAGGCCCCAATAGTACGGTTGAAAAAAAGCTCGATCGGTTAAAGCTTCACGAGATTGATCTTACCAATGGCGCTGTGCTTGAAACCGGATGTGTTTATATCGTGCCGCTACTTGAAAGCATCAATCTACCAGAAACGATATCCGCATCTGCCAATCCCAAAAGCTCAACTGGGCGGCTAGATATTTTTACCCGCGTTATGACTGATTACGGGCCGGAGTTTGATAAAATCATCGCGGGATACAATGGCCCGCTATGGATGGAGGTTAGTCCTCGCACATTTCCCATTGTTGCCCGTACTGGATCACGTCTTTCGCAAGTTCGTTTTCGTACAGGCAATGCGCTGTTAAGCGAAGATGATGTTCGCGCGCTTCATGATGCCGAAACACTCATTCATGCGGATGCGCCAAATATATCGGGCGGCGGCATCGGCATGTCTATCGACCTACAAGGTGATGGTGAAGGTTCTCTTGTTGGCTATCGTGGCAAGCATCATACAAGCGTTGTTGATGTAGACATAAAAGCAGCACATGATGTGTTTGATTTTTGGGAACCAATTTATAATCGCGGTGTGCCAGAGCTTATCCTCGATCCTGATGAATTTTACATTCTTGCTTCGCAAGAAGCCGTGCACGTTCCGCCGTTATATGCCGCTGAAATGACCCCGTTTGATCCACTCGTTGGAGAATTTCGTGTTCACTATGCAGGTTTCTTTGACCCTGGATTTGGCAATAGCTTAGCTGGGGGAACTGGCAGCCGCGCCGTGCTTGAAGTTCGCAGTCATGAAGTTCCATTTATTCTGGAACATGGGCAAATTGTTGGGCGTCTTGTCTATGAGCATATGCAGGAAAAACCACAGGCACTATACGGTGCTGATTTGAAGTCCAATTATCAGGCGCAGGGCCTCAAACTTTCCAAGCATTTTCGCTAGGCTGCGCGCGCAAGTATTTGATTAAGTTTACATCTCCAACTCAAATATCTTGAAAAATCTCCGAGAATATGCGCCAATTACACTTAACCGATAACAATAACGCGGCGTTTTGCCCAATGAGTGAGTGATATGAGTAATGAATCCCGAGCTGTGACGCTTGAAATCAACGGCAAACAACGTGAATTTGATATTGACAATCCTGAACTTCCTAATTGGTTAGACGAAGATGCATTCTCATCGGGTGATTATCCATATGATAAGAAGTTGAAATGGAAACAATACGAAGAAACAATAGAAGCTCTACAGGTAGAACTTGTCAAAGTACAAGCATGGCTTAAGGAAAGCGATAATAGAGTTATCTCAGTTTTTGAGGGCAGAGATGCGGCAGGTAAAGGCGGCTCGATTAATGCTGTAAAGCAATATATGAACCACCGAACCGTTCGTTCTGTAGCACTACCAAAACCGACTGAGCGCGAACGTGGCGAATGGTATTATCAACGCTACGTATCACACTTTCCGACATCCGGCGAGATGGTGCTTTATGATCGTTCTTGGTATAATCGGGCCGGTGTTGAGCCGGTTATGGGATTTTGCACGCCAGAGCAACATGCCAACTTTTTACAAGACACACCACTATTTGAAAAAATGATATCGGATGAAGGTATTTATTTCTTTAAATTCTGGCTTAATATTGGTCGCGAAATGCAACTCAAACGCTTTCATGATCGCCGTCACAATCCTCTCAAAATATGGAAGCTTTCGCCGATGGATATTGCAAGCTTTGATAAGTGGGACGACTACACAAAAAAACGTGATCTCATGCTATCGACCACGCATTCCGAACTGGCACCCTGGACAGTGGTGAAAGCTAATGACAAGCGTCGCGCACGCATAAACATTATCCGAACCATTTTAACGGCTTTGCCGTATACGGGTAAGGATGGAGACGTGATCGGTGAGATTGACAATAAAATAGCTGGACACGGCCTCGGTTTCGTGGAGGACTAAAAAGGGTCAGACCATCTACTTGGGAGGTAAAATGGTCAGAAGTGAACAAAAACATATTTGGTTAAACGCCTATCCGGAGGATGTACCTGCGGAGATCGGACCGTTGGAACATGACTCAATTGGCGCTTTTTTTGAAGATGCCTTTGAAAAAAACGGGAACGCGCTTGCTCATACATGTATGGGTAAATCCATCTCATATAAAGAATGGGGCGATACATCCGCTGCGATGGCAGGCTGGCTTCATTCATTAGGCCTTCAAGAAGGCGCTCGAGTTGCGATCATGCTTCCCAATATTCTACAAACGCCAATTATCATCGCGGCGGTTTTGCGTGCTGGTTTTACGTTGACATGCATCAATCCTTTATACACACCACGCGAGGTTAGAAATCAGCTTGTTGATTCAGGTGCTAAAACCATCATTCTTTTGGAAAATTTCGCACATACACTTGAAAAAGTACTGAGTGAGACGAGCGTCAAACATATTTGCATCACGAGAATGGGTGATATGTTTCATGGGCAAACGCTGGGTCTAAAATCATTCATCGTAAATAATGTTGTCAGACACATCAAAAAGATGGTGCCAAACTATTCGCTTCCCTCAGCTACCAGCTATACTGATGCATTGACAATCGGCTTCGCTCGCTCTTTTACACCGTTTAAGCGAAGTCACGATGATCTGGCTGTGCTTCAATATACTGGCGGCACGACAGGCATACCAAAAGCTGCCATGATTTCTCACGCAAATGTACTTTCAAATGCAGAGCAATCTGCTGTTTGGATTGATAGCGGTGTGAAGGGAAAGGCAATGCCGTCACAGCTGACTTTCCTCTGTGCTTTGCCTTTGTTTCACATTTTTTCTTTGACCGTAAACCTCATGATCTCAACACGTATCGGCGGACATAATCTGCTCATACCAAACCCCAGAGATATACCTGCTTTGATCAAAGATTTGCGTAAGCACAAGGTTCAGATATTTGGTGGATTGAACACACTTTTCAATGCACTTTTAAATAATGAAGACTTCCGAAAACTCGATTTTTCTCATGACATGATCACGGCAAGTGGCGGGATGAAAACACAAACCGCTGTGGCTAACAGATGGAGTACTGTCACAGGTTCAACGATCAAAGAATGCTATGGGCTTACGGAAACTTCTCCTGTCGTGAGCGGCAATCGTTTTGATCTTGATGTGTTCACCGGCACTATTGGACTGCCTATACCGTCAACAATCGTCGAAATTCACGATGAAAAAGGAAAAGCACTTCCTCCAGGCGAAATTGGTGAAATCTGTATTGGCGGGCCGCAAGTTATGCTTGGTTATTGGAACATGCCGGAAGAAACCGAAAAAATCATGACAAAAGACGGTATGCTCAAAACCGGTGATATTGGCTTTATGGATCAGGAAGGGCAGATCACGATCGTTGATCGCCTTAAAGATATGATCTTGGTTTCCGGCTTTAATGTATACCCCAATGAGATTGAAGACGTTGTCACTATGTTGGATGGGGTAACCGAATGCGCAGCAATTGGCATTTCAAATAAAGACGGCAACGATGACATCAAGCTCTTTGTTGTAAAAAATGATGAACGCCTCACAGACGATGATGTAAGAGCGCATTGCAAAAAGGAACTAACCAACTACAAGCGCCCCAAATTTATCGTCTTTCATGACGAGTTGCCAAAAAGCAATGTTGGCAAAATATTGCGGCGCGAACTTCGGAATATTTAAATCGATTAAATTTTTGTTTATCTAAGACAATGTTTTGTTGATTTTGTCACATTCTGACGTCATATAGGAGCGATATAACAGGAGTTAATTGTCATGAACGCACAAAGCCGCCAAATTATCGAGCAACTGAAATCCAATCTCAGTTCATCTGGTCATATGGATATGCGGCAAGCTTTTGCAAAAAATTCTGACCGCGCGTCAAAATTTACTATAAAACACGATGATTTTTTGATGGATTATTCAAAGTGCGGTATTGATGACGATATCATTGCTGAACTGATGAAAATTGCTGATGTTTCAGATGTATTTGCAAAACGCGATGCGATGTTCGCAGGCGAGAAAATTAACACTACGGAAGATCGCGCCGTATTGCACACGGCACTTCGCGCTCCACGAGACACTGAAATCATCGTGGATGGTGAGAATGTCATACCTGATATTCATGCAGTACTTGATGCTATGGGCAAGTTCTCGGACGATGTGCGCTCGGGAGACATAAGAGGTGCAACTGGAAGAGTCATTACGGACATTGTCAATATTGGTATTGGCGGATCAGACCTAGGGCCGGTTATGGCAACGCTGGCGCTCGCACCGGAGCACGATGGGCCTGTGGCACATTTTGTTTCAAACGTTGATGGCGCACATATTGCCGATACACTTGAAAAACTCTCTCCTGAAAATACGCTTGTGATTATTGCGTCAAAAACATTCACAACAATTGAAACAATGACCAACGCACAGACCGCACGAAAATGGATTTCTGATGCCTTGGGTGAAAACGCCGTTGAACATCATTTTGCAGCTGTTTCTACTGCTCTCGATAAGGTTCAAGATTTTGGTATGTCACCATCGCGTGTCTTTGGGTTTTGGGATTGGGTTGGCGGAAGATATTCGCTGTGGTCTGCAATTGGTCTTCCGATCATGATTGCAATTGGCAAAGAGAATTTCCGGGCGTTTTTAGATGGCGCTCATTCAATGGATAACCATTTTCGTGAAGCCGAGGCCAAAGACAATTTACCTGTTATGCTTGCTCTATTAGGTGTTTGGCATCGTAATGTTTGCGGTTTCACGACCCGTGCCATCTTGCCTTATGACCAGCGTTTATCCCGTTTTCCTGCCTATTTGCAGCAGCTGGATATGGAATCCAACGGTAAAGGCGTAACAACTAATGGTGAGGCTTTAGAAACATCGTCAGGGCCAATAGTTTGGGGTGAACCTGGCACCAATGGTCAGCACGCATTTTACCAGTTAATCCACCAAGGCACCGATATTATTCCGGCTGAATTTATGATTGCGGCCAATGCCTATGAAGAAGATTTGACACATCAGCACAAGCTTCTCATTGCCAATTGTTTAGCCCAATCAGAGGCTTTAATGAAAGGCCGCACATTGGAAGAAGCAACGGCACAACTTAAAGCCAAGGGAATGAATGACGAGAACGCAAAAGAAGGTGCTCCTCATCGCGTCTTTACCGGAAATCGCCCATCCATAACATTTGTTTATGATAAGCTGACACCCTTTGCGCTTGGTCGCTTGATCGCGCTTTATGAACACCGTGTTTTTGTGGAAGCCCAAATTTTTGGCATCAACGCATATGATCAATGGGGAGTGGAACTGGGTAAAGAACTTGCTACAGGCCTGCTTCCCGTTGTTGAAGGTACAGAAGATGCAAGCGGACATGATAGTTCTACAGCTGCGCTTGCAAACTATATTCAATCAAGAAGCTAACATTGAGTTGGTAAGCCGTTAAATAAATCTAGCTTTCAACATCCCAATAAAGGGGTGTCATAGGGTCAAACACTGTAACAGGTCCATCCGGTGTCGTGATTGATGCAGGAAAGACGGTAGGAATGTCTCGCTTTACTAGTGTTATCATCTCTTCATTCGCATCAAGTTGATAGTGTTTTGGTCCATTTAAACTCGAAAAGGCTTCAAGGCGATCCAATGCATTTTCATCATCAAATACTTGTGCAAGACAGGCCATCGTATTTGTGGACGTGAAGATACCTGCACAGCCACAAACATCAATCTTGGCTTTATCTAAGTGCGGGGCAGAATCTGTACCAAGAAAAAAACGTTCATCTTTTGAGGTAGCAGATTTCACAAGTGCCAGACGATGCTCTTCACGCTTAGCGACAGGCAAACAATAATAATGGGGTTTAATGCCGCCAACCAAAATTGCATTGCGGTTAATCATCAAATGATGCGTTGTAATGCTTGCACCTAATGGCCCTGTTGAGCCGGTTACATAATCAACAGCATCTGACGTGGTGATATGCTCCATTGTCACACGCAACTGCGGTAAACGCTGACGCAATGGGTCAAGCACGACTTCTATGAAGACCTTCTCACGATCAAATATATCGATGGCGGGGTCAGTTACTTCACCATGAACACATAGTGTCATACCGATCTCAGCCATACGTTCAAGAACTGGCATAATGTTCTCAAAATTTCGAACACCATTTTCAGAGTTGGTTGTCGCACCAGCCGGGTATAGTTTTGCCGCATGCACAGTTCCTGATTTGAAAGCCTGTTCCAGATCATCAGGGTCTGTGTCTTCTGTTAAATAAAGCGTCATTAACGGTTCAAAATTATCATCACTTGGAACTGCTTGCATAATTCGTTCGCGATAGGCTTTCGCCTCTTCATTCGTTACCACTGGTGGCACGAGATTGGGCATAATAATCGCACGTGCAAAATGGCGTGTGGTCTCAGGCAAAACAGCTTCCAGCATTTCACCATCACGCAAATGAAGATGCCAGTCGTCTGGCCTTTTAATTTTCAATGTCTGAACTGTCATCTGCGTTAAATCGCTCTCTTCAAGCTTTCTTGAATATATAATTCGCGAATTCTTTTTGAAATTTCGCCGGGCTTTCCATCACCAATTTGCTGTCCGTCAATCTCGACAACAGGGAACAAAAAAGTTGTCGCCGAGGTGATAAAGGCTTCATTCGCTGCTTTTGCTTCTTCAACGGTAAATTCTCGTGCTTCTACCTTAATGCCAGTTTCTTCCGCATATTGAAGGATTGCAGCGCGTGTAATGCCTGGTAAAATCGCTCTGGAAAGTGGGCGTGTCACAATGGTATTTTCGTTGGTTACGATATATGCATTGTTTGATGTGCCCTCTAGCACTACACCGTCCTTGACCAACCATGCGTCGTCGGCTCCACGTTTCTGAGCTTCCATTTTGGAGAGTGATGAATGTAGAAGTTGAACAGTTTTTATATCACAACGCCCCCAACGAAGGTCCTCAACTGTAGCGATGGAAATACCCTTCTTGGCAACAGGGTTATCAATAATACTCTTAGCCTGTGTAAATGACACAACGCTTGGTGTCATGGCACTATTATCATAGACAAAGTCTCGCTCGGCAGCTCCACGACTTACTTGAAAATAGATAAATCCCTCATCAAGATTATTCCTTTCGATAAGTGTTTTTAAGACCTCCTGGATTTCATCTCCATCGGCTTGGTATGGAATATCCAGTTCACCACAAGAGCGTTTCAGGCGATCAATATGCCCGTTAAAATCAACAAGCTTTCGACCTAGAACTGCAATCCCTTCATAAACTGCATCAGCAAACAGAAACCCGCGATCAAAAACGGATATCACAGCATCAGATTCATCCACGAATTTGCCATTTACAAAAATAGTCCGCATCTTAAATTCCTTTAGATCTGATCACTCAATAATTTGATATCTCACGTCATATAGATCAATGGAGCGACCTCCACCTGTTATATCGCTATTCAAGGCAATATGTGGAGCCGGATCAAAACTTGCCACGCCAGTCATATCCATTTCTAACATAACATTATTAAGGCCACCATTGAGTTGAAAACGCCGTCGATCAGTTTCAATACCGTTCTTAAGCTGGCACTTAACGTAAATCTGGGTTGGACTTTCTGCAAATATTGACAATGCAATTGCAAACTTTTGCGATGTAGCAGCCCTTAATTTATCAGTATCCAGTGGGATTTGTGCCTCACCAAATTCACTGGAGTTAACAGATGTAATACGAACACCACCATCACCGCCGTCATCAATTGTTTCAACCAACGCTTCACCGCGACCGCGCACATTTTCGACATCTTTATAACCAAATATCTCCGTCCAGCTGTCCAACTGATCGCCTTCGCTCGTCAATGGTTTTGGGATGAAATCTTTATCGGCAATCTGTTCTTCAGAGTTTTCGAGATTATCGCCGTTCCGCCAATCAAGAAACAATTGATAATACTCACTGTTTGAAAATAACCATATCCCGCCAAACAGAAAGATTATAAAAACTACAGATACAATTGAACCAGCAACTAGGTCTAAAAGGCTACCGCGACGCCGACGCTTTTCACGTCTTTCTTTCTTGCGAAGCTTGCGATCAGCCTTGTTGTCTGAAGCTGAACTTGCCGCCACTACTTGCTCAACTTTCAACTCATCGGGGGTATCTGACGGCGGCCTATCAATATCAATACTTTTCTCACTTACCTCGATATGGCTTCTTTCCACTGAAACATGAGGGGTCGATTGGTTCTGTGTGGGCGCTTGTACATTTGATTCAGGCCACGGCACAGTTGGTTGTGAAATACTTGGAGTTTCCAAAAGGTGAGGATCAGTATGAATTTCCGGAGAAGCCATCGAAGTGTCTGGCTCTACTTGTGGTACGAATGGTTCAGCCCCTGACCTTTCAGAGTTTGCAGTCTCAGTAATAGGAGGCGCAACATTTGGAATTGAAAAAGAAGGATCTTTTATAAGGTCATCAAGCGGTACTTTGAGATTATACTCTTGTTCGAGAATAACGATTATATCTTGCAGATTTTGTAACCGTTCGGCGACTATCTCAGGCTTTGACTGAGCAAAGGGCTCCAAACTTCTGCGCAATATTGCTTCGGTCGTATCGTATAATTTTTGACGCGTTGTTGAATCTGGATTTTCCAGCTTCGCCAAAGTATCCCGAAGTGTTTTTTCAATACCGTTCAAGCCAGCGCCCTTCCCGCAATTGCGGATCAAATTTGACGTATCTGATACACAGGACAATCAAAATTTACAACAAAGATCACACATGGAGTTGTAATCTTATAAGAACTACGACGCTTATCAATGATATTTGTAATTATTGATATCACTAACTGCAAAAATGACCGACTATTGATCGGTCATTTCAGTTGATCCCCAGTTACTAGGACTTGTTCATACGGTTTTCGATGAGGTTATCGACAACAGAAGGGTCCGCTAAGGTTGATGTATCACCCAGAGCACCAAAATCATCCTCGGCGATTTTGCGCAAAATGCGGCGCATGATTTTGCCGGAACGTGTTTTGGGAAGACCTGGCGCCCATTGCAATAGATCAGGCGATGCGATTGGTCCAATTTCTTTTCGCACCCAGTTGCGAAGCTCGAGTCGTAACTCATCAGACGGCTCTTCACCTGCATTAAGTGTCACGTAACAGTATATGCCTTGACCCTTCACATCATGAGGATACCCCACAACGGCGGCTTCAGACACTTTCGAATGAGCAACAAGCGCGCTCTCAACTTCTGCCGTTCCCATTCTATGGCCAGAAACATTGATCACATCATCGACGCGGCCAGTAATCCAATAATAACCATCTGCATCACGGCGGCACCCATCGCCAGTGAAATAATAACCTTTATAATCTGAGAAATAGGTTTGAACGAAACGCTTATGATCGCCATAAACCGTACGCATCTGGCCGGGCCAACTGTCTTTTATACACAATACGCCTTCGGCCGCTGTTTCGTGAATTTCAACACCTGATGTTGGGTCAAGAAGCACGGGCTGAACACCAAAGAATGGTGTCGTTGCCGATCCTGGCTTTGTCGATGTAGCACCTGGAAGCGGGGTAATCATATGTCCACCAGTTTCAGTTTGCCACCATGTATCAACGATCGGGCATCTCCCCTTGCCAACAACTTCGTTGTACCAATTCCAAGCTTCTGGATTTATTGGCTCACCAACGGTACCCAAAACTTTAACCGATGAGAGGTCGCATTTTTCAACAGGTTCATTACCTTGAGCCATGAGAGAGCGAATAGCTGTTGGGGCTGTGTAAAACTGATTGACTTTATGCTTTTCGCAAACTTGCCAAAAACGAGATGCATCAGGATATGTTGGCACACCTTCAAACATGAGCGTGACTGCACCATTGGCGAGCGGGCCATATACGATATAGCTATGTCCCGTTACCCAACCAACATCAGCCGTACACCAGTAAACATCACCGTCATGATAATCAAAGACATACTCGTGGGTCATCGCCGCATAGGTGAGATATCCACCTGATGTATGCAGCACACCTTTTGGCTTGCCGGTAGAACCCGATGTATACAAAATGAAAAGTGGGTCCTCAGCATTCATAGGCTCCACTGGACAATCCGCAGAGACGCTTCCTACAAGCTCTGCATAGTCGTGATCACGACCGTCTTTATTGCCCGGTCCGCCCCCGGTACGCTTAACAACAATCGTTGCAACATCACCGCAAATATCTAAAGCAGCATCAACATTCTTCTTAAGTGGAATGTTCTTACCACCGCGAGGGCCCTCATCTGCAGTAACCAATAATTTTGCACCGCTATCGTCAATACGACTTGCGAGAGCATCAGGCGAAAAACCACCAAATACAATTGAGTGAACAGCACCAATACGTGCGCAGGCCAGCATAGCATAAGCAGCTTCGGGGATCATCGGCATATAAAGTACAACGCGATCTCCCTTGCTTACACCAAGTTTTTTGTACGCATTTGAAAGGCGCGAGACCTGCTCATGTAGTTGTTTGTAAGTGATGTGCTCAGAATGGGAAGGATCATCGCCTTCCCAAATGATAGCCGTCTGGTCTCCACGTGTTTCTACGTGCCGATCCACACAATTTGCGCATACATTTAGAACACCATCTTCAAACCACTTAATCGAAACATTATCGTAATCAAATGTACTATTTTTTACTTTCGTGAATGGCTCGATCCAATCAAGACGCTTGCCAACTTCGCCCCAAAATGCATCTGGGTCTTGGACTGACGATGCATACATTTCATCATATTTTGATTTTGATATATGCGTTTCACTGACAAAATCATCTGATGGCGGATAAATTGGATCGCTCATGGTGTTCTCCCCACACTTACGTAAACTGTATTTTACTAAATAATATCGTATTCACTTATGCGAATTTCGCTCTAGATAGCAAGATACTCATGTCTTAGTTCAACATTATCAAGAACTTCTTTGGCTGTCCCATCAAAGACAACTTTGCCTGTATCAAGAATAACAGCTCGATCAGCAAGATTAAGCGCTGCAACAGCATTTTGTTCAACAATAATGGTTGTCATGCCTTGTTCACGAATGAGTTGAAGTGTTTTTTCAATCTCTTGAACAATCACAGGCGCTAAGCCTTCATAGGGTTCATCCAAGAGCAAAAGCTTAATATCGCGCGCCAGTGCGCGGCCAATAGCGAGCATCTGTTGTTCGCCGCCCGACAGTGTAATCCCCTCCTGCTTGGCGCGTTCACCAAGCCGCGGGAATAATTCATAGATGCGCTCAATTGACCAACCTATAGGTTTTTCAATCTGCGCAAGTTGCAGGTTTTCTTCCACTGATAGTCCCGGAATAATCCGACGATCCTCAGGCACTAGTCCAATACCGGCTCGTGAGGCTTCAAACGCTTTCATAGTATGTAATGGCTGGTGATCAAGCCAAACTTCACCATGAGTTAACATTGGGTCTTCAAGACGAGAAATCGCACGCAATGTTGATGTTTTTCCAGCACCATTCCGGCCCAATAACGCCAAAATCTCACCCTCATGCACATTGAGGTCAACACCTTGAACAATGTAGCTCTCACCATAATAAGCCTTTAAATCCCATGCGGAAAAATAGGCCGGAGCATTTCTAGCGTGGTTTGCGTTCATATTATCAGTCATAATTTCACTCAGCTTATCAAAATCAGATTAGTTATGCGCAGTACCTAGATAGGCCTCTTGCACTTTCGGATGACCTTTAATGTTTTCAGGGAGATCTTCGACAATAACAGTGCCTTGCGCCAGCACAGAAATTTTTTGTGCAAGTGAAAATACCACATGCATGTCATGCTCAATCACCACCATAGTGATTTGACGCTTAGCCTGAATTTTGGCCAGCAACTCAATCGTATTATTAGTATCTGCGCGCGCCATGCCAGCGGTTGGCTCATCAAGAAGCAGCAGTTTGGGATCTTGAGATAAACACATCGCCATCTCCAAACGACGCTTATCACCTCGCGATAATGAAGATGCCGTCATGTCCTTCTTGTCGGCCATATCAACATCCAGCAACATTTGTTCCGCTTTCTCACAAATATCAACTTCGTTCGAAACAGGCTTAATTGCTTCAAGAGAAAAGGCACCATCACGTTTTGCGAAACACGGAATCATCACATTTTCAAAAACAGTTAAATCAGAGAAAATCTCGGGCGTTTGGAACACGCGTGACACACCAATTTGGTTTATTTCATGAGGTTTTTTACCGAGCAGGGAATGACTATCGAATGTCACAGCGCCGGTATCTGGTATCAAGCGACCGACAAAACAATTAAGTAGAGTTGATTTACCAGCACCATTGGGACCAATAATTGCATGTATAGTTGATTCATCAACATTCAAATTCACATTCTGCAGAGCTTTAAGGCCACCGAAACTCTTATTGACATTTTGAACTTCCAAAATACCCATTTTATTTTCCTTAAACTATTCTGCCCGAAATCATTCAGCTGGTGAGACAGCAGTACTGCCCGGCTCTGATTTTTCATCATCGCCTTTCTTTCTTGTGAACACCGTCATAATTTTTTGCGAACCTTCTACAAGACCACCAGGCAGGAAGATCACGATCACCATAAACAATGCACCAAGCGTGAGATGCCAACCTTTTCCGACAAAGGACCCAAAGATCCAGACAAATGTATCTGTCAACACCTCCGGCATGAAGGCAAACCAACCCTCAAGGACACTATCATTGATCTTAGAAAAAATATTTTCGAAATATTTAATGAAACCAGCCCCCAAGACAGGACCAAGCAACGTGCCTGTGCCACCAAGAATAGTCATCAACACAATCTCGCCAGACGCCGTCCACTGCATGCGCTCTGCTCCTGCAAGCGGATCCATCGACGCCATCAAGCCTCCGGCTAAACCCGCATACATGCCTGAAATTACAAAAGCAGCAAGTGTATAGGGTTTAGAGTTTAAACCTGTATAACTCATTCGTGTTTGATTGGTTTTAACTGCACGTAACATCAACCCAAACGGTGAGCGAAAAATCTTTAGTGAAAGATAGAACATTGCGATCAAGAAGATTGCGCACAGATAGTACCCAACATTAAATGAGAATGCCCACGCGCCGACCTCCCAGGTAAATGTTTCTTGCATTTCAAGGCCAAAGAGATGCGGAACTGTTGAATCACCTTCACTCAATAAATATTGAGGATCATTGTTATAAACCTGCAATCCGGTCTCACCATTCGTGAGGTTAAAGCTTGGATTTGAGAACACCGAATAGGCCATCGCAAAGCTCATTTGTGCAAAGGCAAGCGTTAGAATGGAAAAGTAAATCCCCGATCTTCGCAAACAAATGAAGCCAATAATTACTGAGAAAATACCGGCAACAATAACGGACAGAATTAAACCAGGAATAATATTGTAGCTAAGAAGTTTAAACATCCAAACCGCTGAGTAAGAGCCCACCCCTAAAAAGGCAGCATGCCCGAATGACAGATAGCCAGTTAGTCCAAATAAAATATTGAACCCAATCGCCAGGATACCAAAGTAGGCAAACCGTTGCATCAAGTCTGGATAGCCTGCATTAAACTGCGCCATCACAGACCCATCTGGAAATGGATTTAAAATAAATGGCGCAAGAAGCGTAATTAAAATGACGAAATATAGCGTACGTCGATCAGCTTTATTTAAACTAGTCATGTCTTATTCCTCCATCACACCAGCTCGACCCATGAGACCGCGAGGACGGGTCAAGAGGACGATAATAGCAACGAGATAAATGATAATTTGGTTGATGCCTGGCAACGTGGTTGTTGCCCATGTGGTAGATGCAAAACTTTCTAAAATACCGAGTAAGAAACCGGCGAGGACAGCTCCCCCAAGTGAACCCATTCCGCCGACAACAACGACAACGAAACTAAGAACGAGAAAGTCCATACCCATGTGATAGTTGGGTGAATTAATCGGTGTATACATTACGCCAGCCAAACCCGCGACCGCAGCTGCGATGCCGAACATCAACGTAAAACGTTTATCAATATCTATGCCAAGAAGACCGACGGTTTCGCGATCAGCCATACCGGCGCGCACAACCATCCCAAATGTTGTAAACTGCAGAAATGCGAAAACAGAGGCGATAACTATAGCAGAGAATGAAAAATAGATCAGGCGCCAGTACGGATATATCACTGCATTTGCTTCAAGACCAATTAACGCGCCAAAATCAAATGAACCAATAAATTGATCCGGTGCGGGTGTCGGAATTGGATTAGCACCAAAATTTGCTTTCACAATTTCTTGGATAACTATGGCAAGTCCAAACGTCACTAGAATCTGATCGGAGTGAGGACGCTTGTAAAAATGCTTTATAAGACCTCGCTCCATTGCCCAACCGATAAAGAGCATTACAGGGATAGCGACAATTATGGCGAGTGGTACTGACCAGTTAATTAAAGCGGTACCAGCAGCTTCACCAAACCAATCCACGACATAGGGCGTCTTGATTTTTAAAGGATTTCCTAAGAAATCAAGCTTTTCAGGATCAAGTGTAATTTTTGAAATACTGAGGGCTCTTTGCAATGTTACAGCAACAAAGGCGCCAAGCATAAACAGCGCGCCATGCGCAAAATTGACAACACCAAGCGTGCCAAAAATGAGAGTTAGCCCCAAGGCGATCAATGCATAAGCAGAACCCTTGTCGAGCCCGTTTAGGATTTGAAGAAGGAATGCGTCCATCGTCCCTGCCCGTTAATTAGCAAACAGAGCCCTTTAAAGAGCCAGTTTATTATAAAGAATTGAATATGCTGATGAGCGCGACCAAGCACAAAGCAAGGCCGCGCGCATAAGACTATACTATACGCCTGGGTTACATTTACCCAGATCACCACCAGCAAACATTGGGTGATCAACAGGGTATTCAACCTGTGCACGTGGAGTAACTTCCACAACTTCCAGAACGTCAAATTCTGATGTCGGGTTGTCTTTACCCTTCACAACTAGAACGTCTTTGAAGCACTGGTGATCTTCCGCACGGTACTCAGTTGCACCATTGCCAAGACCATCAAACTTGAAGCCTTCAAGAGCTTCACCAATACCGCATGGATTGAATGTACCAGCACGTTCACATGCATCAGCATATAGCAATGTCTGACAATACACTGTGTGCGCAGCCTGTGATGGCGGGAAGCCATATTTCTGACCAAATGACTTAACGAATGCTTTTGAACCTTCGTCTTGCAATGACCAGTGCCAGTTGGTTGAACCAAAGATGCCTTTAACGTTCTCACCAGCACCACGAGCCATTAGGCGTGAATACAATGGAACAACAATCTCAAAGTTTTTACCGTTAACTTGCTTGTCACGAAGACCGAACTGAACAGCAGATGTTAGTGAGTTCACCATATTACCACCGTAGTGGTTTAGAACCAGAACATCGGCACCTGAGTTAAGAACAGGAGCAACATAAGACGAAAAGTCAGTTGTTGCGAGCGGTGTCAACACGTTGTTAACAGTCTCCCAACCCTTGCCTTCAGTTGCCTGCTGGATAGACTCTTGCTGTGTCCAACCCCAAGTATAATCAGCTGTAAGGTGATAAGCACGACGATCTTTACCATAACGAGCTTCAAGCACAGGAGCCAAAGCAGCACCTGACATATAACCGTTAAAGAAGTGACGGAAGCCATTGGCTTTCTTATCTTTACCAGTCGTATCATTTGAGTGTGTAAGACCGGCCATAAAGATAACGCCAGCTTCCTGACATAGACCCTGCACAGCAATCGCAACACCTGATGATGAACCACCGGTGATCATGATAGCGCCGTCTTTTTCGATCATAGACTTCGCAGACGCACGCGCCGCATCAGATTTTGTTTGTGTATCACCTGTTACATACTCAACCTTTTTGCCAAGGATACCGTTACCCTTTAGCGCCTTTGATGAGAACGTATTCATCATGCCGCCGTCACCGCCGCCATTTAAATGCTCGACAGCAAGCTCATAAGCACGAAGCTCATCAGCACCCTCGTCAGCATATGGACCACTTTGCGGTACGTTAAAGCCTAATGTGACAGAGCCACCCTTAGGCTCGTTCATGTAAGCACTCGCAGAACCTGTGAAAATCGTAGGCAGAGCAAGACCAGCACCAGCAACGGCACCTGATTGCAATAGACCACGACGAGTTGGTTTAATAATGGACATTAAATTCCTCCCTAATGGATTTAGCCAGAACCTTCCTCCAAAGGTAATGACACCGTGAACGCAAAGACGTTCGCGGCAAAAATGCGCTATATTTGTCAAATTTGCAATAAGCTATTGTCTTTTATATGTTTTTTTGTGTAAAATTTATATAGCAATTCATTTTTTCTGTAAATAAATTTACTAAAATTGGATATGTTACGAAAAACAAAGGACAATTTCGATGCTTCGTTCACTGTTAGGAACACGAATTCGCGAAAGACGCAGACAAAAAAAACTTAGCCAAACGGCTTTAGCGCAAAAAGCAGGGATCTCAGTTTCCTATATGAACTTGATTGAACATAACCACCGAGGCATCGCAGGGCGTACACTTCTGGCAATTTCCGATGCTCTTGAAGTCAGCTCTGAAGAACTATCTGAAGGTGCCGATCATGCCCTCATGACCCACCTTCAAGAGGCAGCTAATTTTGATGGTGATAATAAAGTGGAAGTTAATCGGACTGAGGAATTTATTGGCCGTTTCCCGGGCTGGGCAAAACTAACTGAAACTCTATTTGAGAATGTTCAATCGCAAAACGAAAAACTTCAAGCACTTTCTGATCGTTTGGGTCAGGACCCGTTTTTTGCCGATGCTATGCACCTGATGTTATCTAACATCACTGCCATACAATCGACCTCGGACATTTTGGCAACCACTAACGACATTCCAAAAGCCACAGCCGACAAATTTCTCAATAATATGAGAACTGAAAGTACCCGCCTTGCAGAAACAATTGTAAATCTTCTCGCCTATTTTGATGAAACTAGAAGTGATGAAGCACAAAACCAGACCAAACGAGCACAATCGCAGCTCGATAGCTTTTGGGAAAGTCGTCAGTTTTTCCTGCCTGAGTTAGAACAAGGGCAAGAAAACAAAACCAATATGGATAAGATTCTTAAGGGTTTTGATTTTGAGCGCAATAACGAGGAAAGCGATATAGAAGCATCGTTGCGTCGTTATGTGAGTGTTGCTTCCAAGATGCCAGTTGATACATTTTTGGATAATGCCATTGAAAACAATTTTGAACCTATAAGCATTTCCCAAGAACTAAACATTCCAATTGAGGATGTATTTTTTCGTCTTGCTCACTTGCCAGATACATACAAAAATGTCGAACAACCTCAATTTGGATTAATCGAGTGTGATGGTTCCGGAGGCGTTTTATTTCGCAAGCCATTGCAGATACTATCTCTGCCTCGCAAAAGTAGCGCTTGCCCCCTGTGGCCGCTTTACCGGGCTATCAGCCAACCCATGCAGCCAGTTCGCACGTTTATAGAACCACCAACGGGAGAAAGTTTCTTAACTTACTCCTATGCTTATCGTCCTGTTGCAGGTAATTTCAACCTGCCAGGCACGGTGAAAAGCGCAATGATTTTCACTCCGGACTTCCAATTATTTACGCCCGCTCAAGAACGCAAATCCATCCCGTCAATTCAGGTAGGTATTAATTGCGAAGTCTGCCCACGCGATAACTGCACTGCACGACGTTCGAAATCCATTCTCAACATCTAAAACACATGCTTGCGGGCCGGAATAAACCTCGATACTATGATCTGATCTGGGAGGAAACAACATGACGAGAACAGTTCTCTTAATTGAGGACGAGCCGCACATTGTTGAGGCTTTGTCATTTTTGCTATCGCGGGAAGGTTGGAATGTCGACGTTCACAATGATGGTCACGGTGCAGTTGAAAAAATTTTATCTCTACAGCCAAATCTTGTAATTCTTGATGTTATGCTCCCAAACAAGGGCGGCATGGATATTCTTCATGATATACGCAATGAAGTAAACATACGTGATATTCCGGTTTTGATGCTTACAGCAAAAGGCCAACGAAAAGACCGACAAGCGGCAGAAGAAGCTGGTGCCAACCTCTTCATGACCAAACCATTTTCAAATCAAGAGATCGTCCAGAATATCAACAGGCTCGTAACATCATGAGGCGTCTACGAGGCAACGATGAGAAACCCAAGATAGAGCCTCTCTCAACAGATAGAAGCCAGTCAACACAACGAAAGCAACGAGACCTTGCAGCATTATTGCCAATTATCGGTGCATTATTCTTTATATCACCTTTTGTATCGACATTAAGCCCAAGCGAAGAGGCAAATGTCACAGGTACAGCCATCTATATATTTTCTATATGGGCTTTGTTGATCATCTGCGCATTCTTTCTTTCAAGATTACTTCGCACAGGAAAACATGATGAGATCAGGGACAAATAATGCTGTCCTTTAATCTGCTTGTCACCATATGTCTTATTTATGTGATGATTTTGTTCTTTGTCGCTTTCTTAGCTGAACGTCGAGCAAAACAAGGTAACTTAAGTTTTTTTACCTCGCCAATAACCTATACACTCTCGATATCAGTTTATTGCACCGCATGGACTTACTATGGTGCCGTGGGATCAGCGGCTCGTAATGGCTTGGAATTCATTACCATCTATCTTGGTCCTACCCTCGTATTTATCGGTTGGTGGTGGTTATTGCGCAAGCTCGTTCGGATCGGAAATACGCAACGGATTACCTCTATCGCCGATTTAATCTCTGCGCGATATGGTAAGAGCACGACACTTGCGGTCATTATCACAATCCTGTCCGTAGTTGGAACAACACCATACATTGCGCTTCAGTTGCAATCTTTAACATTAAGTTTTTCTGTATTCTCAAATGAAGCGGCAAGCATCGATGCTGCTTCCTCGCCTATTCAAACAGCTCTTTGGGCTGCGGTTGGCCTTGCTGTATTTACGATCATTTTTGGCACGCGAAACCTCGATGCAAATGAACGTCACCATGGTGTTGTCACCGCCATTGCACTTGAAGCAATTGTCAAACTGGTTGCGCTTCTTGCTGTTGGTATATTTGTCGTTTGGGGTGTTGGTGAAGGACCATCAGATATTCTATCTCGCATTCAACCAAGCCTTAATCAAACCCAAGATATCTTTACTCCGCGCTGGGTAACGCTTGTTTTCCTATCTGCAACAGCGGTTATTTGTCTGCCCCGCATGTTTCAAGTTATCGTTGTCGAAAACTCTGACGAAAAACACCTTGCAACAGCATCATGGGCATTTCCACTTTATCTCTTTTTAATGAGCCTTTTTGTTTTACCAATTGCCATTGCTGGCCTTGATATGCTGCCGACGGGCTCAAATCCTGATCTGTTTGTGCTCACTATACCATTATCTCAAAACCAAGATGCTCTGGCTACATTGGCATTTCTGGGTGGATTTTCATCAGCCACATCCATGGTGATTGTGGCATCAATTGCACTGTCGACGATGGTTTCAAATCATATTGTGCTACCATTATGGCTTAGACTAACACTGCGCCGAAGTCCCACAAGCGAAGATGTTCGCACACTTCTTTTAAGGAGTCGCCGTATTTCCATTGCTGCCATTCTTGGTCTGGGTTTTTTATACTATCAATTTACCAGCGGCACTGGCAGCCTTGCAGCCATTGGCTTGATTGCTTTCTTGGGTGTTGCTCAAATACTACCCGCTCTTCTTGGTGGCTTGTTCTGGGAAAGCTCAACACGAAAAGGCGCGCTATATGGCATTATTTGCGGGTTCATCATATGGGCCTACACCTCATTCCTACCAAGTTTTGATGGCAATTTTATTCTAAGCGAGAGCGCACTCACCAACGGACCGTTTGGTGTTGGTTTTCTGCGACCGAGCGCATTATTTTTTGTTAATATCGATGACCCTCTTGTTCATGCGGTTGTCTGGTCACTTGGTATCAACGCACTCGCTTTTATTTTTGGTTCTCTTACAACGCAACCAAGACCCATTGAACGTGTCCAAGCAGGACAATTTATCCACGTTTTCGATCGCGCACAAAGTAGCCGTACACTGACGAGACAAACAACATCAGAAGAATTGCATATTCTCTCCCAGCGCATTCTCGGTCATGAAACAACGCGGGAGATTTTTACTCGTGCCTCACGAGAACAACGACACTTACCCGGGAGATTACCTGATCCTACAGATGAATTCATTGGACAGTTGGAGCGTGAATTTTCCGGCTCAGTTGGCGCTGCAACTGCCCATGCCATGATTGGCCAGATAGCAAGTGGCGATATAATTTCAGTTGAAGACTTGATCGCAGTGGCCGATGAAACCGCACAAATTATGGAATATTCTGCCCGCCTTCAAGCCCAGTCCACGGAACTCGAAAAAACAGCGGAACAGCTTCGTCGTGCAAACCTCCAATTGCGCGAGCTTAGCGAACAGAAAGATGCATTTTTAAGCCAAGTAAGTCATGAGTTGCGAACACCGATGACGAGCATTCGCTCGTTTGCTGAAATCCTGCGTGATGACAAGAATATTGACGACGATCAGCTTTCGCATTTCTCTTCCATTATCCACGATGAAAGCATTCGCCTTACATATTTACTCGATGAGATTTTAGATCTCAGTTTTCTCGAGCATGGGCGGGTGCAGCTTAATGTTAAGAAAGTATCGCTTGGCAGCATTATAGAACGGGCAAAAAACTCAACTCAAACCATACGACAGCAATCAAATGCAGTGATAAAGATAGAACCTCAGTTCCTTGTGTTGGAACTTGAAACAGATGCTGATCGTCTCTCTCAGGTCTTCATCAACTTAATTTCCAATGCCATCAAACATTCCGGGCAAACTCAACCGGAGATCCGTTTTAACTGTAAAGTTCAAGAACATTCTCTTTTGATCGAGGTGGCAGACAACGGTAGCGGTATTTCTTCGGAAAATGCTGAGCTGATATTTCAAAAATTTGCGAAATTATCGACTGAACAATCAGCAGGCAGTGCCGGTCTCGGCCTACCTATTAGTCGCGAAATCGTTCGTAATCTTGGCGGTAAACTTTTGTATGTGGGCAATAATCCAGGCGCCGTATTCCATATTATACTGCCAAAAACGACGTCGGATTCAACCCTTGGCACCGATTCGATTGAGGTTGCAGAATAAAACCACGTTAATAATAACGAACGTATCCCTCTGTACATTCTTCCAAGAGGGCTATACTAGGTCAATGAAACAACGATTGAGCAGCAATTCTGCTCCCACGCCAAGACTTATACTTACAAGCCTTTGGCAATATTTTCGAAAAAAAGGTATTTTATGCTCGATATTGATGGGGTTCACCCGGCACTGAGTGGCGCGTTAGATAAACGTGGTTACGAAACCCTCACACCTGTACAAGAAGCTGTCATCGATGAAAGCCTTGCTACAAAAGACCTCTTGGTTTCAGCTCAAACGGGTTCAGGTAAGACTGTGGCTTTTGGTCTTGCACTTGCGCCGAACTTACTTGGCGATGGAGAACGTTTTCCAAGAGCATCAAAACCACTTGCATTAGTCGTAGCACCAACACGTGAATTGGCACTTCAGGTTCAGCGCGAACTTGAATGGCTTTTTGAAAAAACAGGCGCCGCTATCGCATCATGTGTGGGCGGTATGGATATGCGGACAGAACGGCGCGCACTTGTCCGGGGGAGCCATATCGTTGTTGGAACTCCAGGTCGTTTGCGTGATCATATTGATCGTGGATCGCTGGATATGTCAGAAGCTAAGGCTGTCGTATTAGACGAAGCTGATGAGATGCTAGATCTGGGTTTTCGCGACGATCTCGAGTTTATATTAGAAGCAACACCTGAAGATCGTCGGACTTTAATGTTCTCTGCAACTGTTCCACGTTCGATCCTTAATTTGGCAAAACGTTACCAAAATGACGCCGAACGTATTTCAACAACGTCAGAACGAAGTCAACATGTCGATATCGAATATCGTGCTTTGATGGTCTCACACAGAGATATTGAAAATGGCATTGTTAATGTACTTCGCTATTATGACCCCAAAAATACAATCGTATTTTGTGCAACCCGCGCAGCTGTTGCCCGAATGACATCCCGCTTCTCAAATCGTGGATTTTCCGTTGTCGCACTTTCTGGTGAATTAAGCCAGGAGCAACGAACCCATGCCTTGCAAGCCATGCGTGATGGCCGGGCACGTGTTTGCGTTGCAACTGATGTTGCCGCTCGTGGAATTGACTTGCCCGATCTTGAATTGGTGGTCCATGCGGACCTGCCCAACAACAAAGAAACGCTTCTCCACCGAAGTGGCCGAACTGGCCGTGCTGGACGCAAAGGCGTATGCGCCTTGATGATTGCGGGCAATATGAAATCTCGTGCGGAACGTATGCTCCGCAGCGCAAATGTGAACGCAGAATGGGCACGCCCACCGTCAGCAAAAGAAATTCTTGCGCGCGATGATGAGCGAATTTTAACTGACCCAAGTCTAACCGATAAAATTAATGAGCATGAGAGGGAATTTATCAACCGTCTTATGGCCGAGTTTCCACCGGAACAAATTGCGTCGGCCTTTGTGCGCGGACATCGCGCAAGCAAATCAGCGCCAGAAGAATTGCTAGAAGTTAAGCATTCGGTTTCAGAGACACGAGGTTCAAAACGCGACAATACTGGTGAACGACGCCCAATGGCTGAATTTGAGAACGGCCGCTGGATATCGCTATCCATTGGTCGCAATCAACGTGCCGAGCCACGTTGGATCTTACCAATGATTTGTAAAGCCAGTAATCTGACCAAACGAAACATTGGCTCCATTAAAATTCGTAATGACGAAACATTCATTGAAATTTCTGAACATAGTTTCGATGATTTTATGAATGCAGTTGGCCCTAACCTTACATTGGAGAAGAGCATACGTGTTCGCGCAGTCGAGGGTGTGCCTAATTTTGATCAAGAACAAACTCGTCGCGAGCGTGGTCGCGGAGGGTCAAAATCTGAGGGCAGACCACGGAGTAATTCTCGACCACAGCCTAATGGTGACCGAGGATCAGAGAAAAAGTGGGACAAACCAAAATGGGATAAGCCAAAACGCGGAAAACCGGGTGACCGCCGCGATGACCGTGGACCACAATCAGAACGTGACGAGCAGGCCCCTGGTAAACGTGCCCCCCGCAAAGGCAACAAGGGTGCCGCATCTAGACAAGATCATAAAAGTGAAAACCGCCGTAACCGCGAAAAAGCATTGGAAGAATTATCAGCTAAATCTGATTCTCCTGCCAAAAAACCCAAGAAGCCCAAGAAGTCAAAAACCGTCAAATTCACCGGATTGAAAAAGAAGGGCGAACGCGCAAGCTCTGATAGTCGTCCCAAAGATGGTCAAAGCGATGGATCAAAAGGCGGGATGGCGCCTCGCAAAAGATCACCGAAATCTGCAGATTAGATAAAAGGCCCGATCCATTATCGGGCCTTCCTTATTACCTGGTTAGCTAGCCTTGCTGTATGTCAACAACAACGCGACCCTTTATCTGGCCTTTTAAGATATCTTTGCCCAGCTGTGGCAAGTCCGATAATCCTGCAGGAACGATCATGTCTTCAAGTTTTTCCATCGGAAGATCTTTTGCAATACGGTGCCAAGCTTCCACGCGCTTCTCATAGGGCTGCATCACACTATCAATACCTAAAATATTGACACCTCGAAGTAAAAACGGAATAACCGTTGCGGGCAAAGCTGCACCACCTGCAAGACCTACCGATGCAACGGATCCACCATACTTCATCTGCCCTAGAAGACGCGCAAGCATTTCTCCACCGACAGCATCAATACAGCCAGCCCACATTTCTTTTTCAAGCGGTTTTTTAATGGCTTCATTGATTTCATCACGTGGTACAATTTGGGTAACACCCAAGGACTTCAGATAGTCTGCCGTTTCGGGTCGACCTGTAACACCTGCAACTTCATAGCCAAGGTTGGCTAGAATTGCTGTCGCAACTGACCCAACACCACCTGCCGCGCCTGTGATCAACACAGGACCATTATCTGGTTTTAAACCATGAGCTTCCAAAGCCATAACAGATAACATAGATGTGAATCCGGCAGTTCCGACCGCCATTGCCTGTTTGGTTGTCAATCCTTCAGGCAGGTGAACAAGCCAATCGGCATTAACGCGCGCCTTTTGTGAATATCCGCCCCAATATGCTTCGCCCACACGCCAACCCGTCAACACCACCTTATCACCAGGCACATAACGATCATCATCTGAACTTTCAACAGTTCCAGCAAGATCTATCCCCGGCACATGAGGATAGTTTCGAACCAAACCGCCGCCAGGCCCAATGCATAGGCCATCTTTATAATTTACGGTGGAATACTCAACCGCGACAGTGACATTCCCCTCAGGCAAATCAGCCTCGGAAATCGTTTTGATTGCAGCGGAGGTTTTACCTTCGTCATCCTTGTCTACAACAAGTGCTTTAAAAGCCATTGATATCTCCTATTTATTTCCACTACTTATGACTGTTTCCGGCCCAAATGCAATAAATTTTAGAACGTGTAGACTCATTCTAAGCGACGTAAAAATAGAGTGAAACCAAGTGGGTGAACAGGTTCAACTAACAATCTACTTGCTGATAAGGCAATTAATCGCCGATCTCCATTCGCCATATTTATGATCTCGAGTTGCGTCACTCATCGAGGCTTCAAAACGTCGTTCAAGCTTCCAAGAATTTGCAAATTCATCCATATCTGGCCATGTGCCGCTTTTCATACCTGCAAGCCATGCTGCGCCGAGTGCCGTTGTTTCCAGCACGGTTGGACGATCAATAGGTGCATTTAGTATGTCAGACAAGAATTGCATCGTCCAATCGCTGGCAACCATGCCACCATCGACGCGCAACGTCACATCATCAAGCTCGCGACCCCAATCATCCTGCATGGCTTCAATCAAATCACGCGTTTGATAACAAGCTGCTTCCAAAGCTGCCTTGGCAATTTCATTTGGACCTGTGCTGCGTGTAAGGCCAAACATTGCACCACGCACATCAGCATTCCAATAGGGTGCACCTAAGCCTGCAAATGCTGGTACCAATACTACATTTTGCTCGCTATCTGCCTGACTTGCCAGTTTACCAGTCTGTTCCGCACTATCGATAATTTTCAAACCATCGCGCAACCACTGAACAGCTGCACCAGCAATAAAGATTGATCCCTCAAGAGCATATGTTGTCTTGCCGTTAAGTTGATAGGCAATCGTTGTCAGCATTCGATTTTTGGAAGGAACAATGTTCTCACCCGTATTAAGCATCATGAAACAACCCGTTCCATAGGTAGATTTCACCATGCCGGGTTTAAAACAAGCTTGCCCCAATGTCGCTGCATGCTGATCGCCGGCAATACCAAGCACGGGAATAGAAACACCAAACAAAGCCTTGTCAGTCTCACCAAAATTAGAGGCTGTATCTTCGACACTTGGCAGCAAAGCATGAGGCACTTCAAACAGTGCCAGCAGTTCATCATCCCACGAGCCATCACGAATGTTGTATATCAACGTTCGTGCAGCATTTGTGGCATCGGTTTTATGCGATTTTCCGCCAGTTAGTTTCCAAAGGAGATAGGTATCAATTGTTCCGAATAACAATTTTCCATTTTCAGCTTTTGCGCGTGCGCCGTCGACATTCTCCAGTAGCCATCTAATTTTTGTTGCAGAGAAATACGGATCGAGCAGAAGGCCTGTTTTGGCTGTAACTTTTTCTTCAACCCCATTGGCCTTTAGTGAGGCACAATATTCAGATGTTCGACGATCCTGCCACACAATCGCTTTATGAATAGGTTCGCCACTATCTTTATCCCAAACGACTACTGTTTCTCGCTGATTGGTAATGCCAATGCCCGCGATTGAAGATGCCTCAATGCCCGCTTTTGCGATTGCATTTCTTGATGTTTCAAGGACTGTTTTCCAAATCTCTTCGGCCTCATGCTCTACCCATCCTGACGATGGGAAGTGCTGGGTGAACTCCATCTGATCTGACGCAATGGGTGAATAGTTACCGTCAAAGATGATAGAACGTGTTGATGTTGTTCCCTGATCAATTGCTAGAATATAGCTCGCCATTTTGCCTCCCAAGACAATCATTGTGTACGCATATGCGATTTGTAAACTGAATTTAATTCAAGCATTACAGAAAAGCGAGCGCGGTTGCACTAATTTTTTAGTAGATGTAAAAATACGTCACCAAATAAAAAAGGATGGTGATTATCACAATCATCCATCCTCAATATTTACAGTACTTCAATCAATTACTATTTGATCGGAACAACTTTATCGCCTTCATCTTGTGAAGCATCTTCGGCACGACTGTCTGCAATACGTTGTTCATCATCAAGTCGAGCTTGCTTGCGAAGATCGGCATTTTCACTTTCAAGATTTCTCAAGCGCTTTTCAAACATTGACGTCGTAGATTTGAAGTCATTCTGGATTGCATCAATGGTCTTCTCCGCAGATTCTTTCTGCGAGTAAACATTCGCATTCTCTTCGCGGAGCATATTCAACTCATCTTGCAATTTTTTATTCTTATCAAGAAGATCAGCATGACGATTATCCATCTCAGTCTGCAAATCAGTAAAAATTTGAGACCTAGCACCGGATTCAGAAAGCTGTTCGTTCAAAGATTTGATCACGACATCTTTCTGGCTAATATCAAGTGCCAATTGAACATTTTCCTTGCGAACTTCAGCTGTCCGCTGGCTATCTACACGTGATCGAGCACGCGCTTCTTCCAGTATACCTTCCATAGTACGGGCACGCGTTCGCGCGGATTCAAGCTCGTTATTAAGAGCTCGGTTGCTCTCTTCACGGGCACGAACAATATGTTCATTTTCCTTGCTAAGGCCTGCAATTTCCAGCGAAAGCTGATTAATTTTGTTCTCAGCTTGCTCCAACTTTGCTTCGCCGACTTTCAATATCGTATCTTTACTTGCAAGTTCTTCGCGCAATGACTGGCTGGCTTTTTCAAGCTCAACCTTTGCTCTCTGCAAAAAGTCCGTTTTTGCTTCAAGTGTACTCAAAGTTTCCCGAGTTTCTTGAAGTTTGCCATCATAATCAGAGTTTGCTTTTTCAAGAGATGTTTTCTGAGAAATTAACTTTTCTACAGTCGCATCCAGTACATCTTTCTCTTTTGCAAGACTTTTGGCGATAGGTGTTATTTTTTCAAGTTTCTTTTCAGATTCAAAAACACGCGCCTTAAATTCCCGAAGATCCGCTTCCGCATTAACTCGGTAATCCTGCATCACTTTTAGATTGCGAGACTCTTGATCAAGTTTCATTTTCAGCGTTTCTTCGCGCTCTCGAAGACGTACAACATCATTCTCATAACGTAAGGCTGTTTCTTTGTAGCGCTGACACTCATTATTTAACTCTGAGTTTTTTCCCTCAAGCTCGGCACGTGCCACACGCATTTCTTCGTGACTTTGTGTCATTTTCCGGAAAAAAGCTGGAATTTTATCCAAGGAAACAAGAGCATCTTTGTAGTCCGCAACCAGAATGTCATATTCACTCTCTGATGTTGCGCGTCTTAATTCGGTAACATTATTGGATTCTAGATCTTGCATTTCCGGCTCACCTTCATTGCGATTTGAATTAAAAAGTCGAATCATTACAAAACCTCTTAGAATTATTTTTATGATTTTCAGGCTGTTTATAGCACATTTAGGCTTATTATTTCCTGGTTCTGACCGTAACTCGCGAATCTATTTGAGCAAACAGTACCGTTTCAAATTTATCCGAAGCTGTATCCTAAGTTGAGGATAACGTCGCAACATCATTTCGTAAGAAAATATGAAGCAAAAATATACCTCAATTAATATTACGACGGGTAAAAAAGTGAGTCAATGTTATTAAAATATTAATAATTCAAAACTTTCAACCCTACAGGCACTTGTGCACTAAACACAGAAAAACCTGAGAGCTATCGCGACAAGGTCGAACTGCGCGGGGTAGAGACAAAATCGTGCACCAGAGTACAAACGTTAAGTGATGATTAGGCTTAAATGGACATTGATTTGTAAATCAACCAAGATAAAGTTGAGTTGCATGCATAAATCTATCTGTTAAGCGTTCGCATGCCGTGCTTGAGTATCCAGCAGGTTGATGAGCTGTCGACATTCTTCCAATCCTCAGCAAGCTGCCTGATGCGATCAGGATGATCTTTCGATACATCATTAATCAAATTTGCAATCGATTTCCGCACATATTTGGACGTATCCTCTTTCAGCGGTTCAATAAGTTTGAGCATTGGTTCTGGGTTATTGATAAACGTGTTTAGCTGTTTTGCCCAAGGTAATCGTGGGCGCCCTCCTTCTACTGCCAATCTTCGAACATGTACGTTCTGCGATTGTGCCCAGTTATTCATATATTGCAAAGCTTTTGCCGTATCACGCTCAATATACGGTCGAACAGAATATTCAGATGTATGTCGCATGGTTATCTTCTCATTCAACCTCATTGAGATATCAAAGTTTTCTAAACCAAACTCTTCAACCAAACGGGCAATCGGCATAAGCCAGTATCCCTTGATAAACATACCCTCTTCTGTTTCGAGTGGTGAACCCAGAGAATATTCCAGCACCTCGCCAGCTTTTGAATAGTCATCAGGAAGTTGATCGCGGAGGGCCTTCGCCATCAGATAGACACGATCTTTCAATTCTAGACCATTGACTCCTTCATCGACTTCATCGGCATATTTTTCTGTGTCAAAATTGTCATAATTCGGCTCAATCGCCGCGCCAATCCTAAGTGCACAATCGCGATCAAACCATTCCTTAAGTTTCTTTGCCATTAGTGTCGCCTTTCTAGCATGCAAAGTTTCTGTTCACCAAAGGCCTTAACTTCAGTCTATGGGCGGCAAGTTATGCTGGGCACGTCTCATCAAGACAATCGGAAGAGGATCTATGTGTGCAGAAAATTAACATACATTCTGTATGTATGCAACAATTTTATGAATCACCTACACCAAAGCAACGAACAACCTCGACAAGCGGTTTTATTTTCAAACCTTCCCGTATATCGTGCATACATAGGTAAAATTGATGAACCCGAATCATTTAAATGCATCTTAGACAGGAATATCGATGAAGGCATTCCAGGTTTTCTATCTTTTTATTTTCATTTTTTTCTATTCGCTCAACACGTACATTTTTGCACAATCGGAAAAATGTACGTTCTCAGAAACAACAATAGATGGAAAAATTTTGGAGTTTGTGAAACATGCTACACCAAAAAAACCAAACTATGTTGGTGGCAATGCAGTGAAACTACTGAAGGAAATTTCCTATACAGATTGTTCTGGTGAAAAACATATCGTTGAGCAAGGGACGACATTCAAAAACTTATCAATTCCCATCGAAGCATGGAACACTCTTGGCTACCAATCACCATGGTCAGGAAAACTTCAACGCCCTGTTATTCTCCACGATCACTTGTGTAGAAATACATGGCATACTTCAGAACAAGTACATCAGGTATTTTTTGAGGCATTGCAATCTGAAGGCGTTGATAAATTTCAATCGTTGCTTCTATATTCAGCAGCATACCTTTTTGGACCTCAATGGGCACCTCAAGATGGTGCGACGCATCAACCAAAATACAGACAGAGCGTACTGCAGCTCATTTCTCAACTTATTACAGGTGACAAAACTTTGGGCTCATATATCGAACACACTGTCGCGCCACCGCTCGAAACCGGCACAACTTATGTCGCAGGGTCTGCCACAGTCTATTATATGGAAGATATTGATCGCACCAAATTAACAGATGACAGGTTGCTGGCCGATATCAAAGCAATTGGAGCTATTCTCACGCAATTATCTGACCATCAGATCCATAAACTTAGTGAAGACGGAATATTCGTCCTGGCGGGATGAAACCAGTTTTAATATCCCGATACGCAATCCTAGTTTAGAAAATGGCCTAGTTTAGAAAATGGCCTAGTTTAGAAAATGGCCTAGTTTGGGAAATGGTGGAGCATAGCGGGATCGAACCGCTGACCTCTTCGCTGCCAGCGAAGCGCTCTCCCAGCTGAGCTAATGCCCCATAATTGCCGGACCTGAGTATCCGACAGGGTAATTTAAATTCAACCCTATTTTAAAAGGGCCAGACAGATGGCAATCTGCAAAATTAACTTTCATCACCATCGTCAGAAACAACAACAAGGTCAGATAGATCATCATCATCATCTTCATCTGTCACGAGGAATGTGTCATCAGCAGGTTCGCCAATAGTTTCATCATCATCATCGTCATCAAGATCTGGAATATCTTTAACACCGGCTGTTTCATCGTCGGCATCTTCCAAGCTTACAATTTCCACACCATCATCATCCAATTCAGGTGTTGTTGCTTCCGCGGCATCTTCTTTTGTTTCTGCTTCGTCTTTTACTTCTTCTACAGCAGGCTCTTCTTCCTCTGGCTCTTCAAAGAAAGATAAAGGATAGCTTTGACCCGAGTAGGGAGAAACAATCGGATCACGATTTAGATCGTAAAATTTACGATCGGTTTCAGGACACACACGTTTTGTTCCAAGTTCAGGTTTAGCCAATTCATTGCCTCTTTATAATCAGTAATGGTGCGTCTAGTGACACATACGCAGCCAAATTTTTAGATTGTTAGCGAACCCTTAAACACCTTCCGGCGAAATTGTCAAAGCCAAAGTGCATAAAATTCGAACTTAGACTAAAAATGCACTTCCTATGCGGCTCAAAAGCAATTTCAAGATGACAAAATGGATACGCTATGCTAATTGCCGTTTTGCGAACTGACGGATGATGAGGTTTCATACGGAGAACCAATACACCTCTCCCATCCAAATTTATATGGCTACTCTATATGACTACAGGCCAAATTCATAAGATCACAGGAGTGACCTCAAATGTCACATTCGCCGGATTCTCATCCGCATGCACCAACTCGTCCTAATTTGCCACGTCCAACATCAGCGCACAAATCATCATCCCTAAAAGGCACTATTCGCATCCCAGGTGATAAATCAATTTCGCATCGTTCATTTATGTTCGGCGGACTTGCCTCAGGTGAGACGCGTATAAGAGGCCTTCTCGAAGGCGAAGATGTCATCGCCACTGGAAACGCCATGCGAGCTATGGGCGCCAAAATAGTAAAACAAGGTGAGGAATGGATTGTAACCGGCACCGGAAACGGTTGCCTTCTAGCACCTGAAAAACCGCTAGATTTCGGCAACGCAGGAACTGGATGCCGCCTAACTATGGGTTTGGTTGGCGTTTATGATTTCAAATCAACCTTCATTGGCGATGCCTCGCTCTCATCCCGCCCGATGGGCCGTGTTTTAAACCCTCTTCGAGAAATGGGGGTTCAAGTAGAAGCTGAATCTGGTGATCGTTTGCCAGCCACCTTGCAAGGACCACGCATTGCAGCACCAATTACCTACACGGTGCCTATGGCATCCGCGCAGGTAAAATCAGCTGTATTGTTGGCAGGATTAAATACACCCGGTACAACAGTCGTCGTTGAAAACGTCTACACCCGCGATCATACCGAAAAAATGCTGCAAGGCTTTGGCGCCAAACTGGATGTTCAAACAGATACAAATGGCGTCCGTACCATTTCACTTGAAGGTCAGGGGGAGTTGCGCGGACAAAATATCGATGTACCAGGAGATCCATCCTCGACTGCGTTTCCGCTTGTTGCCGCTCTTTTAGCTCCAGACTCAGACATCACAATTGAAAATGTGTTGATGAACCCAACGCGAACAGGCCTCATTACAACGCTTGTTGAAATGGGTGCGAAAATCGACATATTAAACCCCCGTCAAAATGGCGGCGAAGATGTTGCTGATCTTCGCGTCCGCTCCTCTGACCTTAAAGGTATTGTGGTTCCGCCCGAACGCGCAGCATCAATGATTGATGAATATCCCATCCTCGCAGTTGCTGCCGCTTACGCAGAAGGGGAAACCTTTATGGATGGGTTAGATGAACTTCGTGTCAAAGAAAGCGACAGGCTTGCAGCTGTTGCGAATGGGCTTAAACTTAATGGTGTTTCGTGTGAAGAGGGCGAGATGTCCTTAAAGGTATATGGACGCCCCGATGGTAAAGGTTACGGCAATCCAAATGGTGATCAGGTGACAACCCATCTGGATCATCGCATCGCTATGAGTTTTCTCGTGTTAGGGCTTGCAAGTGAGCACCCCGTCCAAGTTGACGACGGCAATGTGATCAAAACCAGCTTCCCAGAATTTATGGATTTAATGACGGGACTTGGTGCAGATATCAAACAGGACGCATAATGTCTGAGAAAACATTCATCATAGCTATTGATGGGCCGGCAGCTTCTGGCAAGGGGACAATTTCACGTCGCCTTGCCAAGGAGCTTAAATTTCACCATCTCGACACAGGATTAACCTATCGCGGCGTTGCAAAGATGCTTCTTGACCAAAACCTTCCACTCGATGATGTTACTTTGGCAGAACAAGCTGCGCGAGAGCTTGATCTCGGCACTATGGATGGAAACATTTTATCCGCACATGACATAGGTAATGCAGCATCGAAAGTTGCCGTCATTCCGAGTGTGCGAAAAATTCTTGTTGATGCACAACGCGCTTTTTCTGCAAAAACTCCGGGCAGCGTATTAGATGGTCGTGACATTGGAACCGTTGTTTGCCCCAATGCAGATGTAAAGATTTATGTCACCGCGAAAGCTGAAACGCGGGCTGAACGTCGCTTTAAAGAGGCACAAAGCAAGGGTGGGACACAATCTTACGATGAGGTTTTGACTGATATCAAAGCTAGAGATGAGCGAGATTCGGGCAGAAAAGACAGTCCAATGCGCCAAGCTGACGATGCCCACTTGCTAGATACGAGTAAAATGGATATAGAGACAGCGTTTACTGCAGCAAAAGCACTGATTAATGCTGCCTTGAACACAAAGTAAATACATAAATTATCAGCGATCGTCCCTAGCGTCGCATATTGCTCTTAAGCAATTCGGATGAAATCTGATTGATGAAACACTAACAAAGACGCTTTTCGTGAACCAAGGTTTGCGAGTTTTACGGAGAATATATGTCAGATACGAATATGATGGAGGACTTTGCGTCCCTCCTCGAAGAATCGTTTGCAGGTAGTGATGCAGTTGAGGGTTCTGTTATTAAGGGAACCGTGACTGCAGTTGAAAAAGACGTTGCAATCATTGATGTTGGCCTCAAAGTTGAAGGCCGTGTACCGCTTAAAGAATTTGGCGCACAAGGCAAAGACGGAACAATTGTACCTGGTGCAGAAGTTGAAGTTTATGTCGAGCGTATTGAAAACGCGCTTGGTGAAGCTGTTCTTTCACGCGAGAAAGCTCGCCGTGAAGAAAGCTGGATCCGTCTCGAAGTTAAATTCGAAGCTGGCGAACGCGTTGATGGTGTTATCTTTAACCAAGTTAAAGGTGGATTCACAGTTGATCTTGATGGCGCCGTTGCCTTCTTGCCGCGTTCACAAGTGGACATTCGCCCAATTCGCGATGTGACACCTTTGATGCACAACCCACAGCCATTTGAAATTTTGAAAATGGACAAACGTCGTGGCAATATCGTTGTGTCTCGCCGTACAGTTCTTGAAGAGAGCCGTGCTGAACAGCGCTCTGAAATTGTACAAAACCTTGAAGAAGGTCAGGCAGTTGATGGTGTTGTTAAAAACATCACTGATTACGGCGCCTTCGTTGATCTTGGTGGCATCGATGGTCTACTCCACGTGACTGACATGGCATGGCGCCGAGTTAATCACCCATCAGAGATCCTGACGATTGGCGAGACAATCAAAGTTCAAATCGTTCGCATCAACCAGGATACACACCGTATCTCACTTGGTATGAAACAGCTTGAAACTGATCCATGGGATGGCATCGATGCTAAATTCCCACTTGGTAAGAAAATCTCTGGTTCTGTTACAAATATCACTGACTATGGTGCGTTTGTTGAGCTTGAGCCAGGCATTGAAGGCTTGATCCACGTTTCTGAAATGTCTTGGACTAAGAAAAACGTACACCCAGGTAAAATCTTGTCAACGTCTGAAGAAGTTGAAGTGGTTGTGTTGGAAGTTGATCCAGCTAAACGCCGTATTTCACTTGGCCTTAAACAAACACTCGACAATCCATGGAATGCATTTGCTGACCAATTCCCTGTCGGTGCAGTTGTTGATGGTGAAGTTAAAAACAAAACTGAATTTGGTCTATTTGTTGGCCTTGAAGGTGATGTTGACGGCATGGTTCACCTATCAGATCTTGATTGGAACCTTCCTGGCGAACAAGCTATTGAAAACTTCAACAAAGGCGACGAAGTCAAAGCCGTTGTTCTTGACGTTGATGTTGACAAAGAGCGTATCTCACTTGGCATCAAACAACTTACAAAAGATGCTGTCGGTGAAGCAGTAACATCTGGCGAACTTCGCAAGAATGTTGTTGTTTCTGCTGAAGTCGTTGAAGTTCAAGACGGTGGTCTTGACGTTAAGCTTGTAGATTTCCCAGATGTAACTGCTTACATCCGTCGTGGTGATCTTGCACGTGACCGTGACGAGCAACGTCCAGAGCGTTTCTCAGTTGGTCAAACTGTCGATGCTCGCGTGACAAACTTCTCTAAGAAAGATCGCAAAGTAACTTTGTCAATTAAAGCTCTTGAAATTGCTGAAGAGAAACAAGCTGTTGAACAGTTTGGTTCCTCTGATTCAGGTGCTTCACTTGGTGATATTTTGGGCGCAGCTCTTAAAGGCGGCGACGAGTAAGTCTAACTTACTTCCCAAGTTTGAAATTGAAAACCCGCTGGCAAATGTGCTGGCGGGTTTTTTGTTGCACGCGTTAAGCAGCTGCTACGGCAACCTTTGCTGGGCGTTTCATCTCGGCATTTAACAGGTAGGATGATGCTGCGATAATGATTAACGACCCAAGCCACATGCTACCGACGGGAAGAAAACCGAACACAAGCCACCCCAAAAGAACATTCATTGGAAGCTTGAGGTGATCGAAAGGCTGCAGATAAGCTGCATCAGCCACCGTGTAGGCTTTCGCCAATGCATATTGGGCAAGTGCGGTGAGTATACCAGCCACTACTACCATCCAGATCGCCGTTGGTTCTGAAATCACAAATCCACTCTCAAAGGCAAGAATCGCATTAATAGGTGTCAGCAGAACCAACAGATAAAATGTCAACGTTTGCGGTTTTTCAACCCAGGCCAAACGTTTGGTTGTTAAGCTGGACATCGCCCAGAAGAATGATGCAGCCAGTGGGTATAATGTTTCAATGCCAAATTCATCGGACCACGGTGACAAGATAATCATACCACCCAAAAAGCCAAAACCAACAGCTAACCAGCGCTCTAATCCCACTTTCTCCCTTAAAACCAAGTGAGCGCCAGCAGTTACAAAAAATGGCGCTGTCATGATCAACGCAATAGCTTGCCATATCGGCACATAAGAAAGCCCGACAACCCATAATTGCACACCTACGGCTGCAAAAAACACGCGCAATATATGTAGTGATAGGTTCGAGGTTTTAGCGGCTGATATTTTTCGTAAAATCCAAGGTATGCTAAATAGCAGCGCTACCAAATATTGCCAAAAAACAACTGATGCCGAAGCCTGTCCAAATTGCATCGTTAAAGATTGAAGAAGTGTATTGATAATGGCAAATACGAGGCCCGCGACCACCATCAGAACCGCACCAAAAAGCGCAGCATTTGTATCTAAAATTTTAAAATATTGTACTATTTTTTGAGTCATGGCGTTTTCCTTTCATCTTTCGCACAAGACTCAAGGCAAACAAAAAATGGACACACTCCTGAAGTACAGAAATGTATTCATTTTTTACTCTCTTTCATCCGGACTATAACCGTCGGCTTTGGAATCTCACCAAATCTGCTGACCTTTCCGCTTACAACGGAAAGCGCTCGCGGGCTTTCATAAAACAATGATTACCGCCGGTGGGGAATTTCACCCCGCCCTGAGAACAGAAAGACGTAACCATAAAATAGCTCTATACTCAAGAATATTCTGATCAGTAGAAGTCTTCGACCTACGAATAGACAATGATGTCTTTCAGTCATAATATTAAGTTGTTGGAGAAAACTAACTATGAAAATTGAGAAAAGCTACAATTTACCGTTCCCTCGCAACCAAGTTTTTGCGGCATGGATATCATCCGAGACCGTGATTTCTCCCGCAACCCGCATGAACGTCGATCCTAGAGTTGGAGGCCATTATAAGCTTTTCATGGAAACTCCTGACTTTACGGCAAAGTGTGAAGGCCGATTTTCTAAAATCGTTGAAGATGAATTTTTGCAATATAGTTGGGAATGGAATGGTGATGGCGAGACATCAGAAATAGCTGTTAAATTTAGCGACCATGAAAATGGTACGCATATCGAATTGATCCATGAGAAATTTACAAAACAAGAAAGCGTTGCGATGCACGATGCAGGATGGGATAGCTACGTTGGTGAACTACGCGAACTGTTGGAAAACGCGTCCAGCTAACTTCAGGACCTTTGCAATCTATATAAACCGGATTTACTGCGTACAAAACCATGTTTCTCATAAAACGGCGCGATATGATCTGGACAGTAAAGTTCATAATTTTGAACTGCACTTAATTTTTTATGTGACGTGATTTGATCTAATATTTTTTTCCCAACATGCTGCCCACGAAAATTTGGATTAACGATTAAATCGAAAATAAAGGCCTTGAATGTAAAATCCGATAATACGCGTGCAAAACCAGCCAACTCATTCGTCGGGGTAAAGCCTGCAATAAAAACATCCGAATTATCAAATGCTTTTACAACATCTTTTTGCAGTCGGCCGGAGGTCCACCATTCATGCTTATACAACTCGAAAAGTGAATTGTGGAGATCGGAGGTAAACTCGTATTTCCAATTAAGCTCCACTAATTTGCCCCCAAACTCTAAACCTAACTATGTGCAAAAATATCGGTATCTTCCCATCCCATCAAGTCAAGTTTTGCACGAGTTGGCAAGAACTTGAAACACTCTTCTGCATAACTCTCACGATCTTCGCGTTTCAAATTCACAATCATCTTATCTCTGAGCTGATGAAGATAAAGAACGTCTGATGCAGCATAAGCAAGTTGCGCATCGGTCAAAGTTTCTGCGGCCCAATCTGAGGATTGTTGTTGTTTGGATAGGTCCACGCTGAGCAGTTCACGACACACATCTTTAAGCCCGTGGCGATCGGTATATGTACGTGTTAATTTTGAACCAATCTTGGTGCAAAATACTGGGGCACTGATAACGCCAAATGTATAATACAGAACAGCAATATCAAATCGGCCATAATGAAAGAGTTTTGTTTTACTCGGGTCTTCCAGTAAGGCACAAAGATTTGGAGCCTCTTTCTGCCCCTTACCAATTTGAATGACATCTGCGGATCCATCACCGGGTGAAAGTTGCACCACACAAAGGCGATCACGACGAGGGATCAAACCAAGTGTTTCAGAATCAACAGCAATATCACCGGTATAAAGCGCCGCGGCCTCCTTTGAGATATCGCCCTTATGCAACCGAATTTCAGCCATATTCAAATCCTTTAGAATCACTTTTATATAATCGCTGGTCCAACCTTAAATCAGAACTGGTTCGCTTTGAACCGTTGCAATTGTGTTTAACTTAAGCTATCCAAACAAACGAACCGTTGGGGTGCCAAGTTTTCTTGGCTGAGAGGCTAATCGCTAACCCATCGAACCTGATCCGGGCAATTCCGGCGGAGGGAACGGTAGTTGCTTTTCTAAGCCACCTCTTTTCACCGCCGGTTTTCCTTGGATCATATAGACGAAGAGGTGAACTGTGACTGCTATTGCAATGACGATTGCCGGTTCCGACAGCGGCGGCGGAGCAGGTATTCAGGCTGACTTAAAAACATTTTCTGCTCAAGGTGTTTATGGCGCTAGCGTGGTCACCGCAATTACGGCACAAAATACAAAAGCCGTGACAGCAGTTGAAGATATATCTCCGACAATGGTCAGCGCTCAAATTCACACCGTGCTAGATGATCTGGATGTTGATGCAGTTAAAATCGGCATGTTGTCATCGCCTGACATTATTCATGCGGTCGCAAACTCACTAAAGGGCTCAAATATCCCCATTGTGCTCGATCCTGTGATGGTCGCTAAATCCGGAGATGCTTTACTACGTGATGAAGCGGTTTCAGCTCTCATTGAAGAGCTTTTACCACTTGCAACATTGCTCACACCGAACCTTCCGGAAGCTGCTCGATTGTTAGAAACTGTGCAAGCTGAAAATCCGATGGAAATGGCTTTCCAGGGTTCTGACCTCATGCAATTTGGCCCCAAAGCTGTTTTAATGAAAGGCGGACATGGGGATGAAGACATCTGTACCGACCTGCTGATCGGTGTTAGCGCTGAACCCATCTCATTTGATGCCCAGCGTATCGACACCCAAAATACGCACGGCACTGGCTGCACATTATCGTCGGCAATTGCAGCGGGCCTTGCATTAGGATTAGAGCTTGAAGATGCAGTTGGCCGCGCACATCGCTATCTTCAAGGTGCTATTCGTGAAGCTAACCAATTGAGTATCGGTTCTGGCCATGGACCTGTGCACCACTTTCATAATGTCTGGAATCTTGATGATTGATGTCACAATCAAAGGTGCGGGTGTTCTTGGTCTTTGTGTTGCCACAGAGATTATATCTCGTGGCGGCAATGTCACTATGATTGATCCCAACGGTGCGCCTGGACCCCATACATGTTCATGGTGGGCTGGAGGCATGCTTGCACCATTTTGTGAAGGTGAAAGCGCAGAAGAACCCGTCGTTCGCCTTGGTCAAAAAGCAGCTGAATGGTGGGAAAAGCATGGCGCAGATATCACCTATAATGGCTCACTTGTTGTCGCTCAGGGCCGAGACATTAAAGAACTTAACCGCTTCGGACGAAAAACAACTGCCTTTAAGGAAATTGATGCAGATACGATTTCTAAACTTGAGCCAGATCTCGCCGGGCGATATCGCAAAGCGTTATACTTTAAAGATGAAGCTCACCTTGCTCCACGGAGTGCGTTGACAGTACTACACGACGGCCTGGTAAACGCCGGAGTTCAAATACTAACTGAAGCTGCAACTGATAACAATTCAATGGTAATTAATTGCACCGGACTTGCAGCCCAAAGCAGTCTTAAAGACCTTCGTGGTGTTAAGGGCGAGATGTTGATCCTACATTGCCCTGAACTTGATCTGAAACGTCCAATACGTCTTCTTCATCCTCGCATTCCACTTTATATTGTGCCTCGTGGCGATGGGGTTTACATGCTCGGCGCAACCATGATCGAGACGGGTGAACGTACACGTATCACTGCTCGATCCATGCTTGAAATGCTAACCGCAGCCTATGCTCTTCACCCAAGTTTTGGTGAAGCTGAAATTTTGGAAATCGGCGTTGATGCACGACCTGCATTTCCAGACAATTTGCCGAATATTAGAAAGATCAACGATGTGATCTATGCCAATGGCCTTTACCGCCACGGCTATCTTTTAGCGCCAAGTATTGCAAGCCAAATTGCTGAATATCTTTTTGATGGCAAAAAACCAGAATTCTCTGACAATGTAAGAAACGAGGCGAAAAATGAACATTTTGCTTAACGGTGAGAAGAAAATCGTCTCATCGCAAAACCTGACAGAAGTCCTACATGAGCTTGGTTATGGGGACGCAAAAATCGCAACTGCACTGAATGAAGAATTCATCCCAGAGAAAAAACGATGCGACACTAAACTTGATTCAGGTGATCGTCTTGAAGTTCTCGCTCCAATGCAAGGTGGGTAAGTTGAAAACATTTTACGGCATTAAGCTTGAAAACCCTTTGATGCTTGGCACAGCACAATATCCTTCACCTGCAATATTGGCAGACGCATTCAAATTATCTGGCGCTGGCGTTGCCACTGTTTCGCTGCGCCGTGAAAGTGGTGCTGACCGCGCAGGCCAAAATTTTTGGCAATTGATCAAAGAACTCGATGTTCCTATACTGCCAAATACTGCTGGATGCTACACGGTCAAAGAAGCTGTCACCACCGCACATATGGCACGCGAAATCTTTGACACTAAATGGATTAAGTTAGAGGTTATCGGCCATACGGACACGCTCCAACCAGACGTTTATGCACTTGTGGAAGCGGCTCAAATTCTGACCGAAGATGGGTTTGAGGTTTTCCCTTACACCACCGAAGATATGGTCGTCGCAGAACGCCTACTTGAAGCGGGGTGCGAGGTTCTCATGCCGTGGGGCGCACCTATTGGCTCAGGCCTTGGGCTAAATAACGAACATGGGCTCCGCATGTTGCGCGCGCATTTTCCCGACGTGCCTTTGGTGGTGGATGCGGGCATTGGCTTACCTTCGCAGGCAGCTCACGCAATGGAGCTGGGGTATGACGCGATATTGCTCAACACAGCTGTTGCAAAAGCCGGCGACCCTGCACAAATGGCCAAAGCATTTTCAGACGCGATTTTGGCAGGCAAAGCGGCATTCGATGCAGACCCAATGGAGCCACGCGATATGGCCGAACCCTCAACTCCTGTAATCGGAAAGGCCTTTTTATGAGTGCGCCAAAAATCGAAAAACTGGACCGTTTCTACCCCATTTTTGATTCCACTGAATGGTTGGAACGGCTACTACCGCTCGGCATTAAACTTACGCAGCTTCGCATCAAAGATAGATCAGAAGCTGAAGTACGCGCTGAAATCATCAAGGGCAAAGCGCTATGCGATAAGTACGGCTGCACATTAATTATCAATGATTATTGGCAAATGGCAATCGAAGAAGAATGCGATTTCATCCATCTTGGGCAGGAAGATTTAGATGATGCGGATATCAAGGCCATCCGAGCCAAAGGTATCCGCCTCGGACTATCGACACATGATAATGACGAGCTTGAGCGCGCATTGTCATTTGATCCTGAATATCTCGCACTTGGGCCCGTCTACCCGACCATCTTAAAAAAGATGAAATGGACCGAACAAGGCTTGGATAGAGTAACAGAATGGAAAAAACTTGTTGGCGATGTGCCGCTTGTTGCCATCGGCGGCATGAGTGTTGAACGCGCACAAGGAGCATATGATGCTGGGGCAGATATTGTTTCTGCCGTTACTGACATTACGTTGAACTCAGACCCCGAAGCCCGCATTAAACAATGGTTGGACATCAGTCGATGAGCAGCGCGACAGACAGATATGCCCGCCAGATCATTCTTCCAGAAGTCGGCGCGAGCGGCCAGCAGAAATTACAAGATGCACATATACTTGTGGTTGGCGCAGGGGGCTTGGGTGTACCTGTTTTGCAATATCTTGCGGGTGCTGGTGTTGGCAAAATTACCATTGTTGACCCTGATGTCGTTTCGCTCTCCAATCTTCATCGTCAGACGCTTTATGGGGAGAAATATATTGATCAACCAAAGGCAGATGTCGCGGCAAAAATTTTAAGCGACCTGAACTCTGAGATCGAGATTACCTCCGTGGTCTCACCGCTTGACCCAAGTAATATAACTACTCTCTCACACGGAACAACAATCTTACTTGATTGTGCGGATAGTTTTGCTGTGAGCTACATTATGTCAGATCATTGTTTGGCAAATAATATTCCGTTTTTTTCTGCCTCAGCTCTTGCCTTATCAGGTTATGTTGGAGGGTTTTGTGCAGGTGCACCTTCGCTTCGTGCGCTATTCCCATCATTACCTAATCAAGCAGGGAATTGCGCAACGGCGGGTGTACTTGGTCCCATTGTTGGCACAATAGGTAGCTTACAAGCGCAGATGGCACTATCGTGCATTCTTGAACTTGATCCATCGCCATTGGGGCAACTTGTGCGTTTTGATGCAACATCTTTTCGCTTCTCAAGCTTCCGCTTCGACGAAGCTGAAGAACCATCGTTCCCTATTCTCAAATTCATAGCGCCATGTGACTTGAGTCACAGTGACCATATCGTCGAACTCCGTGGCGAAGATGAGGTCGAGATACCAATCACAGAACACGCAGCACGCATCGATGTTGAAGACTATAACCCTGCAAACACCATGCCAAACAAAAACCAACGCGCCGTCTTTGTTTGTCGCAGTGGGTTACGTGCCCACCGCGCGGCCATAAAACTTCAAGAAAAATGGAACGGGGACATTGTGCTCGTCGCCACAGGATAATTTGATCAAGAAAGGATCATATATAATGCGTAAAGCATCTCTATTAATTGCGGGCGCTTTTGCCCTTGCCTCAACACTGCCTGCAACTGCAGCAGATAAAATGACATTATTATTGGATTGGTTTGTAAATCCTGACCATGGCCCTGTGATTGTTGCGCAGGAGAAAGGCTACTTTAAAGATGAAGGCCTTGATGTCGAGATCATTGCACCAGCCGACCCGTCCGACCCACCGAAACTGGTTGCAGCTGGAAAGGCAGAACTTGCCATTTCCTATCAACCACAGCTACACCTACAAATCCATGAAGGCTTACCGCTTGTCCGCGTCGGTACGCTTGTAGCGACGCCATTAAACTGTCTGCTTGTCTTGAAAGACGGCCCAATCAAAGAAATCTCTGATCTTAAAGGTAAGAAAATTGGTTTCTCCGTTTCTGGCGTTGAAGAAGCAGTCTTAGGTTCAATTCTTGGTAATCACGGCGTTGAAATGTCTGACATTGAACTCGTGAATGTAAACTGGTCATTATCACCTTCGCTTATGTCAAAGCAGGTTGATGCTGTTATCGGTGCGTATCGCAACTTCGAACTCAACCAGATGGAAATTGAAGGCGTTGAAGGCAAATGCTTCTTTGTTGAAGAGGAAGGTTTGCCAACTTATGATGAACTTATCTATGTTGCCAATCCTGACACAATGGATAAAGACATGATTGCCCGTTTTCTTAAAGCAACGGAAAAAGCAACACAGTTTATCGTCAACCACCCTGATGAAAGCTGGGAGATTTTCTCAGGCACATCAACTGAACTTCAAGACGAGTTAAATGCAAAGGCATGGGTTGATACAATGCCACGCTTTGCCCTTCGTCCAATGGCATTTGATGCAGCTCGCTATGCGGCTTTTGAAACATTTCTTCATGAGAAAAAACTTATTCCATCCGTCAATTCGGTTTCAAAAATTGCAATCGATATCTCAGCTCAAACACCAGCTGAGTAATTCATATGACCAACTTAGAAGAATATGGAGAAGTATTCTCGGCTTTGAGACAAACAACACCACACTGGCATGCCTATACACGGCATGCTTTTGTGCGCGGTTTGGGTGATGGATCATTACCAAAAGAATCATTTTACCACTATCTCAAACAGGATTATGTATTTCTCATTCACTTTTCCCGCGCGTGGGCTTTGGCTGTCGCAAAGGCTAATAGTTTGGATGAAATCAAGGCATGCGCAAGCACCGTCAACGGACTTGCAAATGGCGAAATGCAGTATCACGTCGAGACATGCGGCAAACTTGGCATTCCCGAAGATGAATTGTTTAAAACCGTCGAGGCTAACGAAAACCTTGCTTATACACGCTTTGTTTTAGAAGCGGGTTACTCAGGTGATTTTGTGTCACTTTTGGCAACCCTTGCACCTTGCGTATTTGGGTATGGTGAGATTGGACTAATGCTGGCAGATGATAAAACATCTGACACCTATCAGGATTGGATTGAAACCTATGCCGGCAAAGATTACCAGGATGTCTGTATCAATGCTGGCCAACTTTTAGATCAAGCCGTTATCAATCGTTTTGGCAAAAACTACACACAATTGCCGATCTGGAACAAACTGATTTCTCAGTTTAATATCGCTACGCGCCTTGAAGTCGATTTCTGGAACATGGGCCTTCGTGGCCCTTGTGCTAACCCAATCGCCGAACCAAATGGCACTTAGATATGATAACAGCACCCAACATATCTGTTAAAGGAACGGCTCTAATTGGTGATCGGGTGCTGTTTGAAAACCTGCATGTGGATATTCAGTCAGGCAAAACCACATGCCTGCTTGGCGCATCGGGCGTTGGTAAATCTACTATACTGCGCCTGATAGCCAACCTTGATACTGGCGCGGACTTCAGCGGAGAAGTGAGAGCATCTGATGGTAAAAGCCTCAAGAACCGCATAGGCTATATGGCGCAAGGAAGCGAACTCTTTCCGTGGCTTTCTGTTCTTGATAACGTTTTGCTCGGCGCTCGGTTGCGGGGGGAAGGTGCCGATAAAATGGCTGCTCTATCCATCATTGAAAAAGTTGGCCTAAGTGATCATCTGACAAAAAAACCTTCGCAAATGTCAGGAGGAGAGCGGCAGCGAATTGCATTGGCACGAACCTTAATGGAGGATCGACCAATCATATTACTGGATGAGCCATTTTCTGCGCTGGATGCTAAAACACGCAGTGAAATGCAAGAGCTTGCTGGCAACCTTCTTGCAGGTCGCACTGTTCTGCTCGTCACGCATGACCCCGCGGAAGCTGCGCGGTTAGGCCATGCTATCTACATGCTCACTGAACAAGGCATTACAAATGTTGATGTGCCCGCAACTCATCCGGTTCGGGAAATTGACGATGAGGCAACGCTTCATTGCCAAGGCCAACTGTATCGTCTGCTCAGAGGAACGCCATCATGAGGAGGGTTTTCAACGCAGTAGGTGCGACACTCCTTGCACTTACACTCTGGCAAATCATAGTCAGTATTTTTGACTTGCCAAAGTTTATTCTACCTGGTCCGCTCCTTGTTGCGGAAACGATGTGGAAGAGCCGAGTTGTTATTGGCGAGAATGCACTTGTGACAATCAGCGAAGTTCTGGTCGGGCTTGCGCTTGGCTCGGCGCTCGGTATTTTGACAGCAATTAATCTCGCTACATCGCCTTTTGCGCGTGCATTCGTCCGCCCTATACTTGTATTCTCGCAAGCAGTACCTGTGTTTGCGCTTGCACCAATTCTCACACTTTGGCTCGGTTATGGTGTTTGGTCAAAAATCTTCATGACGATCTTAATCATCTATTTCCCAGTTGCTTCTGCATTTTATGACGGGTTAACCCGCACACCGCAGGCCTATCTGGATTTGGCCAAGGTTATGGGTGCCAGCAAATCTCGTATTATGTGGCGCGTTCGTTTCCCATCAGCTTTACCGTCATTAGGGTCAGGACTAAGATTAGCGGCAGTATATGCCCCGATTGGCGCGGTAATCGGAGAATGGGTCGGTGCATCCAAAGGTCTGGGCTATTTAATGTTACTTGCCAATGGCCGCGCAAAAATCGATCTGATGTTTGCTGCACTTTTTGTATTGGCAATTTTTACGGTTATCTTGCATAGCGCGGTTGACCGTCTCGCAACACGCATGACTGAGAATAGAACATCCCGCATTCCATAAGAACGAAATGCGGAATGGACAGATCAGATTAATTACTCACCGATAACAATACCCTCACGACGTGGATCGGCTCCGCCTTCAAGACCGTCAGGTGTGATAGCGATGGCATGAATGCCGGATGTTAATGCGCGCACATTTGTTTTAAAACCAAGATCGGTCAATGCACCCTCAAGCTCAGTTGCCTTTGTACCATCTTCCAGATCATAAGTTCCGAAACGATTGACCAAATGCGGCAGACTTATCGCCTGCTGAACATCCATGCCCCAATCCATATGTGCGATAATTGTTTTCGCTACATATCCAATAATCCGGCTTCCACCTGGTGAACCCACAACCAGCACAGGCTTACCGTCTTTCATCACAATTGTCGGCGACATGGATGAACGAGGTCGCTTACCTGGTTCGACACGGTTGGCAATTGGTACACCATCTTTATGGCTACGAAACGAGAAATCCGTCAACTCGTTATTCAGCAAATAACCACCTAGTGCCATTAACCGAGATCCAAACCCATTTTCAATTGTTGTTGTCATAGACAGTGCATTCCCCTCGCCATCAACAATTGAAATATGAGATGTCGAAGGCAATTCGATAGCTTCATCATCAGCTAACAGCAACGCATGATCAAATGGAGGATTCCCTGGTGAAACGCTCTCAAGTGCCTTGTCACTCATCAGTAATTTCGCTCGCTCTGCAAGATAGCCAGCATCCACTAACCCGTTTGTTGGCATCGGTACAAAATCGCTATCAGCCATATACCGACCACGGTCCGAGAACGCTAAACGTGAGGCGTCACCAATTAAACGCCAGCTCTCAGGATTATCAGCTCCAAGTTTTTTCAGATCGGAACCATTAAGCATTCCCAATATCTGCCCAACAGTTAATGCACCCGAAGATGGTGGACCCATTCCACAAACATCATGCTCACGATAGGTTGCGCAAACTGCATCTCGTTGCTTGACTTTATAAAGAGCAAGATCTTCTAGCGCTAAGACACCCGGATTTACCGATACATTTTGAACTGTGTCGACAATACCCTTTGCATTGCCACCAGTGTAAAAGCTCTCTACTCCCTTTGTAGCAAGATTACGCAAGGTCTCGGCATAGGCGGCATTTTTGAGAATATCTCCTTCTGCGATGGCTACGCCACTGGGCAGAAAATAATCGGCTGTTGCTTTAAATTTACTGAGGCGTTCAGCATCACCTGCCACAAGTCCAGCAAGACGCGGCGAGACAACAAAACCTTCATCCGCTAACTTAACAGCATCGGAGAATAATCCATTCCAATCAGATTTGCCCCAAAGCTCATGTGCCTTTGCCATGAGAGCAGGTGTTCCGGGCGTACCAACAGAACGGCCACCGACAACAGCATCCCAAAATTTAAGCGGCTCGCCATCTGCTTTTTGAAATAAACGCGGGGTCGCGGCCATTGGTGCAGTTTCACGTCCATCAAGCGTTGTCAGCTCCCCACTTTTAGCGTCAAACCAAACAAGAAATGCTCCGCCACCAAGACCAGAACTTTGTGGCTCGACCAAGCCGAGCACAGCCTGTGCAGCAACCATCGCATCTGCTGCACTGCCACCGGACGCCAAAATTTTTGCACCCGCTTCAACGGCATGTGGATTAGCAGCCGAAATCATCCATTTTTTGGAGGTAACGACTTTGCCTTCTTCTTTCGCCATTTTGCCGCTGGCAATTTCAGGCGCAATTGCATCAGCTGCCTGCTGCGAAAAAGCTGACGACCCCAGACATGTTGCAAAAAGAAGAGATAGTGATATTGATTTTAACATTTACTTACTCCCGTTCATAATATGGGAGCAAGCTTACAAAGCCAGATCAACTAGTCAATCTAGTAGAACACTGGCTTGACATCACAAAATTTTACAATGTGTGGTACTTCTAGCTAGTTCACAGAACCGACAATAAGCGGTGAACTATTCTCAATATTTACCCAACGACCTGTATGATAGGAGGCTTGACGCTTGAGGTATTGATAAGGTGTATCTCTCCAGTTTTTGACATCTCTTGCAAGATTATCAAGAACAAAGTCACCCTTTGATGTTCGCAACGTTAACACAGCATGGCCTTCGCCATTTGGGCGACGAACTACGGTGATCAAAAGATCCGATGGTGAGAACCCGTTTTCAATCAACATCTGTCGCTTGAGCAAAACAAAATCTTCACAGTCGCCAGCAAGACCGGGATAAGACCACATCTCTTCCTGCCCATGCAGCTCCCAATCAGTTAATGGCTCGACATTGTTATTGACCAGACTGTTGATTTTACGAACGATATCCCAGCCATAATCTGTCACTTTCGGGGCATTCTTCCGGGGAGACCTCACACTACATTCATCGGAAAACTGCTTACAAAATTCGTAATGACCGATAGGTTGGGATGTGACAGAACCTGTAATCATCGCTACGCCAGCATGTTCGGCTACGGCAATTGAACTTGTCCAACCAACGACTGCAGATGCAACAATACACAAAAATACACCGCTCTTGCGAAGCATAATTCACCCCTTGTAATAGTTAACAAAGAGTAAACGTTTTTTGGCTTAAAGAGTCAATCTCGTGATTTGGCTTTTGAAATTCATGGTTAAGATCGCAAGAGATACATAATCATTCCAACATTCCATCAAGACTTTGAAGAATTTTGACAATGTCTTTTTCACGCGAAAGTCTATGATCACCGTCTCTGATTAAAGTTATCGTCACATCATCTGCCGACAGGTGTTCCATTAGGCACATTGCGTGCTGCCAAGGTACATCGGGATCTTCCATACCCTGGATGATGTGAACCTGCACACCTAACTGTAAAATGCCTTTCATAACAAGGTTTTGTGCACCATCATCGAAAAGTTTTTTGGTAAAAATATTTGGGTCTGGCCCATAAGGTGTCGGGACCTCAAAATAGCCTTGGCTTTCAAGTGCGGCCTTTTCATCATCAGTTAATTTGGGCTCGTAAAGTTCTTTCGTAAAATCTGGTGCGGGTGCAAGAAGTAAAAGACCATGAACACGGTCCGCTTCTCCAAGTTTTTGCAGCTCCTGAACCATCCGCAATGCAATCCAACCACCCATGGATGAGCCGACAAGAATTTGTGGTCCTTCAGTAAATTTTTGAAACACTTCGAGACTTTCCTCGAGCCAGCGCGAGATCGTGCCATCAACAAATTCACCACCAGATTGTCCGTGACCAGAATAATCATAACGGGTGCACGCCAGACCAAGCTTGGCAGCATGATCATCGATTGCGATAGCTTTTGAACCTTCCATATCAGAACGGTATCCACCCAGCCAAACAAACCCCTGAGCGCCTTGTCGCGATGTATTTCCACCCCTGTGGCAAACCGCTATCTGCCTTGCATGACTGCCTTCACCCACGCAAATGTACTCGCTCGGGACTTTGTCGTTATTATCGGTCATTATCTCACTCTCGAAATCCGCATTTTTCAATAAATCTCTAATTATCAAAACAGATTCGCTTATGCCATGAAACTAAGTGATTTTTTATAAAAAGCATGCTATTGACAAATAGAAATGAAACGCACATTGCTCAGTTGATGAGATGTGCGGCATTTCACGTGTTTAATAATATGGAGATAAGTACCATTCGCAGACCACAAAGAGCAACGGCTCCAACAAAAGGCGGCCCTCGCGCAAACCTAGATATCGAAGCATCCCACATCCAACTTATCGACGCTGAAGGTGAAAACCACGGCGTAGTACCTATCGAGCAAGCAAGAGACATGGCCAATGAAGCTGGCTTGGACCTTGTTGAAATTGCTTCAAAGGGCGATAATCCTGTTTGTAAGATTACCGATCTTGGCAAAATGAAATACCAGTCGCAGAAAAAAGCTGCCGAGGCCCGCAAGAAGCAAAAAACGATCGAAGTTAAAGAGATCAAAATGCGTCCCAATATCGATACGCATGATTACGATGTGAAAATGCGCGCGATCAACAAATTTTTCGATAATGGCGATAAAGTAAAAGTAACATTACGTTTCCGTGGGCGTGAAATGGCGCATATGGAACTTGGTATGAAGCTTTTGCAAAAGGTCAAAGAAGAGACTGCAAATATTGCGAAAGTTGAGGCAGAGCCAAAACTTGAAGGCCGCCAGATGATGATGGTGCTTTCTCCTAAGTAAAGTCTATGGTCGCACAGGACGGTTTGATATAAAATCACATATCTTGTTTCTATTTGATGTGTGGTTTTACTTGCAATTCATCAAATTTGCGCCTATATGAAGTCATCCCGTTCCGGCAGGGCATGCCGTGTTCGGGTTTTTTATGTTTTTAACAATTCAGCGGTTCATTTGAATTCGCCCTAATAAGAGGAAAATGAAATGCCCAAGATGAAGACAAAATCTTCTGCCAAAAAACGGTTTAAAGTAACTGGTACTGGCAAAATCGTGGCTGCTGCGGCTGGTAAACAGCACGGCATGATCAAACGCTCCAACAAATTTCTTCGCAATGCACGCGGTACAATGGTTCTTTCTGAGCCAGACGCGAAAATTGTGAAAAAGTTTATTCCAAACGGTCTTTAAGACCCGACGGCCATTCATCTAAGGAGTATATCATATGTCACGTGTAAAACGCGGTGTAACCGCTCACGCCAAACACAAAAAAGTTCTAAAAAAAGCAAAAGGCTTTTATGGTCGTCGTAAGAATACGATCCGCACGGCAAAAGCTGCTGTCGATAAGTCTATGCAATATGCATATCGCGATCGTAAAGCTCGTAAGCGCGATTTCCGTTCACTTTGGATTCAGCGTATCAACGCTGCTGTTCGTGAACACGGCCTAACATATGGTCGTTTCATCGACGGTCTGAACAAAGCTGGCATCGAAGTCGATCGTAAAGTTTTGTCCGATATGGCTATTCATGAAGCAGAAGCATTCGGCGCGCTTGTCGTTGCCGCGAAAGAAGCTCTTGCTTACTTGAAAGACACAACACCCAATGCTTTTGAAAGCGCTGTTAAGTAAGCCAGCGTAATCCTGAATATTGGAATTTTATAGGATCTCGCGCAGGCTCAGGCTAGCGCGAGATTTTTTTGTTTTAAACGTCATGATGTGATGTGATTTTTATTCACATCAAATGAAGGTGAGCTATGACAAACCTTGTTGAACTAGAAGAAGATCTTACAAAAGCAATCGCTGATGCTGATGACGAAGCGGCTATTGAGGCTGTTCGCGTTGGCGCCCTTGGCAAAAAGGGCGCAATCTCTTTGCAACTTAAAGGTCTCGGCAAAATGAGTCCGGAAGAGCGCCAAGTTGCAGGACCGCAGATCAACGGATTGAAAGTCCGTATCAATGATCTCATCCAAGCGCGCAAAACCGAACTGCAAGAAGTTGCAATTATTGCGCGTTTAAAGAACGAAACTCTCGATGTCACCTTACCCGTTCATGCATCCCCCGCCGAGCGTGGTCGTATCCACCCAATTAGTCAGGTCACAGATGAAATCATAGCCATCTTTTCTGACCTTGGTTTTACTGTGGCAGAAGGCCCTGATGTTGAAACAGACTATTATAATTTCACTGCACTGAACTTCCCTGAAGGTCACCCTGCCCGTGAAATGCATGATACATTTTTCTTTGAGCCTGATGAAAATGGTGAGCGCAAAGTTTTGCGCACACACACATCACCTGTGCAAGTGCGCACTATGGAGAAGCAAGAGCCGCCTATCCGCATAGTTATTCCAGGCAAGACTTATCGCCAAGATTCAGATGCAACTCACTCTCCAATGTTCCACCAGCTTGAAGGGCTGGTGATCGACAAGGGTGCCAATATTGCGAACCTGAAATGGACACTCATTGAATTCTGCAAAACCTTCTTTGAGGTGGATAATGTAGAAATGCGTTTCCGCCCTTCTTACTTCCCTTTCACCGAGCCAAGTCTTGAAGTTGATATTAAGTGCGATCGTTCAAAACCAGGCGAAGTTAAATTTGGCGAAGGTAATGATTGGATGGAAATTTTGGGATGCGGCATGACCCATCCTAATGTTATTCGTGCCGGCGGCCTTGACCCAGATGTCTATCAAGGCTTTGCATGGGGCATGGGGATCGACCGTATCGCTATGCTGAAATATGGCATGCCTGATCTACGCCCATTCTTTGAGGCTGATCAACGCTGGATCGATCATTATGGTTTTCGTCCACTGGATCTACCAACGCTCTTTGGAGGACTTTCATCATGACCAGATTTTCAGACGCTGCCTTGTTAAAGGGTAAGTATGCGAGCATGGCGCTTGAACTCCGAGAAGGAAAACGTGAAGCGCCAAAAGACAATGAATGGCAAGGTGTAGCTTGTGAGAATACAGCTGAACGATCCGCTCAGGAAGTCGCAAAACATATCTTCACGTTTCAAAAAACGATGGATCCCAAACAGGAAGTGTTGGAAGTTATTGCTATGTGTCCTGCCGGACCAATGAAAGTCATGGCATTGATCCCGGGCGAAGGTGATATACTGCGTCTAGATGGTATTCTACCTGATGGAATACCAACATCTGCGGTTATCAATTCATCACAACTTGCACTGTCATTTTTGCGTCGCCCGATTTCCAACGATGAGCAAGAAGATGATGGCCTGCAAATTGGCTTCGTGATTTTTGATGAACTCGCAGAACGCAAAAAACAGCGCGACAGCGAAAATAGTAATCCTACTTCTGGTGAGGCTTCGTAAATGAAATTCACACTTTCTTGGTTGAAAGACCACATTGAAACAGATGCTTCCTTGGAAGAAATTTGTGACCAACTGACCATGATTGGTCTAGAGCTTGAATCCCTGGATGATAAAGCTTCGCTCAAACCTTTTGTTGTTGCCAAAATTCTTAGTGCCGAACAACATCCCGATGCCGATCGGCTTCGTGTTCTTAGCGTTGATAATGGCAGTGGCACGCCTGTTCAAGTTGTCTGTGGCGCACCAAATGCGAAGGCCGGACTTGTGGGTGCCTTCGCAGCACCTGGAACCTATGTTCCAGGTATTGATGTGACACTGAGTGTTGGTAATATCCGCGGTGTTGAAAGTCATGGAATGATGTGTTCAGAAAAAGAACTTCTGATTTCAGACAGCCACGATGGTATTATCGAAATTTCCGAAGATGTGGCCATTGGAACGCCTTATGCAGAATGGGCGGGTCTTGCTGATCCCGTTATCGAAATTAACCTGACACCTAACCGCCCCGATTGCACAGGTGTTTCTGGTATCGCACGCGATCTGGCTGCTTCAGGATTTGGTGTATTGAAAACACCAAAAACACCGGAAATTTCCGGCAATGACGCCTGCTCTGTTTCTATTAAAATTGACGATTCTGTATTCTGTCCGGGTTTTGCATTGCGCATGGTTAAAGACGTTAAGAATGGTCCGAGCCCATCTTGGGTTCAGCAACGCCTTTTAGCTATTGGCCTACGTCCAATTAATGCTCTGGTGGATATTACAAATTACATTACATTCGATCGTGGTCGCCCGCTTCATGTGTTTGATGCTGATAAAGTTGCCGGTAATCTCCATGTTCGTGCAGCGAAAAAAGGTGAAAAGCTCCTTGGCCTAGACGGTAAAGAATATGAGTTGAATGAGAAGGTGAATGTCATCTCTGATGACAATGGTCCAGAATCTTTGGCTGGCATCATGGGTGGAGAACAGTCTGGCTGTGATGAGAACACAACAAACGTCCTTATCGAAAGCGCGCTTTGGGATCCTATGATGATTGCCCGCACGGGTCGTGATTTGGGTATTATAACAGATGCACGCTATCGCTTCGAACGTGGTGTTGACCCAGATTTCATGATCGATGGTGCTGAAATTGCAACACAGATGGTCCTGGATCTTTGTGGCGGAACACCAAGCAAATTATCTGTTACAGGTTATCAACCTCATCAGGCAAAAATAGTTGAGTTCCCCTACAGCGAAGTAAAACGTCTTACTGGCCTTGACGTTTCGAAGGAAGAGAGTGCCGATATTCTCACGCGACTCGGCTTTGAAATTGATGGAACTGGTGATGTTGTTCCCGTTAAAGTACCATCTTGGCGACCTGACGTGGATGGAAAAGCAGATTTGGTTGAAGAAGTGATGCGCATTCATGGTGTCAACGAGATCGAGCCGCAACCATTGCCAAGCCTCGACGCCGTGAATGGCAGAATTTTGACAACGTTGCAAATCAGAACACGATCTGCCCGTCGTGCATTGGCTGTTCGTGGCATGTCCGAAGCTGTTACATATTCGTTTATCTCAGCAGTGGAAGCAGAAGCTTTTGGCGGGGGTGATAATTCACTCAAATTATCCAACCCCATTGCAGCAGACATGTCTGACCTTCGTCCATCAATCCTGCCCGGCCTCTTGAAAGCATCGCAGCGAAATGCTGATCGCGGGTTTAATGATGTCGCTATATTCGAAGTGTCTGGAACCTACGAAGGCGATAAGCCGGAGCAACAGCGCAGATGTGCATCTGGCATTCGTCGTGGCACAGCTAAACTGACAAGCACTGCTCGCCACTGGTCCGGTAACTCCGATGCAGTCAATGTATATGATGCAAAGGCTGACGCACTTGCAGCGCTTGAAGCAGCAGGCGCACCCGTTAAAAACCTGCAAGTTGAAGCTGGTGGGCCTGATTGGTATCACCCTGGTCGCTCTGGCACCATCAAACTTGGCCCGAAAACAGTGTTAGGTACATTTGGTGAATTTCATCCAAATGTTCTTAAAAAACTTGATGTTTCTGGCGCACTGTGTGGCTTTGAGGTATTTCTCGACGCTATTCCGTCGGGCAAACGCAAACCAACACGCACAAAAGGCGCACTAACGCTGTCTCCATATCAGGCGGTTCGCCGAGACTTTGCATTCGTTGTTGATAAAGATGTCCAGGCTGCAGCTATTATTCGAGCAGCGGCAGGCGCTGACAAAAAACTTGTTACGGCAGTTAATGTGTTTGATGTCTTTGAAGGTCCATCACTTGGCACAGATAAGAAATCCATAGCAATAGAGGTGACGATCCAGCCTTTTGAACGGACAATGACTGAAGAAGATTTTGAAGCTTTATCTCAAAAAATTATTGGCAATGTCTCAAAGTCAACTGGCGGCGCACTTCGCGGCTAAACATTACTTAAAGAACAACAGCCCTATTTTTCAGGGCTGTTTTTTGGCGCGGCAAAAACAAATTTTGAATAGCCGACATAAGACCAAATCGTAGCAACTGCGGATGCAATGACAACTGCAAATACAGGCCTTAATTCAGAAAACTGTATCAATAACCCGGAATATACTGTGTAATTGATCAAAGCTGACGTTATGCCAACACTGCCATAACGCATTCCTTCTTTTGCAACCGATCGCCCGCCTTTCTGAAACGTAAAGTTACGATTGATCATCCACGTGCAAAACATTGCAGCCGCAATTGCAAAAATACGCGCTGAAAACGGGTCCAGCGGCGTAAAATGCAGAAGTAGAATTAGTACCCCAGCATCAACAATAAAGCCGATGCTGCCGGCTATTCCAAAGAAAAAGAGTTTTCTCATGCAGCGTTATTTGTCCGATTTTTGCTGCGCTTGTTCGTGCGCATCTGAGCTGTTTTTTCTCTCAACAGGTCCACATTTCTATCATTACTCTGCTTAGATTGCAGACCTTCGATAGCCATATATAGGATACGTTTTTGTTCAAGGCGAGACTTTGCAAGAGAATCTAGAACAATTCCTGCGGAAAAAACCATAATTGACATCATTAACAGCGCCATAGACGAGACCCATGTCGGCATTCGGTCGACCAGACCTGTGTGAAAATATTCATTAAGTACCGGAAGCATAAAGAACAGGCTGGTCGCGAAAATGGCCAAACTGACATATCCAAAAAAGAGTAACGGGCGCGTTTCCTTCATCAAGCTTGCAAACTTTAGAAGAATTTTCGCGCCATCCTTAAATGTAGATAACTTGCTGTCCGAGCCTTCTGGTCTACGACCATATTCAAGTCCAATTTCTGTCACAGGCAATTGCAATGTCGATGCGTGAACAGACATTTCAGTCTCGATTTCAAAGCCTCCGGAAATTGCGGGAAAGCTTTTTACATAACGACGTGAAAATGCTCGGTAACCTGAAAAAATGTCAGAAAAGTCATTCCCAAAGATTTCTCGATAAAGCTTGTTAAAAATTGTGTTTCCAAATGCATGGCCTTTACGACCGGCATCATCGGTTACACCGAGACGCGTTCCAACGACCATATCACTATTTTCAGTGACCAAAAGGCGTACAAGCTCCGGAGCATCTTGCGCCGCATATGTACCGTCGCCATCAGCCATGATGTAAACATCAGCATCGATATCGGAGAACATGCGTCTGACCACATGCCCTTTGCCTTGGCGAATTTCGCGCACAACCTGCGCACCGGCTTTACCAGCAAGCAATGCCGTCTCATCTGATGAATTGTTATCATAGACATAAATTCGCGCACTTGGCAGTGATTTCTGGAAATCCTTTACAACATCAAAAATTGTAGCCGCTTCATTGTAGCATGGTAAAAGTACAGCGATGTCCATATCATTGGTTGGGCATTCGGTCACATTTGAAGTAACAGCGTCGCTCATATTGGTGATCCTGATCGTTTCAATAATCTGTTATCGTCAAACTTTACTATTTATTGATAAGGTTAAGGCTAAGTTGAAAACGCGTAATAAATGGCAATTCACACGTAATTTTTCGACGTAAAATCAATTTTGGTATCTGAACCTATGTCTGAATCTCAAAACCTGATCAAACCAACGTTACTTGCTTGGTTTTTTTTCATCACTATTGCGAGCCTATCATTTTTGAGGTTTAGCTCAGATTATCTGGGTCCAGACAATGATGACGTTATGCGCCTTGTGCAAGTTCGTGATTGGCTAGCCGGGCAGAGTTGGTTTGATCTCACTCAATACAGGCTTGGCCCGGAAAGTGGGACTTTGATGCATTGGTCCCGCTTGGTAGATTTACCAATTGCCGGATTAATAAATTTCTTTTCATTGTTTTTCTCTGGGCAAACGGCAGAAGAAATTGCGGTCTATATCTGGCCGCTTGTGACGGCTATCCCTGTTATTTTGGGTTTTATTCTATGCGCACGTGCAATTGCCGGGCCTCAAAATATTGCTATTGGCGCAATTGCCGCTGTTGCATTCCTGTTTGGGGTCGGAAAATTCAACCCAGGTTCAATAGATCATCACAATGTTCAATTGGCTATCTATGCAGTTTTAATTTTCATTGTAATAGACCCCAACAGAAGTTGGAAACTTCATGTTTTAGCCGGATTTCTTTGTGCCCTAGCGATTGCCATTGGCGCTGAAACCACGCCTTTAATTGCAGCAATATGCGTTATTATAGCTGTTACCTGGGCATGGTACGGCGGCAAGGACTATCGACGCCCAACACGTGCATTTGCTCTTTCGATGGCGTTCAGTTTAACGATGTTATTTTTTATAACAGTTCCATCTGCAAGATATATTGAAGTCGTGTGTGACACGCTCTCATTGGGTTATTACGCGCTTGGTATTGCTGGTTCTGGCCTTCTATTTTTAGCCGCAGCGACACTATCTTACAAAAGTCGTTTCATTCGAGTTGCATCCCTTGTGGGCATAGCCGCGATTACTTTCGCCCTAGCAAAGATTGTAGCCCCGGAATGTCTGCAAAGCCCGTTAGCAAATCTTGATCCACTTCTTACGGAACTCTGGCTTGATAATATCACAGAGGCCCAATCTTTCCTCGCGCAATGGCGAGCAAAACCACTATCTATTTTTGGTTTCTACGCTGTGCCAGTTTTAGCGATTACTTTCTGCATTTTTCAGTTAAGAACTGCTGATCACAGAGATATTTATCTGAAACTGTTATTTGTAATTATTATCGCCTCAGGGATTAGCCTTATTCAAATACGAGGATCGATCTTTGCAAATCTTGCTGCAATGATCCCGATGGTTTTTCTCGTAAGTCAGTTACGCATGAAAAATCGGGAGGAACCAAAAAACCTTAAAATTGGTATCAGTTTTATCATCATATCTTTATTATCGATGCCCATCATATGGGCTGTAATAGGGGATGGTATTTCACAACTTAACAATTTCGTTATCGCCAGATCGAATAACACTAACCTAGCAGTCCAAGATGAGAATGACAAAAATGCGTGCCAGACACATGCGGCTTTAAGTCCTTTAAATAAATTGCCGAAAAGTGTTGTCGTAGCGCCCTCAAACCTGGGTGCATCCATATTAAGATACACACATCATCACATCTTATCTGCGCCCTATCACCGTAATCAATCTGGTATGCTTGCGGAAATTAAAGCATCAATCTCCACTAACAATGAAGCACGCGAAATTTTGAATGAAGCAAATGCAACCATTTTAGTTTTTTGTAACACTGATCCGCAGGTTTCCGTTAGCAAACGGAAGGCTCCCGATGGGTTTTATGCGAATATGTCAAATGGTGAGGTGCCTGATTTTTTGAAACCTTTGGAACTTTCAACGTCACAAGCATTAGTATTTTATGAGATAAATTAGCAACCACATGCACATAAACGCCCCCAGCTTACATAATCAACTTGATTACAATTTGAGCCACGTTATGATTCATTAGTGATTTGCGAGACCTCCTTAATAGGCCGAGAATATGAAATTACAGAAGATCCATAAATTTCTATCCATTTGCATGGGATTATCTCTCCTATTCGGGAGCAGTATCGCAAGGGCCGAAACCAAACCTGCGAAAGTTCTTTTTGGCTCGGAAGAATTACCGTCTGTCCAAACAGCTAACCCTTACGGATTTTACACAAAAGGCTGCATTGCTGGTGCCGTAGCTATGCCTATTGACGGTCCTACATGGCAAGCAATGCGCCTTGAACGCAATCGCCGTTGGGGACATCCAGAACTCATTTCCCTCGTGCAGGACCTTTCAAAAGAGGCCGCTGCAAAAGATGGTTGGCCAGGACTTCTCGTAGGCGATATTTCCCAGCCGCGCGGTGGACCAATGCTATCAGGGCATGCTTCACACCAAGTGGGCCTTGATGCCGATATATGGCTTACACCGATGCCTAATAGACGCCTTACCTATCAAGAACGCACACAAAAAAGCGCAATCTCAGTGCTGAAAAAGAACACGCTCAAGGTCGATAAGAGTATCTGGACACAAGCACATGCAAATCTCATCATGCGAGCCGCAAGCTATCCAAATGTGGAACGTCTATTCGTTCACCCGGGAATAAAAAAAGAACTATGTGATAATTGGAAAGGTGATCGCAGTAACCTGAACAAGGTGCGCCCTTATTATGGGCACCATTACCATTTCCATATTCGTCTAAAATGTCCGGCTGGTTCCGTAGGCTGCAAATCGCAAGCTCGTGTGCCAAATGATGATAGCTGCGGCGCCCCACTTGCCTGGTGGTTTGAATCTGCGCGCTGGGCTCCACCCAAGCCAGCAAAGCCAGGTAAAAAACCACGAAAACGTATTGAAAAAACTCTGGCGGATTTACCTCAAGCCTGCACCACGGTTCTAAATGCTAATGGTCCAAGTTCTGAAGCAGATGTGACACTAGGCAAAATGGTCTACAGTGATGTGAAACTCAACTATTCTGGGCGACCCAATTTTCGAACTTTGACGAACATTCCCATTCCTGTTGCCAAATAATCTAGTTCATTTCCGAGATAATTATGACTGACAAACCCATTATCGCACTTGTAGCGCATGACGAAAAAAAAGATGCTTTGGTGGAATTTGCGATCAACCATCAAAAAACATTGATTGAATATGATATCATCGCCACAGGAACAACGGGTGGTCGTGTGGCAAAGGCCTGTCCAAAACTCAATGTTCGTGCAATGAAAAGTGGCCCATTGGGTGGTGATCAGCAAATTGGCGGCATGATAGCTGATGGTAAGGTTAATATGTTGATTTTCTTTATTGACCCGCTAACACCAATGCCTCATGACGTAGATGTGAAAGCGTTGATGCGACTTGCGGTTCTTTATGATATTCCGATGGCGCTCAATCGGGCCACAGCAGAAGAATTATTAGAAAAAGATATCTGAATATTTGGATTTGACCATGTTTTTATTTCCTGTTCTCATTGGAGACATTGGCGGCACGAACTCGCGTTTTGCTTTGATTGAAAAGCCAGATGCACCCATTAGACATTTTGACAGCACGAAGAACACGAACTTCTCATCCATTCAGGATGTCATTGAAGAAAGCGTTTTTACAAAAACTGACTTAAGGCCTAAAACACTTATCATCGCCGTTGCTGGACCCACCGGAAACCCTAAAGGTATTAAGTTAACGAACTGCCCTTGGGAAATAAATCCAAACGCGCTGCTTGGTACACTCAATTTGAACGAAATTATCGCAGTCAGTGATTTCGAAGCGCAGGCTCTTGCGGCCATTGCAACCGATACAAATGAACATATGCTCATCAAATCTGGCAAAGATCATCCAACATCAGCCAGAAGTGTCCTTGGACCCGGGACAGGTCTCGGAATGGCGGGTATGATTTACTGTGATGGCGAATGGAGCGTTATCCCGGGTGAAGGTGGTTTTGTAGATATTGGACCACGTACAGCTAGAGACAGTGAAATTTTTGAAGCAGCCTTTGGACAAACTGAGCGCCCTGCGGCTGAACTTTTCTTAAGCGGGAGAGGCCTAACAAATCTCTATAATGCAATTTGCAAAGCAGATGGCATTGAAAACAGAATAGAAGACCCTGCCAATGTCACAGCTGCATACAATGCAGGTAATGACAAATCGGCACAAGAAACGATGGAACTGTTTGCAACATATCTTGGTCGCTATGCAAGCGATGCCGCACTGATCTATCTGGCACGCGGCGGCATCTATTTAACAGGCGGAGTGGCGCAAAAACTAGGTGATGTTATTAAAACACCTTTTTTCCTTGATGCCTTTGCAGACAAAGACCCATACGGTGATATTGTTGCCGAAATACCAGTTTATCTGATGACAGATCCACTAATTGCCCTAGCTGGACTTTATGCCTTTGCAAATAGGCCCGAGCAATTTAGAATATCCCGACAAGGTCGATATTGGACTAAATAGCAACTTCATAAATCAACAAAGTAACATCGAACGGGGTAGTTCATTTGAATAATGTCACAGAAAGTGACCCTGTATCGCAAGGTAACAAGACAGAACGCGATCCAGCGTTAGATCGTGTTTCCAGTCTTACAGCCATGCTTAAGCGAATTTTGCGCGAGAATGGTCGTGATTATGTCGGCACTTACGTGATTGCTATTATTTGCCTATTGCTGGTAGCAGGCTGTACTGCATTCCTCGCATGGATAATGCAAGACGTCATTGATCAAGCCTTTGTCAATCAGGACGCAGATGCAATCTGGGTTATTGCGGGTGGTATATTATTATCATTTATCGTTCGCGGTACTGCATCTTACATTCAGGCTGTTTCGCTTGCTCGTGTGGGAAACAATATTGTTGCACGGTATCAGAAGCGTCTTTTCAATCACCTGATGGCACTGAATATCTCGTTCTTTTCCGATACACGGTCAGCACAGATTGCTGCACAAATTGCACAGAATGTAACCGGTATTCGAGACACGCTCAATCTGACCATTACATCGCTTGCACGAGACACGGTAACGCTCATTGCGCTCGTGATTGTCATGTTTGTAAAGGACCCAGTCTTATCAATGATCGTGTTTTTTGTAGCACCGCCAATTATCCTTTCTTTGCGCTATATCGCAAAACGGCTACGAAGTGTAACCAAGCAAGCTATTGATCTCAATAGCCAAGTCTTGGGTGCTATGCAGGAAACGGTGCAAGGCATTACCATCGTTAAAGCCTTCACAATGGAGAAACAGCTCAGCGACCGAATTTATAGGATCATTGATACGGCTGAATCGCGTGCAAATCGCATAACACGTCTAGGTGAGCGCACATCGCCTATTACAGAGACGCTGGCAGGTATCGCAATTTCAGGCGTGATTGTTTATGCAGCTTATCGCTCGATCTATAATAGTGTGCCACCTGGTGCATTTTTCTCATTTATAACAGCATTATTATTGGCCTATGATCCGGCTCGAAAACTTGCCAAACTACAAGTGAGTTTGGAAAAGGCTGTTGTCAATGCGCGGATGATTTATGACATTTTAGACACCAAGCCGCAGCAAGGCGATAAAAACGATGCGCAAACACTTTGTGTCAAAAAAGGCGAAGTCGAATTCAAACGCGTAAGCTTTAACTATACCGATAGCGAAATCATCCTCAATGATGTTAGCTTTACAGCGGAAGCTGGAAAAACAACTGCAATTGTCGGGCCATCAGGTGCCGGAAAATCGACCATCATTTCTCTGGTGCCACGATTTTATGATCCCACATCGGGCAACATCTTAATCGATGGCACAGATATTTCTGATGTCACCAAATCATCGCTTCGTAAAAATCTAGCCTATGTCTCTCAGCAACCCTGGCTATTTGAAGGAACGATACGAGATAACCTTCGTTACGGACGACCTGAGGCGAGCGATCAAGAAATTGAAGACGCTGCGAAGCTCGCCTTCGCACATGATTTTATTTTGGAACAGCCGCAAGGGTATGACACGCCAGTTGGTGAAAATGGGATTACACTTTCGGGCGGCCAAAGACAACGTATTTCGATTGCCCGCGCTCTGGTTCGCAAAGCCCCTATTTTGATATTGGATGAGGCAACATCTGCACTTGATAATGCGTCAGAAGCGGCTGTACAAAAAGCGCTGGAGACCGCGATGCATGGGCGAACAGTTCTTGTTATCGCACATCGACTTTCAACTATTGCCAAAGCAGATAAAATCGTCGTTATGGAAGCAGGTCAGATAGTTGAAGAAGGAACGCATGATGATCTGACACGTCAACAAAATGGCATATATGCGCAACTACAAAACATACATTCTAAGCCTGCAAAAGACGATGCGCCTCAGGGGGCCAAAAACATTGTGGAGGACCACTAATGGTACAAGAAAAAAATCCGAACATGAGCATGATTGTTGTCGCAGGTGCATCTGGCAGAATGGGTCAAGCTATTATCCGCATTATCAATGAGACGGACGGCGCTAAACTTGTTGGTGCTATCGAACGCCCCGGAGCTGATACAATAGGTAAAGACGCAGGTGAATTAGCTGGCATTGGTTCGAGTGGAGTTATAATATCTGATAATACAGATGAGACGTTGCAGGGTGCAGATGCGATTATCGATTTCACGACACCTGAAACCAGTGTTGCATTCTCAAAAATCGCAGCTGCAAAAAATCTTACCCATATCATCGGCACAACCGGTTGCAGCGAAGAAGATGACGTGGAAATTGCTAAAGCCGGCGCGAATACATGCATCGTTAAATCTGGCAACATGAGCCTTGGCGTAAACCTGCTTTCAGTTCTTGTTAAACAAGCAGCCAGTGCACTTGGCACCGACTGGGATATTGAAGTACTTGAAATGCATCACAAGCATAAGGTAGACGCCCCTTCGGGCACAGCTCTTCTCTTAGGTGAAGCGGCGGCAGAAGGCCGTGAAATCCCATTAGCAGAAAATTCAGTTCGATCACGCGATGGCATAACCGGAGCACGCGAGGAAGGCACCATCGGCTTTGCGACATTGCGCGGCGGTTCAGTTGTTGGCGAACACTCAGTTATTCTTGCCAGTGAGGGTGAGCGCATTGAGCTAACCCATCGTGCGCTTGATCGATCTCTATTTGCTCGTGGCGCAGTTAAAGCAGCCATCTGGGCCAAAAACCAGCCTAATGGCTATTATTCAATGCTTGATGTGCTTGGTTTTTAAAGTCAGCGATACAAGCAGAACTAAAATGAAGGAATAAATATGTCAGGAACCCTTGTACTTGTTCGTCACGGTCAAAGCGAATGGAATCTTAAAAACCTCTTCACTGGCTGGAAAGATCCAGACCTTACTGATAAGGGCGTTCAGGAAGCCAAAGACGGTGGCGTTGCACTGAAAGATTATGGATTGAAATATGATGTGGCCTTCACATCAGAACTTTCCCGGGCACAAAAAACACTTGGATTTATCCTCGAAGAAATTGGTCAAACAGATATCAATATCATCAAAGATGTTGCACTGAACGAGCGCGACTATGGTGACCTCGCTGGCCTTAATAAAGATGATGCCCGAAAAAAGTGGGGCGAAGAACAAGTTCATATCTGGCGTCGTTCATACGATGTTCCACCTCCAGGTGGTGAAAGCTTGAAAGATACTGGTGCACGTGTTTGGCCCTATTTCATGACAGATATTCTGCCTCGTGTTTTAAAGGGTGAAAATGTTCTTGTGGCAGCTCATGGAAACTCTCTACGTGCGCTCGTAATGATCCTTGATCGCCTTACAAAAGATGAAATTTTGTCGGTTAATCTCGCGACAGGCGTACCGATGGTTTACAAATTGAATGCAGATTCTACCGTTGATTCGAAAGAAGTTTTAGGCGACATGTCTAAAGCTCACTAAGCAATAATCTTTTAAAAGTTCAGGCGGCGTTCACGTTAGCGCCGTCTCCCAACCCAACATTGCTCGTTTGCGTGTCAAACCCCAATGATATCCCGTCAATGCACCCGATTTTCCCAGTGCTCTATGGCAGGGAACCACAAATGAAATTGGGTTAGCGCCTACCGCAGCTCCCACGGCACGAGATGCCTTTGGCCGGCCAATCTGATTGGCGATGGACGAATATGTTGTCGCTTTTCCCATTGGAATATCTAACAACGCCTGCCACACTTCTACCTGAAAATCTGTTCCTATCAAGACAAGCCGAATTGGATTATTTTCTTGCCACGCATCCGGCTTAAAAATCTGTTGCGCATAACTTTGCGTTGCATTTGGGTCTTGCACATAAACTGCCTTTTTCCAGCGATTCATCATATCTTCAAGTGCTGGAATTTCCTCACCTTCATCACAGAAAGCAAGTCCGGCCATACCTCTATCAGTAACCATAATCAATGCGATACCAAATGGGCATTGGTGAAAACCATATCTGATTATAAGCGCCTCACCTCCTGATTTAAAATCCCCTGGTGACATCGCCTCGTGGGTAACAAATAAATCATGCAATCGGCTCGGACCAGATAGGCCTACTTCAAAACTCGCATCTAGAAGCGGCAGCTGTTCATCAGCAAGCAAACGCTTTGCATGATCAATAGTGACAGCTTGCAAAAACGCTTTTGGCGACAATCCGGCCCATCTTGTGAAAAGTTTTTGCAGCTTGGTTTGCTCCATACCAACTTTAACAGAAATATCTTCCAGACTTGGTTGAGAACGGTAATCTATTGAAATGAGTTCAATGACTTGACGGATGACTTCATAGTCCTCGCCATCTGGGGTAATGTTAATTTGCGGTTTAATTGCAATATTCATGACAGTACTCCGAGAAATTCTTATCAGTGACCATTAGAAGACTACATTCAAACTTAGATGACCACCCGATTCTTGACCAAGTGAAAACCACCCACACATTTAAAGTTTATTTGCGCTTAACCGTCGCGAGAGCACTGGAGAAAGCATTCGCAAAACTCTCACGATCATCTGGGTTTAGAAACGAACCCACACATGTTTTTGCCTCTCTTGCAGATATTTTCATGTCTGTAATGCCTATTTCATCATGCCGCGAAACATCAAACCTTGACCAAAGTGGGTTAAATAGATGTTCTCTTTGCCGGCCCGATGCGGATATCTTTTTAATTTTAAGTTCAATTCTTGAAAGGGAAATTTCTTCTCGCGCGCGGCCAGAACGATAGTTTAGCCAAAACGCGCCAAAAATCAGTAGTAGATCAAAACCGAAGAAAAATGCGACCGGCCAAGCGCCTGCAACGAAAAACACAATCATATGCCCGATCGCCATTGCCGATATAATAACAGCAAAAATGATAAAACCCAGACGCCCCAATGATCGGTGCGGTGTCAAAAACGCTTCAAAAATCAGTTTATCATTCATTGCGCATTGCCTTTGCTTCTTAAACATAATTATAGATAGTTCATGAAAAATCCAAAGAATAAAAATATCACTGCGGCAAAGAATACCAAATCAGCTACCAAACGTATGCCCCGATCTCCTTATACAAAGGGCGAGATTAAGGAGATGTTTCGTAGGTTCTCAATCCAGCGTCCTGAGCCAAAAGGTGAGTTGGAACATGTTAATCCTTTTACACTTGTAGTAGCCGTAGCCCTATCTGCGCAAGCAACAGATGCAGGCGTGAACAAAGCCACTCGGGCGCTATTCAAAGTTGCTGATACACCTGAAAAGATGGTCGCGCTTGGCGAAGAAAAAGTTCGCGAATACATTAAAACAATCGGGCTTTACCGCAACAAGGCGAAAAACGTTATCGCGCTCAGCAAAATGTTAATTGAAGAATTTGATAGTATTGTGCCCGAGAGCCGAGATGATTTGATCAAGTTACCGGGCGTCGGGCGGAAAACCGCGAATGTCGTGCAATCAATGGCATTCGGCATACCAACTATGGCAGTTGATACGCATGTGTTCCGAATTGGAAATCGCTTGCGTTTGGCACCGGGTAAAACACCTGATGATGTCGAAGATATATTGATGAAACGTATTCCGGAAGAATATCTCTACCACGCTCATCATTGGCTTATTTTGCATGGCCGTTATTGTTGCAAAGCGCGTAAACCAGAATGCGAAAAATGTGTCATTGCAGATATTTGCAAGTCAAAGGAAAAGACTTGCGATATCCCCGCACCTGCTGTGGAACTTCCTCCGCAGATCATCTAGCGGCATCTTAAGTTAGCGCATATTTCGTGCTTCTTTTTGCATCAACATTTTATGCATATGCACCATCATACCGGCCGCAAAAAATGGTGTTACAAAGTTAAGAATTGGCACGGCCAAGAACCCTGCAATTACCAATCCAGCCATAAATATTTGCGTACTGTAGCGCGATCTTAAACGGCGCGTTTCTTTAGGATCATGATGACGCAAAGCTGCAAATTCAAAATATTCGCGCCCCAACAAATAGCCGTTGACCACAAAAAAAGCGACCAAATTAATTCCTGGAATAAGGAGTAAAAATAAGGCTAGAAGGTTCCCCAGCAGAACGACTACCAAAAACCTCAATGATTGAGAGATCGATTGACCAAGTGGCATTGCTTTGCCGGCTGGGTCATTTGGATAGAATTTTTGCTCAATATCATCGGCTATATCATCAACAAAAAAACCAGACAATAAGGCTGTAATTGGCGAGATCAGCAGCGCAAGTGCGAGCGCTGAGCCAACAGCGGCAAAGATTACAAAGACAGTGGATAACCAAGCAAGCCAGCCTGGTAGATCGGGAATAAAGCCATCCGCATAGGGTATAAAATAACCCGTAATTACATTTTGAAAGCCAAACCATATACCCACAAGAATTAATAACGTAGCGCCTAGTATTTTGAATAAAAGCGCACGCGATCTTGGCGCGAATACATTTTCAAAGGCAGCTTTTGCAGCTTCAATAATCATAAAGATCCCCAAAGTGTCATATTCTCGGTCTATGTGGGGTAAATGAGGTAAATGTTCAAGTACTCATAGTCACTCGCTGCTTGTCTATGCGCAATAAAAAAGGCTATAGCCAACAAGCTTGTCGAAATAGGGTCGGATATGTCCAGAAATACCAAGTCAAAAAAGCGCCTTCACGAAATCATTGATGAGAATGCACTTCAGTCTCGCTTTGAAGAGATTGCCGATGAGTTTGGCGGCGAAAGCGATAAAGCCCGAAGCGCTGTTTTGGAAACAGTAAAAGCGTTTAATGCTAAAGGTCGTGAAAGGGCACGCGAATTACTTTTAGAAGATGGTGGCGGAGTGGCGTGCGCCGAGCGAATTTCTTATCTTGAAGATAAAATAATTCAGAACCTATACACCTACGCAACGGCACACGTCTATAGAGCAGAAAATCCATCAAAAAGTGAAAACCTGTCCGTCATGGCAGTGGGTGGATATGGTCGCAGTACGCTTGCGCCGGGTTCTGATATCGATCTACTATTTATACTTCCATATAAATCCACACCCTGGACTGAACAAATTGTCGAATGGATTTTATACATTCTTTGGGATTTGCGCCAAAAGGTAGGCCACGCCACCCGCAACATCGATGAATGTATCAGGCTTTCCAAGACTGATATGACAATCCGCACATCAATTTTGGAAGCAAGGTATATTTGTGGCTCTAAGGAACTTGCGGAGGATTTAGCGACACGTTTTGGTGAAGAGGTGGTGAAAGACACCGGCACTGAATTTATTGCGGCTAAACTAGAAGAACGTAATGACCGACATCAGAAATCTGGCGATACGGCCTACCTAGTCGAGCCAAATATTAAAGAAGGCAAAGGCGGGTTACGCGATCTACACACACTGTTTTGGATCTCAAAATATTATTATCGCGTCGATACGGATAAGGAACTTATCAAGCTCGGTGTTTTTTCAAAGAACGAATATAATGAATTAAAGAAGGCGGAAGATTTTCTCTGGGCTGCCCGTTGTCACATGCATTACGTAACAAACAAGCCAGAAGATCGGTTATCTTTCGATATACAGCGCGAAATCGCCGCTGCATTGGATTATCAAGATCGCCCCGGATTAAGCGCTGTTGAACGCTTTATGAAACACTATTTTCTGATTGCCAAAGAAGTGAGCGATTTAACGCGCACGTTCTGTGCTGCATTGGAAGCGGAGAATGCGAAACAATCACCACGCTTTACCGATATGTTTCGTCGATTTAATCGTAGTATACGGAAAATTGCAGGAACAATAGATTTTATTGATGAGCATGGCCGCATCGTTATGGCAAACCCGGATGTGTTTAAAAATGATCCGGTAAATCTCATTCGTGTATTTTATTTTGCTGATAAACACGAGATTGATTTTCATCCTAATACTCTCAAACAAATAAAACGCTCTCTTAAGCTGGTCAACGCATCATTGCGCGCAAATTCTGAGGCTAATCGCCTGTTTATTTCGATCTTAACATCGCGAAGATCACCACGTCTTAACCTAAGTCGAATGAATAATTCAGGGGTATTGGGTAAGTTCATTCCCGAATTTGGCAAGATCGTCTCAATGATGCAATTTAATATGTATCATCATTTCACTGTAGACGAACATCTTCTTCGTTCTATCGGTATTTTAAGCAAACTCGAAAAAGGAGAGCTTGAGGAAGAGCATCCGCTCGCCCATAAGTTACTTCCAAACATAGATGATCGTGTCGCGCTTTATGTTGCCGTATTCATCCATGATATTGCTAAAGGCAGGCCTGAGGATCACTCGATTGCAGGTGCGAAAGTCGCAAAAAAACTATGTCCTCGTCTTGGGTTATCAAACTCGCAAACAAATATGGTTGCCTGGTTAATTGAAGATCATCTAACGATGTCTACAGTTGCTCAATCGCGTGATTTAAACGATCCGAGAACTATTCGCGACTTCGCAAAATGTACCCAAACTTTGACACGCCTTAGAATGCTATTAGTTTTGACAGTTTGTGACATATCAGCTGTTGGACCAGGTGTTTGGAATGGTTGGAAAGGTCAACTTCTTAGAACATTATATTATGAGGCTGAGATTTTTCTATCGAGCGGATTTTCTCGATCATCACGCTGTTCACGCGTTGAAAATGCCAGACGAGACTTAGAAAATGCGCTCACGGAGTGGGGTGACGACGAGCGTAAGACATATCTTGCACTTCATTATGATCCCTATCTGATGACTGTTTCTCTTGAAGACCAGATCAGACATGCTGCAATGTTCCAAGAAGCTGATAAAACCGATAAAGCAATACACCATTCGGTCCGAACTCATGCGTTTCATGAAATTACAGAAATCACTGTTTTGGCACCAGACCATCCAAGATTATTCAGTATAGTTGCTGGTGCCTGTGCTGCAACGGGAGCGAATATTGCCGATGCACAGGTTTTCACAACATCTGACGGACGTGCTCTTGATACCATTATGATCAATCGAGCTTTCGAAGATGATGAAGATGAACTGCGTAGAGCAGGTGCAATCGCACGGTTAATTGAAGATGTACTTGCAGGCAAGACTGGTTTGCCGGAAGTAATTGCCCGGAAAAATAGTTACAAAAAGAGCAAAAAAACATTCTCGGTACCGACAGAAGTACGGATCAACAATGAGCTATCTGAAAAGTTTTCACTCATTGAGGTTGAATGCTTGGATAGGCCGGGTGTCTTGTCAATTATCACACAGTCGCTTGCTGAATTATCATTAAATATTGCTTCCGCGCACGTCACCACTTTTGGTGAAAAAGTTGTCGACACATTTTATGTTTGCGATCTTTTCGGACATAAAATTACAAGTAAAACTCGACAAATGCGAATTGCACAATACCTTACACAAGTTTTGAAAGATTCAAAACTTACTGGCAACGTGACAGAGCTTCACAACTATTCTGCACCAGTTGGAGATGGAGGCTCTGCACAATGAGCCTCATAACCAAATTTGCGAGCGTAGGCGGTGCAACAATGGCAAGCCGCGTGCTCGGCTTTGTCCGTGAAATGATGATCGCTGCTTTCTTAGGCACCGGACCAATTGCCGATGCTTTCTATGCGGCATTTCGCTTTCCCAATCTATTCCGTCGACTTTTTGCTGAGGGCGCGTTCAATGCAGCTTTTATTCCCCTCTTTGCGAAAAGGCTGGAAGAAGGTGAAGCATCCGCAAAAGAATTTGCACGAGATGTTATTTCGGTTCTTATTTTTATTCTTCTCATTGTCTCTGCGCTGGCGATCATTTTTATGCCATGGTTGGTCGGAACAATTATCGCACCGAAATTTGCCGCGAATCCCGCAAAGTTTGACATTACAATTCTCCTTACACGCGTCATGTTTCCTTACCTGGCGGCAATGAGCCTTGTTGCCATGCTGTCGGGAATTTTAAACTCTTTACGCAAATATTTCCTTGCTGCATTTTTGCCTGTTCTTCTTAATATCGTTCTTATCGGAGCTCTCGCTTTAGCTGGATTTTTAAAGCTTGAACCTCCACAAATTGGCCTAGCACTTGCGATTGCAGTTACGATTTCCGGCTTCCTACAGCTTGCACTCGTAGCATGGGGTGCCAAGCATGAAGGGTATTTGCCACTCCCTCGCACACCTAAATTCACTGCTCCCGTGAGGCGCCTCCTATGGCTTGCACTTCCTGCGGCACTTACGGGCGGTATTACACAGATCAATTTACTCGTAGGCCAAATTATTGCATCGGCAGAAGATGGTGCCATCGCAGTCATAAATATTGCAGATAGACTTATTCAACTGCCGTTAGGTGTAATTGGCATTGCCATCGGTGTTGTGTTGCTCCCTGAGCTTGCGCGTTCATATAAGGCAGGAAAGCATGAAGAAGCACTTATCTTGCAAAGTCGCGGATTTGAATTTGCATTATTCCTTACATTGCCTGCCGCGGTCGGTCTTGCTGTTCTAACGGAACCGATTGTATCGGTATTGTTTGAAAGGGGCGCTTTTGATGAGGCTGCAACCCTGCGCACTTCTGCAGTTCTGACCGTGTTCGCATTGGGTTTACCGGCCTTTGTTTTGAGCAAAGTTTTCACACCTGCCTATTATGTCGATGAGAATATGCGATGGCCTATGTGGTGTTCTTTGGCCAGTGTTATCGTCAATATTACTGGCAGCCTTATTCTCTTTCCAACATATGGCGTTGTGGGTATAGGCATCTCAACAGCTGCATCAGGATGGGTGAACGCACTTATGTTGATGATACCTTTAATGATCACACAGAAATTTATACCTTCAACTGAAACGAAACGTCGAACAGGTGCAATAATCGCGGCATCTGTAATTATGGGTATAATCCTATTTTTTGCAAACGACAGAATTTTGCCAATATATCGTGAAATGAGCTTTGTCGAAAGTCTTGCTTCCGTGATTGCTATTATTGGCATTAGTGCAATTGTTTACTTTGGTCTTGCCATGATCATCGCAGGAATGAAGAAATCAGACCTGACGCAGGCATTTCGCAAATAGAGCAAGTTAAGCAACCTCTACATGAACGAATTTACTTGACCTTAGAAGGCCGTAAACGCATAACCCACCCAAATTTTAAGACGAAGGGTCAGGCCTTCCACAAGTCTGTCAGGAGAACAAATGTCTGCATTTAATGAATTGGTTTTTTCCGGTATGCAACCCACCGGAGCCCTTACACTTGGAAATTACCTGGGAGCGCTTAAAAAGTTTGTTGCGCTTCAAGACAATCATAATTGCATTTATTGTGTGGTCGATTCACACGCCCTTACTGCTTCACTTGTGCACGATAATCTGGTTGCGCAGACACGTTCGGTAGCCGCTGCATACATTGCAGCTGGCGTTGATCCCGTAAAACATATTGTGTTCAATCAGTCTGCGGTTCCTCAACATGCCGAACTTGCATGGGTATTTAACTGCGTGGCTCGGATCGGCTGGATGAACCGTATGACCCAATTTAAAGATAAAGCAGGTAAAAACCGCGATAACGCCTCGCTTGGCCTAATGGCATATCCAAGCCTGATGGCAGCCGATATTTTGGTCTACCGAGCAACGCATGTTCCTGTAGGTGATGACCAAAAGCAACACCTTGAACTTACGCGTGACATTGCGCAAAAATTTAACATCGACTTTTCAGATCGTATTGCTGAGCTGGGTATTGGCGTTGATATGTCCTATGGAGATAAAGCTGTTTCTGGTTATTTTCCCGTTACAGAACCGCTCATTGGCGGCCCTGCTCCACGCGTCATGAGCCTTCGTGACGGGACAAAGAAAATGTCAAAATCAGACCCTTCTGATCTATCCCGCATCAATATGACTGATGACACCGACATGATCGCAAAAAAAATCAAAAAAGCCAAAACTGATCCAGAACCACTGCCATCAGAACTAGATGGATTACACGCTCGCCCAGAAGCGGACAATCTCATTGGTATTTTTGCAGCACTTTCTGATATCTCCAAGGAAGATGTTTTGAGGGAGTATGGTGGTAAACAATTTTCTGAATTCAAACCCATCTTGTCTGAGCTTATGATTGAATCTATGTCGCCAATTACTTCTGAAATGCGTCGATTGAATGATAATTCTGACCATTTGGATGCCATTTTAAAAGATGGTGCCGAACGGGCTGAGGCAATTGCACAAAAGACAATGAATGATGTGAAAGATATAGTCGGTTTCTTGCGCAGCTGATTTTAATTTCAGTTTGACTTGAAACAAACAGTAATAGGGATTATCTTTCTAGAAAGATTCTAAACTAGCCTCACGCCAATTTTATACAAAGCGAAGAGGACATGGAGAACGATATGTTCATTCAAACAGAAACAACACCAAACCCAGCAACTTTGAAATTTTTGCCTGGTAAAGTTGTCCTTGAAGCAGGAACGGCTGACTTTCCAAATTTGGAGAGCATAAACGGAGCATCACCACTGGCTGAAAAGCTGTTCGAAGTTTCGGGTGTGACAGGTGTATTCTACGGGTATGATTTTATCACTGTGACGAAAGATGAAGCATCTGATTGGCAGCATTTAAAACCCGCGATCTTGGGTAATATCATGGAATACTTCATGTCTGGCGCTCCGGTTATGGCAGGCGAAAATGCTGGCATTCCCACGGATCAGGAAGGTGAATTTTTCGATGAGGCTGATACCAATATCGTCACAACGATTAAAGAATTACTTGAAACCCGCGTTCGTCCGGCAGTGGCACAAGACGGCGGAGATATAACCTTCCATGGTTATAAAGATGGCACAGTCTTCTTACACATGAAGGGCGCATGCGCTGGATGCCCATCATCCACTGCAACACTTAAACATGGTATCCAAAATCTGTTGCGCCACTTTATTCCAGAAGTTCAAGAAGTTGAGGCAATTTAACGTTTTTCAATGCTGATACTTGCCGTCGATACAGCTGGTCCCATGTGTGCGGCATGCATTTATGATACGGCTAATGAAACTTTCTTGAGTTCTATCTCAGAAGAGATTGGCCGTGGGCATGCGGAAGTTTTACCCAGTATTGTCGAGCGCGCACTCAACCATGCTAACCTAGATTTTTCAGATTTAAGCTTGCTTGCAGTCAGCGAGGGCCCTGGATCATTTGCAGGTATTCGCGTTGGAATTTCGTTCATCCGCGCGCTTGCGCTAGCACTTAATATTCCATCTATTGGCATAAGCAGCCTGATTGCCATGGCGCATGCAACCTGCGAAACTGCAAGTCAGAATGCCCTCGCCGCTATTGACGCACGTCGCGGAGAAATCTATCTCGCTGTTGTTGATAGCAACGGATCCGTCGTAATCGAACCGGCAAAATATTCGGTTGAAGATGCAAATATGCTTGTGTCAAATTGTAAATATGTACTCTGCGGAAATGGAGTTGGTGTTCTTGAGACAGACAATTGCCAAATTGCCCATCAAAATGCATCAGCCCCTATTGAGATGATTGCTAAACTTGCTGTACAAAAACTGGAGGCATCTGGTAACCAGATCAAACCTCCAAAGGCACAATATTTGCGAGCAGCAGATGCCAAGAAACAGGCCGGTTTTGTATTAGATAGGCTCTAGAACATGGTCAAGATCGGAAAATTGTTCTCAAATAAACCAGATGTAGAACTGCAGCCAGCAGTATCTGACCAGTCACCCCTTATCGCTGATCTTCATACAAAACTTTTTCGTCGTGGCTGGAGTGCAGACGAATGCGCATCCTTAATAAGCCAAAACACAGTTTTTGGATTTGTCGCACGCCCGATCAATCAATCAAAACCATTAGGCTTTGTGTTATCTCGTGTCATAGCTGATGAGGCGGAGATCCTTTCTATCGGCACAGATCAACGTGCCCAAAACCAGGGCCTCGGATGGCGTATGATGCAAGCTGTTATCGGGGAGGCTTCCAAACGTGGTGCGAAAAAATTATTTCTTGAAGTTGATGAAAATAACGAACCTGCTGTCATACTTTATAAAAAAATTGGCTTTAAGACAGTTGGAAAACGACAAGCTTATTATGACAACGGCGAGGATGCCAAAAGTAATGCGCTTGTATTAGAGTTCAAGCTGAATTAAAGCAATCTTTAAGAAAATGAGAGGGATTGTTTTAAATGGACAGCGAATTATCTCTTGAAGCCAGATGCGCCAAAGCTGGTTTACGGATGACTGAACAGCGGCGCGTTATTGCACGTGTGTTGGAACAATCGGCTGATCACCCCGATGCAGACGAACTACATCGCCGTTCTATTGAAGTTGATCCAAAGATATCCATCTCGACTGTTTATCGTACGGTTAATCTGTTTGAAGAACTTGGAATTATTGAACGGCACGATTTCCGCGATGGAAAATCTCGCTATGAAAGCGTCCCTGATGAACATCATGATCACTTAATTGATCTCAAATCAGGTAATATCATTGAATTTAACTCACCCGAGATAGAAGAATTACAAGAAAAAATTGCTAAAAAATATGGATTTAAGCTCGTTGATCATCGACTTGAACTCTATGGAATTCCCTTGAAGAAGGACTGATGTATGTACACGTTTTTACGTGCTGCTAAAATTATCTTAATACTTAGCTTATTAACCTTTACCCTTCTTCCTTTTTACCTTCTCGCGCTGTTGTTTCGGGATGATATATCACGATATTTTCCAACCATCTGGCATAAAGTTGCCTGTTGGTCTCTTGGCATAAAGATAAATCAACGAGGGTCTGTTTCCAAAAAGCAACCTTTAATGATTGCAGCAAATCATTCTTCATGGATTGATATTATTGCATTGGGGTCCTGCTTTCCGCTGGTGTTCATCGCAAAATCAGATGTAAAAACCTGGCCAATTTTCGGGTTTCTCGCAAAGCTTCAGCGTACAATATTCATTGAACGCACTAGACGCAGCAAAACCAAAGAACAGGTTGGAGAAATTTCTACACGCATGAAACATGGCGATATCGTTGTGCTTTTCCCCGAAGGCACAACATCTGACGGAAATTATGTATTGCCTTTTAAATCGGCTCTTTTTGGTGCGGTTCAACAAGCTCAGACTGATCTTGTTGATCATGAATTATTTATTCAACCCGTTTCAATTGCCTATCTTACCTCACATGGGATTCCCCTCAATCGCTCAAACCGAAGTTTGGCATCATGGCCCGGGGATGTTGAGCTCCTACCACATCTTAAAAACATCATCCTTGAAGGATCTATGGGGATTGAAATTACATATGCTGATCCCATTAAATATACCGAGGATATGAGCCGTTCCGAGATTGCAAAACAATGTGAAACCGCTGTTCGTAGTTGCTTGAATGCATCCCTACGGCAATAATTTATTGCCTATGGCGCTACGCCATCTATGCAAGGACAATATTTGCCTGTAAATAGCGCTCCATGAGCACTTTGGATAAACAAACACCCCAGCAAACAAGCGGCAAAGAGAAGAAGGTTTTTATCAAAACTTTTGGCTGCCAAATGAATGTGTATGATAGTGAGCGCATGAGTGATGCGCTGGCAAAAGATGGCTATTCCGAAACGACAAATGTTGACGATGCAGATCTTGTTTTGCTCAATACCTGTCATATTCGCGAAAAAGCAGCGGAGAAAGTTTATTCAGATCTTGGCCGGATTAATAAGACAAAAGAAAAACGCCTAGCCGCTGGCGGCAAAGATATGAAAGTCGCTGTTGCAGGCTGCGTAGCACAAGCTGAGGGCAAAGAAATATTGCGCCGCTCACCAGTTGTGGATTTGGTCATTGGCCCTCAAACATATCACCAACTGCCAAATGCCCTGGAACGTGTACATCAAGGCAAACGTGTTGTTGAAACCGAATTTACAGAAGACGACAAATTTGAACATCTGCCAAAGGCGGAGAAGAAACAAATTCGCTCTCGCGGCGTAACAGCATTTCTAACCGTTCAAGAAGGATGTGATAAGTTTTGCACCTTCTGTGTTGTGCCTTATACGCGCGGCTCAGAAGTTTCTCGCCCTGCAAATCAGCTGATATCAGAAGCTGAAAGCCTTGTTGCCGCTGGTGTGCGTGAAATTACTCTACTTGGACAAAATGTGAATGCTTGGCATGGCGAAGGCGGTGATGGGCGCGAATGGGGCCTTGGTGAACTTTTGCATGAACTTGCGAAGATTGAAGGGCTGGATCGGCTGCGTTATACGACAAGTCATCCGCGCGATATGGACCAGTCTTTAATCAATGCTCATCGTGATATTGAAAAACTGATGCCGTACTTGCATCTACCTGTGCAGTCGGGTTCAGACAAAATCTTGAAATCGATGAATCGCCGCCATACACGCGATGAATACATCAAACTCATGAAACGCATCCGCGATGCTCGCCCTGACCTAGCGCTGTCCGGAGATTTTATTGTCGGCTTTCCCGGTGAAACTGAAGAAGACTTTGAAGATACGCTTGACCTCATTAGACAGGTTGAATATGCGCAAGCCTATTCATTTAAGTATTCACCTCGTCCGGGCACTCCCGGTGCGGATTTTGATAATCATGTGCCGGAAGATATCAAAGCGGATCGGCTAAAACGCCTTCAAACCTTGCTCGCAGAGCAGCAATTAGCTTTCTCACAACAGTGTGTTGGCAAGGACATTGATCTTCTTTTAGAGAAAAAAGGTAAGAGAGAGGGACAGTTGATTGGTCGCTCTCCATGGCTCCAAAGTGTAATTGTTGATGCAAAAGAGTCACAAATAGGCGACATTATAAAGGTTCGAATCACCAGAGCGGCTCCAAACAGCTTGGAAGCCGATATTATCTAGCCAGAATAAACTGGTTAAAAATATTCAGGAGTCTACACTTTTGACAACACGGCACATGCCTTCAAATTCAAATTCCTCTACCCAAAATGGTGCATCTGACACCACTCAAATCGAACTTACTTTTGATAATAATCGCCTCGCGACCATACTTTTCGGCCAATATGACCAAAATCTAGCGCTCATTGAACAAAAACTTGGCATCGACGCGCGCGCGCGCGGTAATAACGTGCTTCTCAATGGTTCAGAACGCGAGACAAATCAGGCAAAACGAGCACTTGATTATCTTTATGATCGCCTCCTGAAAGGTGAAGAAGTCGTCGCATCCGATGTTGATGGCGCAATCCGTATGGCCATTGCAGCCGATGATCAATTAAGTTTACCCACGATGGAAAGCGCCGCGAAGTTGACAATGGCACAAGTTTCAACACGCAAAAAAACACTGCAAGCACGAGGCCCAGCACAAGACGCTTATATTCGTGCAATGGAACGCGCAGAACTTGTATTTGGCATTGGCCCCGCTGGAACAGGTAAAACTTACCTTGCCGTTGCTTATGCTGCGCAATTGCTGGAGCGTGGACAAGTAGAGCGCATTATCCTATCTCGCCCTGCTGTTGAGGCTGGAGAACGTTTAGGTTTCTTGCCCGGAGATATGAAAGACAAAGTTGATCCTTATCTAAGGCCATTATACGATGCACTATATGACATGATCCCAGGCGATAAGGTTGAGCGCGCATTAGCCGCCGGTGTTATTGAGATTGCCCCCCTTGCCTTTATGCGTGGCCGTACACTGGCAAATTCTGTGATTATTTTAGATGAAGCACAAAACACAACACCTATGCAAATGAAGATGTTCCTCACGCGCTTAGGTGAAAATGGGCGTATGATTGTAACTGGTGATCCAAGTCAGGTTGACCTTCCGCGCGGTGTTAAATCAGGCCTTATCGAAGCGTTGGATGTACTACGCGGCATCGAAGGTATTGTAGCCTGCAGGTTCCGCGATACCGATGTTGTGCGCCACCGCTTGGTTCAAAAAATTGTAACTGCGTATGATAACAAGTTTAGCGAAACAAAGAGCCAAGATAGCAGTGAGTAATACATTTCCAAATGTTATCCATAATATCGCAATCGAAGCTTCACACTGGATTGATGAAAGTGAATTATTTTCTTTAGCAACAAAGTGTATTGATGCCTGCAATACATGGCTTAGCAAACATGAAAACCAAATATTTCCTGAAGAAGATATGGAATTGTCATTGCTCTTCACCGATGATGCTTCTATTCAACAAATCAACGTGAAATGGCGCGCGATGGATAAACCGACCAACGTGCTTTCTTTCCCAACAAAAGATTTAGGATCTGATGACACGCCGCTGCCCTTATTGGGCGATATTGTGTTTGCGTATGAAACAATTGAGCGCGAAGCAATCGATCAAAATAAGAGTTTTGATGCACATTTAAGCCACTTAATGATACATGGTTACTTGCATCTTTTCGGTTTTGATCACATCGAAGACAAAGAAGCCGAGCATATGGAATTAACCGAGACTGGAATTTTAGCTTCAATTGGCCTATCTAATCCGTATAATGATGCTTAACCTGGCAAATAGTAAAAGAGAAAATGAACCAATATAACGCGGCGACGCAAGCTCAAACAACAGAGCAAGACTTAATGGGCGAACAGCCCGAAGAAGGCGACAGTCGATCGGAATCTTCAAACGACATTTCCACTAAAACAAGATCCGGGTCAGGATTTTGGCAAAGACTTAAGCGTGCAATTTTCGGACGTAATGGTGCCGAATCTTTACGTGAAGATATTAGTGAAGCACTTAAAAACAGCGATGGCCTCGATTCTGCTTTTTCTGCTGATGAACGAGCGATGCTGGATAATATACTGCTCATGCGTGAAGTTCGAGTTCATAAAGTCATGGTTCCGCGCGCAGATATTGAAGCTGTTGACCGCTCCATTACATTGGGTGAGTTATTGACGGTATTCGAAAGCTCCGGCCATTCCCGCATGCCAGTTTTCAATGAAAATTTGGATGATCCAAAGGGTATGGTTCATATTCGAGACCTATTGGCTTATCTTACCAAACAAGCTCGAAATGGTCGTCGCTCATCAAAATCACCAACATCGAGAACACAGGCCAAACCTCTTGATTTAACGCGCATAAAGCTTGACAAAACACTTCAAGAGGCAGGCATTATCCGCAGTGTATTGTTTATCCCAGAATCCATGCTCGCGGCTGACCTTCTAAAACGAATGCAGGCTACGCGTACTCAAATGGCTTTGGTTATTGACGAATATGGCGGCACCGATGGTCTTATTTCGCTAGAAGATATTGTTGAGATAGTCGTCGGCGACATTGAAGATGAACACGATGACGTTGATGGTCCTCTCATCACATCAATGAATGATGGTGTCTGGCAGGCTGATGCTAAAGCAAGTATTGAAGAATTAACACCAATTATCGAAACTGACCTTACACGCAGCGAAAATGCTGAATATGCTGATACGTTAGGCGGGTTGATATTTGCTAGCTTGGGCCGCGTTCCTGTTCGCGGTGAAGTGGTTCGAATGGTGCCTAAGTTTGAGTTCCATATTATGGAAGCTGATGCACGTCGCATTAAGCGTGTTGAAATTGTACGCCTCAAAACACGTCGCGCGCACAAAACGATCGCCGACACCAATGATGAGGCAGGTAATGACACAAACACGACCGCGGCTGAATAATTGGATATATAATTATACATATCCCCTACAATTTGTTGAAAATTGACCTCAACCTTTTTGGATGCGCTTGTTCTTAATGCATACAGTCAGATAATCTTACTGTCGTGCACGTAAACGATTCGGCTGTGTTACAATTGGCTTTACAAATATTAAATAGCTGTAAATCCAATCTCGTTGCCGACAACCCTAGGAGTTAATGCCTGACATGTTGGATAAAATTTCCGGCTATATCATGCTGTCCTGGGGAGTTCCTCGATTTGTAATTGCTTTTGGGGCCGGAGCGGTTTTGAATTTGGCGCTCGCTCCCATTCATTTTTTTGCAATTATATTCATCTCATTTCCAATATTAATCTGGCTATTGGATGGCGCTAGTGGGCAACCCGACAAAGGGCTTATAAATCGGCAAATACCTGCTTTTTTTTCCGGATGGAGCTTCGGTTTTGGATACTTTGTTGGTGGGTTGTGGTGGCTAGCCAACGCCGTTATCACAGGAGGGGATGGAGCCTATTGGGCAGTTCCCTTTGCAATCTTCGGATTGCCAGCGTTTTTGGCGATCTTTTTCGGTTGCGCGACAGCATTTGCGAGAATGTTCTGGAAAGATAATATATCTAGAATTCTGTTACTTTCTGCGAGTTTAGGCATTTTTGAATTCCTACGCGGACATATTTTCACTGGGTTTCCCTGGAACACACTTGGATATCTCTCAATGCCATCTCCAATTGCAATGCAATCGGTGGAGATTGTTGGCATATACGGCATGACCATATTGACTGTTGTCGTGGCATCAACACCTGCGCTTTTCGCCACAAAAACAGGCCTTAAAACAGGCCTTTTTATCAGCTCGATACTCATTACTCTACATGTAGGTTACGGATTAATCGCATCCCATTTTAATGGTCCAGAAACAACGAGTTCCCACATCGTTCGAATTGTGCAGCCTTCAATTAATCAGTCGGAAAAATGGGATACAACCAAAAGAGAAGAAATATTTGAGACTTATTTAAAATTGACGGCAGACGATGAGGCAGAAGGCAGTGAGCGCCCATCCATCATTATCTGGCCAGAAACATCGGTGCCCTATATTTTAACCAAGACCCCAGACGCATTGGCGCAAATTGCGGATACATTGGAATTGGGACAAACATTGATTGTTGGCGCAGTTAGGCTCGAAGGTGACGGACTTAACCCAACGGATAAATATTATAATTCTATCCATGTTATCGATGATGAAGGTCAGATTTTGGATTCTGCCGACAAGGCTCACCTTGTTCCATTCGGAGAATATCTACCCTTTGAAAAATTTGCTCGAAACATCGGCCTCACGCCACTTGCTGAAACATTCGGTGGATACACGGCAGCAACAGGACAGAAGACCTTAAAACTTCGCGATGGGACAGAATTATTACCCCTCATCTGCTACGAGGCAATTTTTCCTACATATACAGGTGACAACCAAACCACGGCACAATTCATTGTCAATGTTACAAATGATGCGTGGTATGGCATATCGCCTGGCCCTTATCAGCACCTACAGCAAGCGCAAGCAAGATCCATTGAATCTGGCCTACCAATGTTACGCGCTGGCAATAATGGAATATCAGCGGTGATCGATAACCGCGGCTCAATTTTGTCTGGAATGGGATTGAATTTTGTCGGGTTTATTGACCACTCAGTTCCACCCAAAAGAGGCACTATTTGGAGTGAGCAGTCACGAATTTATGCCTTTCTCCTAATTCTAGCCTTAATTGGCGTAGTAGTATTACGGATGCATTTACAAAGGCGCTAAGCAGAGTGGTCGCAGTATTTCTTGGGGAAATTTGCTTAGTTAGTATTATTTAGTTTATATAGATCTGTAAGCAACGCTATAACTGCTTACTTAGCACAGTTAAGTACTCCTGAATTTCATGAGTATAATACTAATAATAAACAACATATAAGTGCTCCGTAAGGATATATTTATGACAGCCATTAAGAAAACTCCGAATCCAATAGACATACATGTCGGAAGCCGAATCCGCTTAAGACGTACCATGTTGAGCATGAGCCAAGAAAAACTTGGTGAAGCGCTTGGAATTACTTTTCAACAAATTCAAAAATATGAAAAAGGGACCAATCGCGTTGGTGCCAGTCGCCTACAAAATATCTCATCTGTTTTGAATGTTCCCGTTGCTTTTTTCTTTGAAGACGCTCCTGGTGACCCACAAACTGGTCAAGGCGGTATGGCCGAAGCAAACAGCTCAAACTACGTTGTTGATTTCTTGTCTTCATCAGAGGGCTTGCAGCTCAATCGCGCATTTATCAAAATTGAAGACCCGAAAGTGCGGCGAAAACTTGTTGATCTTGCAAAAGCTCTAGCAGCAAGCAGCGATTCATCTGACAGCTAATAAACCAATACATCTCTAGAATCCAAATTGCCTGCGACTGATTTCAACCCAGTCGCAGGCAATTTCTGTTTTAACAGTATTTATATTACGTTTTATAAAGAAAATTCCTTCATAATATCAAAACAATCATTTGCACATATCAAGATATATTTATATCCTTGTATTATATTTTCGATTTACGTAAAAGGTTATACAAATAATTAGCTAGACAATCGACTAAGCGAGGAATCTCATGGCACGCGGTAATTATCTTTTCACAAGCGAATCTGTTTCAGAAGGTCATCCAGATAAGGTATGTGACCGAATTTCGGATGAAATTGTAGATCTAGTGTATAAAGAAGCTCGCAAAACAGGGATGGACCCATTCAAGGTTCGCGTTGCATGCGAAACTCTAACAACAACAAATCGTGTCGTGATTGCCGGTGAAGTCCGCGTGCCAGATACACTCCTTAAGAAAGACAAAGCTGGAAACATCGTCAAAGACGCTGCTGGCCTTCCCGTTGTAGCTGCTGGACGCTTTAGATCAGCTGCGCGACGCGCAATCCGCGATATTGGCTATGAGCAAGACGGTTTCCACTGGAAAACAGCACGTGTGGATGTGCTTCTTCACGGTCAATCACCGGACATCGGTCAGGGTGTTGATAGTGCTGCAGATAAACAAGGTGAAGAAGGTGCTGGCGATCAGGGCATAATGTTTGGGTACGCATGTCGCGAAACAGAGGCACTTATGCCCGCACCAATCTATTATTCGCACAAAATTCTGGAACTACTCGCTGCTGCCAGAAAATCCGGTGAAGGCGATGCGGCCAAACTAGGACCAGACGCAAAAAGTCAGGTCACGGTCCGTTATGTTGATGGCATACCGCATGAAGTAGATTCAATTGTGCTTTCAACTCAGCATCTTGATGAAAGTTGGGATCAAAAGAAAGTTCGCCAAGTATGTGAACCATATATCCGAGAAGCTATGGGTGATTTACCAATTGCTGAAGATTGCACATGGTACATTAACCCGACAGGAAAATTCGTCATTGGTGGCCCTGACGGGGATGCAGGCCTTACTGGGCGTAAAATTATCGTGGACACCTATGGCGGTGCAGCGCCTCACGGTGGTGGCGCTTTCTCAGGTAAAGACACGACAAAAGTTGACCGCTCTGCGGCATATGCCGCACGTTATTTAGCCAAAAATGTCGTGGCGGCAAAACTTGCTGATAAATGTACTATCCAACTTTCCTACGCAATTGGCGTTGCGCAACCTTTATCAGTCTATGTTGATTTGCATGGCACTGGTAAGGTTTCAGAAGACGTTATCGAGGCTGCCATTCGTGAAAACATGGATCTCTCTCCAACAGGCATTCGCAAACATCTTGATCTTAACAAGCCAATTTATGCCCAGTCTGCAGCTTATGGTCACTTTGGTCGTAAACCTGGTAGAAACGGCTCGTTCTCTTGGGAAAAAACAGACCTTACGGCTGCTTTAAAACAGGCAGTAAAGAAAGCAGCTTAGAAATTTTCTGAGAGTTCCTCAATGTCAGACAAAGATCATCCGACACGGTCGACCGAAGCATTTTTCGGTCGGCGCAAAGGTAAGCATCTCAAAGAAAATCATCTTAAAGCACTCAGCGAAGTACTACCAAGACTAAAGTTGGATTTGTCGAGACAAGCTCCTGAAAACCTATTTGAGCTTTGGGATCGTCCATTTACATCTATACGTTTAGAAATTGGCTTCGGCGGCGGTGAACATCTCCTTCACCGCGCCCGTTCTTCTTCTATGCAGGATGTTGCCTTTATCGGCATTGAGCCTTTCGTCAATTCCATGGCTAAACTGGTTCAATCCGTTAGCAATGACCCAATTGATAACCTTCGACTGTTTGATGATGACGCAACGTTTGTGCTCGATTGGCTACCTGACCATTGCCTTGATCATATTGACTTGCTTTACCCAGATCCATGGACAAAGAAGCGTCATTGGAAGCGTCGATTTGTTTCTAAGGTAAATCTTGATCGTTTCGCACGCGTATTGAAGCCCGGTGGCAAGTTTTGTTTTGCCTCGGATATCGATACATATGTGAACTGGACATTACAGCATATCAAAGCCCATGATGAATTTAGCTGGATTGCAAATGGACCGGATGATTGGACAAAACCATGGCAAGACTGGCCATCAACCCGCTATGAAGCGAAGGCCTTCCGCGAAGGCCGCACACCTGCCTATTTAGACTTTATCAAAAAGTAATCTATTATAAGCGATCTTAAGAAAGCAATCTTCGCCGCTTACTGCGTCGGACTAAAAGATGATGGTGCAGCTTGGATTGCTTTTGCAACTCCATCCTGAACTTGGAATATTGCAAGGCCTCGCTCGTTAAGACCCGATGGCAAGAACCTAAAGATACCTGATGCACCGATAAAACCCTGGCGCCTTTGAATTTCGGTTGCCGTAATCTGCTGACCTGGTCTTTCTTTAAGCAATCCACCCACAAGCAGAACTGCATCATAACCTAAAGCCGCATTTACAGTTGGTTCGCTGCCAAATTTTTGCGCATATCTTTGTTTAAACGCTTGAAACCTTGCCTGATCCATATCAGCAAACACAGCACCTTGCAGTTCTGGAGCGCTCAGGTTTGCAGTTCGCCACTGGCCTGTGCCGATGACCATCTTATTATTGAGATCAACGCCAAGGCGCTTCAACTGTCGAATGATGGCCGCAGGTGTATTGCCCCCATCAGGTATAAAAATTGCATCCGACTGCTGTGCTGCACCAAGAGCTTCTGTAATCGCCGCCTGAACTGACTTACTGTTATACTGATACTTCGAAATGGCTAGTAACTGACCGCCGCTAGCTTGAATCGTTGACCGCAGTTGGCGCTCAACCAAATTTCCATATGCGCCGCTTGGCAATATGGCGGTAAATGATCTTTTTCCTTGCGAAATAGCGTAGTTAACCGACCTTGAAACAAGTTGGTCTGGCAAGAATGAAATCAAGTAACCCCCTGCACCAGCTGCGGTTGGGTCGGAAGAAAAAGCTACAAGCGGACGCCCTGACTGGGTAATAATTGACCTTGCAGATGTGACTGAACTTGAAAATAAAGGTCCTAGCACCACAGCTGATCCTTCGCGAATAGCCGCCTGCGTGGCCGTAATTGCACCTGCGGGTGTGCCAGCTGTATCCTTAATTACAAGCTCCATCACATCTCCACCAAGATCGGAGATAGCCAGCTCAGCCGCATTCTGGATTTGCTTTGCAACCGCAGAGCCATTTCCCGGTGCCGTGCGAGGGATCAAAAGAGCAACTCGGGCTGGACCAAATCCTAAAACATCACCCACAGCTGGACCTGTTTTAGCGGGTAATGTTGAAGCATTTACGGTTGGGGCTTTTGTTTGAGAGCCTAAACCAAAATCAGTTACACCTGATTGGCAACCAGACAGAATAACAGTCGCAGCTACGCACATCGCGGCTGTTTTCAATTTACGCATTTGCTGCCCATACATGAATAGAGTGCCCCACCCCAAAAATTGCAATTTCATGTTTTTACCGCAGACTTACCAAATTTTCCAGCGGCCAATAGGAGATTAGTGTTTTATTTGATAGATTTATGCGGGTACAAGTAGCGTAAAATACCAATGGAGCCTTCGTGACAAACCAAAATTACACAATTGCGACGTTTAAAATTGACGCAAAGCCGATTGAACCTGGCCTTTACATTGTTGCAACTCCCATTGGGAACTTAGGTGATATTACATTGCGTGCGCTAGAAACGCTCGCTGCTTGTGATGTTATAGCCTGCGAAGATACGAGAACCAGCAGCAAATTGCTAAATCGCTTTAATATCAAAACACGTACAATTGCCTATCATGAGCACAATGCGGCTTTTGCATCTGAGAAGATGGTAGCAGCACTTGATGAAGGCAAAACAATTGCCCTTATATCCGATGCGGGAACACCACTTATCTCTGATCCCGGCTACCGCATTGTCAATGCAGCATCTGCAGCAGGTCATCCCGTCATTCCAATTCCGGGTGCAAGCGCATTACTTTCTGCGCTCATGGGCGCGGGGTTGCCAACAGACAGTTTTTTCTATGGTGGTTTCTTGCCACATAAAGAAAAAGCTAAACGTGATCGTCTCACGGAAGTTTCCCGCATAGAAGCAACACTTATTTTATACGAATCTCCAAATCGCTTGCTAGCATCGTTAAAAACAGCAGAGGATGTATTGGGTGGAGACCGTCTTGCTTGTGTTGGCCGTGAGCTTACCAAATCTTACGAAGAATTCGTACGAGGGACACTATCTGAACTTGTTGAAACATTTTCTGAACGTGCAATTAAAGGAGAAATTGTGTTGATTATCGGGCCACCCACACAATCTGAGGTTATGTCAGATGATGAAGTTATGGGTTGGCTCAAAGAACTTGCGCATGACCTACCAACGGGAAAAGCTGCCAGCGAGGCCGCGCGTCTTACAAACCGTCCACGCAAAGAACTTTATAAAATCCTACTCGATTTAAAAAACAAAAATCCGTAAATGTCAGAACCAGCAAACAGAAAAAAGGCCTATCGAAAAGGTTTTATCGCTGAATATATCGCGGCAATGTTTTTGTTGTTTAAAGGCTATCGCATTTGTGCGCTACGCCACAAAACTAAACTTGGAGAAATTGATATCATCGCAAAGAAAGGTGATCTTGCAATTTTCGTTGAGGTGAAAGCGCGGAAAAAGGCTCAAACAGGAATAGACGCAGTTTCTCACGCTTCCCAATCTCGAATCAAAAACGCAAGCGATCTGTGGTTGGCAAAACAAAGAGATGCGCAAAAATTATCTCAACGATATGACATCATTGTTATCACCCCAACAAGTTTTCCCGCACATTTTTTGGATGCTTTTTGAGAACAGATATTGAGTTCATCAGCTAACAGTCCTATTTCAAGCATCAACAAGGATAAAATCATGACTGATATTAAAAAAGTAGCGGTTCAAATGGACCATGTCTCTGGCATTGATATTACCGGTGATACGACATTTGCATTGTCGCTTGAGGCTCAAGCTCGCGGATATCAACTTTTCCATTATACACCTGATCGCTTAAGCCAGCGCGACGGAGAAGTGTATGCGTCTATGGAAGTCATGACATTGAAGGATGAAGTTGGTGATCATTTCACTTTGGATGAAGCTAAAAAGGTGTCTTTATCTGACATGGATGTTGTGCTTTTACGCCAAGACCCGCCCTTTGACATGAATTATATCACAAGCACGCATTTGCTTGAACTTATCCACCCGAAGACACTTGTCGTCAATGATCCTGCATGGGTTCGTAATTCTCCTGAGAAAATTTTTGTGACAGAATTCACCGATCTAATGCCCAAAACTTTGATCACAAAAGATCCAAGAGAAATCATGGATTTCCGCCAAGAAGTAGGCGATATGATCTTAAAGCCTCTTTATGGTAATGGCGGGGCAGGCGTATTTTTGCTGAATAAAGATGATCAGAACCTCACTTCCCTCTTGGAAATGTTCGGTGACCTATTCGTTGAGCCTTATATCGCTCAGCAATATTTGCCAGCAGTTCGCGCAGGAGATAAGCGTATTATTCTCATCGAAGGTGAACCGGTTGGCGCAATTAACCGCGTACCCGCTGAAGGTGATGCACGTTCCAACATGCATGTTGGTGGCAAGGCAGAAGCCATTGAATTAACACCGCGCGATAAAGAAATTTGTGACCGCATTGGACCAGCATTGCGCGAGCGGGGGTTTACTCTCGTCGGCATCGATGTCATCGGCGACTATATGACTGAAATCAACGTCACATCGCCCACAGGTGTGCGTGAGGTGAAGAAATTTGGCGGCGCTGATATTGCAAGCTTATTCTGGGATGCGATTGAAAATCGCAAGAAAAATGGCGGACAATTCGTTCTTTAATTGTTCCATTTTCGCAACCAAATACAACTCATCACAACCTGAAATGCAAAAATTCAGTATTTTGTTCTCATAATGTTCTTGTTTTTACGACGCAAACATGTGTATTGTAAAACCTGATACTCGCAAATAGTGTATTAGAGCACAATATGGGGACGTAAATGGTTGCGCATGTAAAGACTGTCGCATTTCAGGGAATTGAAGCTCTGCCTGTTGATGTTCAGGTTATGATTTCACCCGGGAAGATTGGCATGCATATTGTTGGCTTGCCAGACAAGGCCGTTGCTGAAAGTCGCGAGCGGGTACAAGCTGCACTTCACGCATCTGGCTTATCGTTACCTGCGAAAAAAGTTACGATTAATTTAGCGCCCGCTGATCTACCCAAAGAAGGATCCCATTTCGATCTTCCTATTGCGCTTGGTCTAATGGCAGCGATGGATGCAATCCCAAATGATGTTTTGCAGAACTATGTTGTTCTAGGCGAATTATCGCTTGATGGAGCAATTTCTTACGTTACAGGTTCACTTCCTGCAGCCATCGGTGCCAATGCGATGGATCGTGGTTTAATCTGCCCCGAAGCCTGTGGCGCAGAGGCCGCATGGGCAGATGAGGATATGGATATTTTAGCACCCATAAGCCTGATCTCAATTGCCAACCATTTTCGAGGCACCCAAGTCTTATCGCGGCCAAAACCAGCGCAACGAGCACTTACAACCAACTTACCTGATCTAGCCGACATAAAAGGGCAAGAAACAGCAAAACGCGCATTGGAAGTCGCAGCGGCTGGCGGGCATAATTTACTGATGGTTGGTCCGCCTGGTTCTGGAAAATCCATGCTTGCATCCCGTCTTCCATCCATTTTACCACCTCTTACGCCGGCTGAAATGCTCAGTGTGTCGATGGTTCATTCCATTGCTGGACAATTATCTGGTGGGCATTTAACTGATCAACGTCCATTTCGGTCACCGCATCACTCTGCTACCATGGCAGCAATGGTTGGCGGTGGTGCAAAAGCACGTCCAGGTGAAGTTTCTATGGCACATAAAGGGGTCTTGTTTTTAGATGAATTTCCAGAATTTTCACCGCAAGTTCTGGATTCCCTGCGCCAACCTCTGGAAAGTTCACAATCTGTCATCGCACGGGCCAATCACCGCGTGAGTTATCCAGCAGATATTCAACTGATCGCAGCCATGAACCCGTGCCGCTGCGGCATGGCAGGAGAGCCCGGGCAGACCTGTGCACGTGGTCCACGTTGCCAAACTGACTACCAAGCTCGTATTTCAGGCCCCTTATTAGACCGTATCGACCTGCGCATCGAAGTGCCTGCCGTTACGGCAATGGACCTCATACAACCAAAGCCTGCTGAACCAAGTGAGAACGTCGCGAAAAGAGTTTTGCGAGCCCGGCAGCTGCAAGAACAAAGATATCAAGACCTTAGCCATAGCGATGTTTTAGTCAATGCGCGTTGCCCCACTGCATTGATTGAAAAGGTTGCCCAGCTGGATAAGGCTGGAACATCCCTGTTGCAAGAAGCAGCAGAAAAAATGGTGTTTTCTGCTCGCGCTTATCATCGTGTGTTAAAAGTTGCCCGAACGCTTGCCGATTTAGATAATTCAGACATTGTGGGTCGAATTCATTTAGCAGAAGCGATCTCTTATCGAATTGCAGGTGAACAACTGACACAAGCCGCATAGCTTATTTATTGCTTAACTTGTTCCCGTTGAACCAAATCCGCCAGTACCGCGAACTGTCTCACTTAGTGCATCAATTTCCCTAACTTTTGCCTGCACCACCGGCGCGACAACCATTTGCGCCACGCGCATACCCCGTGTAATTTCATATGCCTCTTGGCCCAAATTTGCCAGAATGATTTTTACTTCACCTCGATAATCGCTATCGATAGTGCCAGGCGTATTAAGACACGTGACACCATGCTTTAAGGCCAAGCCCGAACGAGGTCTGATTTGAACCTCAAATCCTTGAGGTATTTCAAAGATAAACCCGGTTGGCACTAGCGTTCGTCCGGTCGGGGGAATGACAAACGTATCATCCTCTCCAATTGCAGCACGCAAATCCATACCGGCAGAACCTGTCGTTTCATACTCCGGCAAGGCGATGCCTACGCCATGTGGCAGACGATAAAACCCGATAGTTGGATGGGACATTTTATACCCTTATTAATTTCTTTGACATCAACATCCAAATTTCCAAACAAGCGTCAATTGCATCTTTCCTGTTTAGAGGTTAGAAGCTTGCTCAATCAACAGGAAATCATTCTAAATGACTGAGACGCTCTCTGAGGCGGTATCGCGCCGTAGAACTTTTGCGATCATTTCGCACCCAGATGCTGGTAAAACGACTCTCACTGAAAAACTTTTGCTTTTTGGTGGCGCTATTCAGCTTGCAGGCGAGGTGAAAGCCAAAAAGGACCGTATTCAAACGCGATCCGATTGGATGAAGATCGAGCGTGAGCGCGGCATTTCCGTCGTCACATCCGTGATGACATTCGAGTATGATGATAAAGTCTATAATCTTCTAGATACACCAGGCCACGAAGACTTCGCCGATGATACATACCGTACATTAACGGCAGTCGATGCGGCTGTCATGGTTGTAGATGCTGCCAAAGGTATCGAACCTCGAACACTCAAACTTTTTGAAGTTTGTCGTTTGCGCGATATTCCAATTATCACATTTGTAAATAAGATGGACCGTGAGGCCCGCGACATTTTTGAAATTCTTGACGAGATTGAAGAAAAACTTGCGCTTGATACGGCTCCCATCACATGGCCGATTGGTCAGGGCAAAACATTTTCTGGCACCTACCACTTAGCTGATAACAGCGTTCGCAAAAATGATAGTGAAACTGAAACGACACCCGTAATTGGGCCAGAGGCTGACAATGCGGCAGGTTTGCTTCCTGAAAATGAGCGGGAGGCATTTATTGAATCTTGCGCTCTCGCACAAGAGGCATGTAATCCATTTGATTTAGAAGCCTTTCTTGCAGGGCATTTATCTCCCGTGTTCTTTGGGTCCGCCTTGCGTAACTTTGGTGTTCGAGACCTAATCAATGCACTTGGGAAGTTCGCACCACCACCTCGTTCTCAAGTTGCTGATATTAGAACTGTTGAGGCGATAGATCCGAAAATGTCTGCTTTCGTATTTAAAATTCAGGCGAATATGGACCCCAACCACCGAGACCGTATCGCATTTGTGCGTGTTTGTTCAGGCCAGCTGAAACGTGGCATGAAAGCTCGCCTTGCCAGAACCGGTAAACTTATGGGGCTATCAGCGCCACAGTTCTTTTTTGCATCTCAACGACAGCTTGCAGACACCGCTTATGCTGGCGATGTAGTGGGCATTCCCAATCACGGGACATTACGCATTGGCGATACGTTGACCGACGGTGAGGCACTTGTTTTCCAAGGCGTACCAAATTTTGCACCTGAAATATTGCGTCGTGTAAGGCTGGAAGATGCCATGAAAGCCAAGAAGTTGAAGGAAGCGCTGCAGCAAATGGCCGAGGAAGGCGTCGTGCAGCTCTTTATTCCAGAGGATGGATCACCCGCAATCGTGGGTGTAGTTGGCGCGCTCCAACTTGATGTATTGAAAGAACGTTTAAAAGTTGAATACAGCCTTCCGGTTAGCTTTGAATTAGCTAGATTCTCTATTTGCCGCTGGATTTCTGCAGATGATGAAAGTGATGTTGACCAATTTATCAAGACCCACCGCGGTGATATTGCACGCGATCTTGATGGCGACCCGGTATTTTTAGCTGCGGACGGCTTTTCATTGAATTATGAAGCCGACAGGTCACCATCAATTAAGATGGTTGATATTAAAGAATATCAAACTCAATAAGTTTGCATCTTGTAGATTTATTTTTCTTGAAACAAAGGGCCACAATTTCTACATCTGTTACCTACAATACATGAGGGTCGTACTCTCATAAAATGTTCTGTTTTATTGCAATGACCAATTGGTCAGAAGGAGAAAATAATGTCACTTCGCATCAACGATACGGCACCAGATTTTACTGCCGAAACTACACAAGGCACAATTAATTTCCACGAATGGATGGGCGATAGTTGGGCGGTGTTATTTTCTCACCCAAAAGACTTTACCCCCGTTTGCACCACAGAACTTGGCACAATGGCTGGCATTGCACCTGAGTTTGAAAAACGCAATGTAAAGATCATTGGCATCTCCGTTGATCCCGTTGAAAGTCATGAAAAATGGAAAGCTGACATTGCAACAGCTACTGGCCATAATGTTGATTACCCACTGATTGGCGACAAAGATCTAGCTGTTGCGAAAGCATTTAGTATGTTGCCAGCTTCGGATGGCGATACATCAGAAGGCCGTACTCCGGCAGATAACGCAACAGTTCGTTCAGTGTTCGTCATCGGACCTGATAAAAAGGTTAAGTTAGTTCTCACATATCCAATGACAACTGGCAGGAATTTTAATGAAATTCTTCGAGCGATTGATTCCATGCAACTCACTGCAACACACAAAGTAGCGACACCTGCAAACTGGGAAAATGGTGATGATGTTATTATCACGCCAGCCGTTTCGAACGAAGAAGCAACTGAAAAATTTGGTAGCTTTGACACTGTTTTGCCTTACCTGCGCAAAACAAAACAGCCAAAATAAAACTATCATATCTAATGAAAACCGGCGAAATTCGCCGGTTTTTTTGTAATGTTTTTTGCTTAATCTACAAACGACCCTGATCTAAGATCTCGCATCGCCTGATTGATCTCTTCTTGCGTGTTCATCACGATAGGCCCATGCCAAGCCACCGGCTCCTCAATTGGTTTTCCTGAAACTAGCAAGAATCTAATACCCTCTTCACCGGATTGCACAGTAATCTCATCGCCCGTATCGAAAACAACCAAGGTACGGTCACCGCTCAGGTCACGCAGGTGCACTTCCTCCCCTGCGATTTCTTTTTCAACCAGTATGCCCTGCGGTCTAGATGCATCTCGAAATGTACCGGACCCTGCGAATATATATGCAAAAGCTGATTTATAGGTATCCACTTTAAAACGTTTTCTTGTGAGCGGTGGTACGGAAATATCCAAAAAAGTTGGCTCCGCAGCGACGCCTTCCACTGGGCCAGTTTTGCCCCAAAAATCACCAATAATTACACGCGCAGCCGTTCCATCATCTTCTATCACCGTCGGAATTTCTTTAGATGAAATATCCTGATATCGCGGGTCTGTCATTTTTAACGCAGATGGCAAGTTTGCCCATAGTTGAAAACCATGCATCTTTCCAGTTGCATCACCATGAGGCATTTCCTGGTGCATAATCCCACGACCTGCGGTCATCCATTGCACATCGCCTGCCCCCATACTACCTCGATTGCCAAGACTATCGCCATGTTCGACAGAGCCAGCAAGCACATAGGTAATTGTCTCAATGCCGCGATGGGGGTGCCATGGGAAACCATTCTCATATTTTGCCGGGTCATCATTTCGAAAATCATCGAACAACAAAAAGGGGTCCGCAAGAGTCGGATCAGTAAATCCAAATGCGCGATGCAAATGAACACCTGCACCTTCCATTGTAGGCACCGCTTGAGAGATCGATTTAATTGGCCTGATAGACATATCTTATCCTTCGGTTTAACACCGTTTCATTGCGTTCTATCGACAACGTATAGATTGCACTCTTCAAAACAAGTCATAGACTAAACGACAAATTATTCGCAAAAACGCAACAATAACGGGATTTACTCAAACAAGGTTTGTAAGAGGGATAGCAGTCTCTTCTTTGACTTCTTCCATAATGAAAGAAGCTGAAACATCTGCAAGTGGTACATTTCCAATTAATTTTTTGTACAGTATATCATATGCTTTTACATCGCTTACACGTGCGCGAAGAACATAGTCAATCTCACCCGAGGTTCTATAAAACCCAACAATTTCAGGTATTGTCGATACGGTTTGCTTCAAGCGTTCGAACCAATGATCGTCATGATTGGATGTGCGAATAAATATCATGACAGATAAACCACAACCAGCCATTTCAGCATCAAGCACCGCAACTCGACCCTTGATAATTCCACTCTCCTCAAGCTGTTTTAGTCGACGCCAGCATGTATTGCGTGGAACACCTGTCTTCTCAGACAGAGCCTCTACAGACAGAGTGCCATCTTTCTGTAATTCATTCAAAATTCGGGAATCTTGTTCGCTTATTTTCATGGTAATGGGATATATATCTCATTTTTTCGTGCAAATCTAGATATATTGAGACATCACTCCCAAGAAATATTGTTATAATGGATGCATCAAGGGGAGCAAAATATGCAAAAACTTATAAAAGCATTCATCGAACATCCACAATCAGTTGACGAGACCTATTGGCAGCACATGTTATTTGCCGGCAGTTTCTCATATAAGTTAACGCTGGCCGCAATGGCTGCGATGGTCCACGCTATTTTCCCATTTCTATTTGAGAAAACAGCAAGCACAATTCTTCGAGAACTCGTCAATAAAACGCATAATCGTTCTTAAATGCATTAGGTTAGTCGATCTAGACCGCTATTTCTGCAAGTTCTAACGCAATGTGTTCTACTAAACGATTGGCAACCTGTTTCTTGCTCAAATCAGGCCAATCCTGAACATTGTCTTTCGAAATAATTTTTACTCGATTTCGGTCACCACCCATAATGCCGGTTTCCGGTGACACATCATTTGCAACAATTAAATCCGCACCCTTGCGCTTAAGTTTTGATGTCGCATTATCGACGAGATTTTGAGTTTCAGCAGCAAAACCAACGACAATTTCAGGTCTTTGCTTATGATGTCCGACAGTTTTTAAGATATCCGGATTTTCAACCAATTCAAAATTTGGGACAGATTTCCCCTTCTGTTTTTTAATTTTTTCACCCGCCTCACCTTTTACGCGCCAGTCGGCAACTGCTGCGACCATAATAGCGATATCAACCGGAAGAAGCTGTTCAACAACATCCAACATTTCTTCAGCACGCTCTACGCGCACAACATCCACGCCATAAGGGTCAGGAATATCTACTGGACCGGAAATTAGCTTTACCTTGGCACCTGCTCTGGCAAGCGCTGCGGCAATAGCATGCCCTTGCTTACCAGAAGAACGATTGGCAATATAGCGTACGGGATCAATCGGCTCGTGGGTAGGGCCGGACGTCACAATTGCCGTTTTGCCGAGCAATGGCTGAGGGCGGTCATCAAGAAGTTCATTTGCCGCCATCGCAATAGACAACTCATCAGCGAGACGCCCTTTGCCTGTCTCGCCACTTTCTGCCATCTCGCCGGCCTCAGGTTCAATCACATGAACACCACCTTGCTTAAGTGCCATCAAGTTTCGCTGAGTTGCTTTATTCATCCACATCTGAGGGTTCATTGCAGGCGCAATGAGAATAGGCTTATTCGTGGCAAGCAAAATTGTCGAAGCAAGATCATCGGCTATACCATTGGCCATTTTTGCCATAATGTTAGCTGTTGCTGGAGCAACCAACACAAGATCACAGTCTCGTGCCAAGCGGATATGGCCTACATCTTGTTCATCTTCACGCGAAAAAAGCTCCGTATAAACATGATCGGCAGCAAGCGCGCCGACCGATAGTGGTGTGATAAATTCTTGCGCACCATTTGTCATAACAGGCCTGACAGATACACCCCGCTCGCGCAAGCGACGAATGAGATTAAGCGATTTATAGGCAGCAATACCACCAGTAATAATAAGAAGTACTCGCTTTCCATCTAACGCAGGCATATCGTGGACATTAGAAGGCGTGGGCATCGGCGAGGAAACGGATATAGTAGGTTCCCCTGCTGACCCATCTAATCCTGCCAGCAAAAGACGCATCTCCTCTTCCATTGATCTACCATTTGCAGCAGCCTGCTCGCGCAGTTTTTGCTTTATCTCAGGATCAAGATTCCGAATTGTTAAACTAGCCATAACGCTTCCCATATGATTGCAATGCAATCAATTATAAGAATTTTACGCCATCATTGCAATCAAATAGAAGAATAAGCCATCATTGCTAAACTAATTGCAATGACCCACAGCGCCCAACGGCCTCCACGCGCATAATGAGCTTCTGCTTTGCCAATATTTTTCGCTGTCTGTTCATCAAAGCGCAATCCATGCTCAGTCATATATGAAATTTCAGACGACATCTTCTCAGCCTGCATCGCAATCTCGGGTGCCATTTTTCCCAAACGATGCAGCGCAATAAGCCCATCTTTTGCATCAGCTGCAAACCTTGCGGGGCCAAGATTAGATCTTATCCATTCGCTTACAACACTTTCAGATGCTTTCCACATATTGAAGTTTGGGTTAAGCGTTCGCGCAACACCTTCTACAACGACCATTGTCTTTTGAAGCATAACCAGTTCAGACCGCGCTTCCATATCGAACAGTTCAGTGACTTCAAATAGAAGCGTCAGCAGCTTTGCCATTGAAATGGTTTCTGCAGATTGCCCATGTATAGGCTCGCCAATGGCACGAATGGCCTGGGCGAAACTAGCAACATTATGTTTGGCTGCTACGTAGCCCGCATCAAAGTGCACCTGCGCCACCCGCATATAATCACGTGTAATGAAACCAAATATAATTTCCGCCAGAAAACGACGTTCTTTAAAACCCAAACGACCAACGATACCCATATCCACCGCAACGAGACATCCGTCCTTATCAACGAATAAATTACCTTGATGCATGTCAGCATGGAAAAACCCATCTCGCAGGGTATGACGCAAAAAAGACTGAATAAGAACTTCCGCAATATGATTTAGATCGTGACCCGCAGCTTTCAAGCCATCAATATCACTCATCTTTGTGCCATCAATCCACTCCATGGTCAGCACATCACGGCCCGTTCGCTCCCAATCAACTATTGGCACACGGAAATCAGGATCGTCTTTCGTATTTTCAGCGATTTCAGAAAGCGCTGCAGCTTCTAAACGAAGATCCATCTCAATCTTCGTTGTCTGCTCAAGCGTTTGCGTGACCTCAACAGGACGCAAGCGTCTTGCTGCAGGAATAAATTTCTCCTGCAAATGCGAGACAAGATAAAAAACTTCTAAATCATGCCGAAACCGTATTCGCACCCCAGGACGTATGACCTTGACGGCAAGTTTTTTCTTTACCTCATTGTCGGTAACTATCGCCGGATGAACCTGCGCAACCGAAGCTGCTGCAATTGGCTCTTCTACAACATCATACAGCTTATCAATCGATCGCCCGAGCGATTCCTCAATCTTCTTGATGGCAAGATCTTTTGCAAACGGCGCCATCTGATCTTGTAGCAGCCCGAGATCGGCGGCTATATCTGTGCCGACTACATCAGCTCTCGTTGCCAAAAACTGCCCGAGCTTTACATAAGACGGACCAAGTTTTGCTATACCGCGTGCCAACCGATCGCTTCGCTCATCGCTAGCATTATTTTTTTTTCGCGACCGCGCAAACAAGCCAGCAAGCCGACTGATGAACATAGCCTGCCGGCCCATATCCTTACTAATTAGCTCAGATACGACACCTTCGCGAACCAAAACCCAACCATCACGAACAAGTCGTAAATACGTACCGATTGACGCCATTTAGATTTTCCAACCCGAATGAAGGGCCGCAATTCCGCCTGTGTAATTTTTATATGTCACGCGCGAGAAGCCAGCATCTGAAATCATCTTCGCAAAATCATCTTGGTTAGGAAATTTTCGGATTGATTCAACCAGGTATTGATAAGGCTCGCTCTCGCCGGTCACCAAAGCGCCCATTTTAGGAATAGCATTAAACGACCATGCATCGTAGACTTTATCCAAAATCGGCATGTCAACTTCAGAAAATTCTAATACTATAATGCGCCCGCCCCGCTTTAAAACCCGAAAGGCTTCACGAAGAGCTTTATCGATATCAGGAACATTACGTATGCCAAACGCAATCGTGTAGGCATCAAAGCTACTATCTTCAAACGGTAAAGCCTCCGCGTTTGCCTCCACAAATTCGAGCTGCGACGCAAGCCCCCGACTTTGTGCCCGCTCCTGGCCAACAGCTAACATCGAGGCGTTAATATCCAACACGACACCGTTCGCATTTTTATCGGAGGCCTCAGCAATTCGGAATGCGATATCGCCGGTTCCACCCGCAACATCGAGAAAACGATAATCAGACGTTTTCTTGGGATTTAGTGATGCGATCATCGCATCTTTCCAAATACGATGCATGCCTGCCGACATCACGTCATTCATAATGTCATAGCGTTTAGCAACTTTGTGAAACACATCATTGACCAGTGTTTGTTTTTCACCCTCATCGACCGACTGAAAACCATAGGATGTCTGCATTCCACCATCTGTGGATGTGCGCTCTGTTGACATGTGTACTCCTTCAGAAGTCAATTTTTCATCTCACTATCTCAACGATAACGCATAAACTTAAAAGAACCCATGTGACATTTTAAGACAGGCGGATATTTTGCCTCTTGGCAGATTCTCAGTTATGCATTTCTCAAGCCATCTGTTTGCCTTATATGATATAAATGCGCCAATTACCAAGAAAAAGCTGGAGTCTGGTAAATGCCTGAATTGCCCGAAGTTGAAACCGTCAGGCGGGGACTTACCCCCTCAATGGAAGGCGCACAAATATATAAGGTTGACCAAAACAGAGCGGATTTGCGCTTTCCCTTTGACCCGCATTTCAAAGAAACGCTTGAAGGTGCGATTATTAGAGAAATTGGAAGGCGAGCCAAGTATCTTCTGTTTCATCTCGATAATGATTATGTCCTGATTTCACATTTGGGCATGTCAGGCTCCTTTCGCATAATGAGCGAGGCGGAGGACTTATACCCTGGCGATTTTCATCATGAGAAAAGCAAAAACAAGAAACACGACCATGTCATCATTTATATAGAGAAGAATGGCATCAAATCTCGCATTGCATATAATGACCCTCGACGCTTTGGGTTTATGACCCTCATTAACCGGAATGACCTTCATGACCATAAATTCTTAAAAGATATGGGGCCAGAACCTACCGGTAACGGAGTGGGTGCGGAATATTTGGCGACAAAATTCCAAAATCGAAAAACACCATTGAAGTCAGCATTACTTGATCAAAAAATCATCGCAGGGCTTGGTAATATTTATGTCTGCGAAGCATTATGGCGGTCCAGACTGTCGCCACTTACACAAATTGGCAGCCTTGTTAAGAAAAACGGCCAACCTAAGTCCAAATTAGGCTTTCTGGCAGAAAACATACGCGATGTGATAACTGATGCCATAAAGGCTGGCGGTTCGTCGCTTCAAGACCACATTCAGGCAGATGGCAGCTTGGGTTACTTCCAACATAGCTTTGCTGTTTACGGTCAGGAGAACAAACCTTGCAAACACGAAGACTGCGGCGGCGATATCATCCGCATCACACAAAGTGGACGTTCAAGCTTCTATTGTCCAAAATGTCAGAAATAATTGTAACTAGAAGATTGACCTTTTCCAAGTTTGACGCTATATGCCAGCTCAAGATTGATGGGCTTATCCATTAAACTAATTCCGACCATCGCAGGGATTGAATGTGCTACGGCACAATATACTATTGCGTTGGGTCGTTTATGAGTGAGAAAATTTATGGCTAATACTACTTCGGCAAAAAAAGCAACTCGCAAGATGGCTGCACGCACAGACGTGAATAAATCACGCAGAACACGCGTACGCAATTACATCAGAAAAGTTGAAGAAGCGATTGCTAGTGGCGATCAAAAAGCTGCTTCTGAGGCACTTAAAGCTGCTCAACCTGAAATGATGCGCGCTGCATCTAAGGGTGTTATGCACGCAAACACTGTGTCTCGTAAAATTTCAAGATTGTCTAGTCGCGTTAAAGCAGTTTCTGCTTAGCCAACTAAATACTTTTTGAGACTAAAAATGCTCGGCAGTTTGCCGGGCTTTTTCTGTTTTGGCACAAATAGCGTGAATTCAATACGTTAGCAACTTCTTACATTGCAAGATATTACCCCTAATATTCAGGTGGTTAGGTCATTATTTACATGTTGCAATGCATTACGCATTATGACTCAGATAACTAAATAAAATTAAATTAAAAAAATGTTCATCATACCTTCTGCATCCATTTTCAAGGTTGCCGGATTGAAACTTCAATGAATCCAATAGACTAAAAAAATTTAACCAATACACACTGTTTAGAGAAAGCGCTGTCAAGTGTCAGAGGTTAAAATTTCGTAAAAATAGTCCCTTGATCTTGCCGCTTCATCCTGCGTAAATAGGAGATAGAAGTTCAAGGGTAGATAACAGGTGCGGCGGATTAAATCTTCTCTCATTTGCTACTCTGGGGGTTAGTAGGAACGTATTTTTCTAATACGTTTATTTTGTTTTTGTGAGTATTTTGATCTAAGCTGCTTGCAGCCTAGAAACGGTGTTTATAGCCGCGTCGAATGACGCCTGCCATTACACGGCGGTGAGGTGTAGATATTTGTTTTAGAGATCATTTTAGCGCCTTAAATGGGCAGAGGGGATGACTTTGGATATGGTTACTAGGGGCGACGATAGCGCGTGGAATAAAATGGATAATGATCTACATCTTAGCGAAGGTCTTATACTAAATCCTGAGGAAACCAAACCGGATATGATCCAAATGCCCAACACAACAATCGCAGATGCTGAGAAATCGTTCACACGAGTTCAAAAGCGATTGAAAGCAAAAGTCGGCCAAGAAGTATACACAAGCTGGTTTGGTCGTCTAAAATTGCATTGCACATCAAAAAATGTCATCCGCCTTTCAGTCCCAACGACTTTTTTGAAATCATGGATCAATAATAAGTATCTCGACATTATCACAGAGCTTTTTCAGGAAGAAGAAGAAGCCATTATGAAAGTAGAGATCGTTGTCCGTTCTGCAACACGCGCTCCTGTGGAGAGCGCGATTGTTGCAGATACCAGCCAAAAACAACTCAAAGGCCCTGCAACACGAGTTGAAGACATTGATAAGGCCGCTCGGGTTCTCAATCCCAATCAAGCTGCGAACCATCCAAGTACTGACTTTAGTAATCAAAAGGTCATCGGGTCTCCATTGGACGGACGTTTTGATTTCACAAATTATATTGAAGGCTCATCTAATCGTGTTGCCTTAGCTGCCGCAAAAACGATCTCTGAATCTGGTATGGGTGCCATCCGCTTTAATCCGCTGTTCATCCATTCCAATGTGGGCTTAGGCAAAACACATCTTCTACAATCTATTGCTGGCGCTGCAAGCCAGAATAATCCGTCATTGCGTGTTGTGTATTTGACCGCTGAATATTTCATGTGGCGTTTTGCATCTGCTATTCGCGACAAAGATGCCCTGTCATTTAAAGAATCTTTACGAGATATAGACCTTCTCGTCATTGACGACATGCAATTCTTACAAGGCAAGTCTATACAAAATGAGTTTTGCCACCTTCTAAACATGCTTCTTGATTCAGCAAAACAAGTTGTTGTTGCTGCCGATCGCGCGCCATGGGAATTGGAATCACTTGATCCACGTGTCCGCTCTCGTCTTCAAGGTGGTGTTGCTATTGAAATAGAAGCACCCGATTATGAGATGCGCCTTAGAATTCTTAAAAACCGCCTTGAGATCGCCAAACAAAGTGACCCTAGTCTCGAAATTTCGGATGCAATCCTAAACCATGTAGCAATGACAATTACATCAAGTGGGCGCGAACTGGAGGGTGCGTTTAACCAGCTTCTCTTCCGTCGCAGTTTTGAACCTGATCTTGATATTGACCGCGTTGATGCGCTCTTGGGTCACTTAGTCAACTCGGGTGAACCAAAGCGCATTCGTATTGAAGATATTCAACGCGTCGTGTCGCGTCACTTCAATGTGTCGCGTCAGGAGCTTGTTTCAAACAGACGCACACGCGTTATTGTAAAGCCTCGTCAAATCGCCATGTATTTAGCTAAGACTATGACACCACGTTCTTTTCCTGAGATTGGTCGTCGTTTTGGTGGCCGTGACCACACGACCGTACTTCATGCGGTTCGTAAGATTGAAGGCTTGATGAACGAAGATACTAAACTTTCTCATGAAGTTGAATTACTCAAACGCTTGATCAACGAATAGAAGTCATCCATTTCCCAAATTGAAACTTAAAGTCGGGGAAAGCAGGGTCGTAAACCTTGTTTTCCTTGCTTTTTGTGTCACGAATCGGCACATTATAATCCCAATTGCTATCTGCATTTGGGCTGTTGTTTCTATTTGCCCAAACAAAAATTGTGAATAGGATCAGCAAGATTTCCAACAAATTTAAAAATGGTCATTGATTATGCGTGTTACTCTTGAGCGTTCGAACCTCTTAAAATCCCTCAACCATGTACATCGTGTTGTTGAACGCAGAAATACAATTCCCATTTTGTCCAACGTCCTTTTACGAGCACAAGATGCAAGCCTTGAAATGAAGGCAACAGATCTTGATCTTGAGATAACAGAGGCAACCGCTGCAATGGTCGAACAAGCTGGCGCGACAACAGTGCCCGCTCATTTGCTTTATGATATTGTGCGCAAGTTGCCGGACGGCTCTGAAGTACTTCTGTCAACAGATGCAGATGGCAAAACAATGACTGTTGCATCAGGCAGATCAAACTTCTCGTTACAATGCCTATCTGAAGCAGATTTTCCTGATCTTCCAGCTGGCGCATTTAGCAATACATTCAGAATTGCATCGACTGATCTTAAGATGCTGATCAGCCGCACACAGTTTGCAATCTCGACAGAGGAAACACGTTATTATCTCAATGGCATTTTCATGCATACAATTGAGACCGATGGCGGATTAAAACTTCGCGCCGTTGCAACAGATGGGCACCGCCTCGCTCGTGCTGACATTGATGCACCTAGTGGTTCAGAGGGTATGCCCGGTATTATCATCCCGCGTAAAACAGTTGGCGAATTGACAAAACTCGTCGATGATCCTGATTTATCTATTACTTTAGAAATATCAGAAGCAAAAATTCGTATGACTATTGGTAGTATTGTCATGACGTCAAAATTGATCGATGGTACGTTCCCGGATTATCAGCGCGTTATTCCATCTGGAAATGACAAAAAACTTTCGATCGATACACAAAGCTTCTCGCAAGCAGTTGATCGTGTTTCGACAATTTCCAATGAACGTGGTCGGGCTGTAAAACTATCTCTGTCTGAGGGACAGTTAACGCTCACCGTCAATAATCCTGATTCAGGCACCGCGACTGAGGAAGTTGCAGTCGCATATGATGACGACCCAATTGATATTGGATTTAATGCTAAGTATTTGCTTGATATCACAAATCAACTTTCTGGTGATGAAGCGATATTTATGCTCGCTGATCCAGGTTCACCAACGCTTGTACAAGATACTGCCGGAGATGATGCGTTGTACGTTCTTATGCCAATGCGTGTCTAGATTGAACATTACCAGTTGCTCTCCAAAAACGCATAAAGCGACTGTTCGGGCGATTGTTTTGACTGCCAACACATGGACGCCTTATGAGCGATAAGATCTATATTGAGCAATTACGTCTTGAACATTACCGCAATTATCAGTCGTTGCATCAGAATCTGGATAGTCGTCATGTCGTACTCACAGGTGAAAATGGATCAGGTAAAACCAATCTGATTGAAGCGATCTCTCTCCTGACACCGGGTCGCGGCATTCGGCGCAGTCCCTATACTGAAATTCCTAATATCAAGGGACAGGGGTCATTCTCCGTTTTTGCTAAACTCTGCGGTATTGCAGGTGAAGTTAGCATTGGAACAGGGCTAACACCGGATGAACCAGGCTCACGCCGAATTCGGATTGATGGCCAAAATGCCAAAACAAATGATGAATTACTGGATCATACTCGAATATTATGGCTGACGCCTGCCATGGATGGATTGTTTACAGGAGGCGCGGGTGATCGGCGCAGGTTCCTTGACCGCCTGGTGCTCGCCATCAACCCTGCCCATGGTAAGCGCTCATCTAATTATGAGCGCACAATGCGCAGTCGCAATAAATTGCTGTCTGATGGAAACTTTGACCCTGTCTGGCTGGATGGAATTGAAGAACAGATGGCTGAACTTGGCATCGCTATATCACATGCACGCTACGAATTTATCAATCTTTTATCTTCGCTCATAGAAACTAATCTGGCCGATAGTATCTTTCCAAAATCTGTCTTAGCGCTCGATGGATTTGAATTTGGCGGCAATGATCAACCCGCTGCAGATGTCGAACAGAATTATATCGATCATCTGAAACAAGCCCGTCACCGGGATGCTGCAGCTGGCCGTTCACTGACTGGGCCCCACAAGATGGATCTTATTGTACAGCATCAAGAAAAAGAAATGCCAGCGGGAAACTGCTCCACAGGCGAACAAAAGGCTCTGCTCATCGGATTAATTTTAGCCCATAGTCGCCTTGTAAAAAACCTTACCGGTTATGCACCTATTTTGCTTCTTGATGAAATTGCTGCACACTTGGATGAGAAACGACGCGCAGCACTATTTGATTTAATTGATAGCCTTGATTGCCAATCATTTATGACCGGAACCGATAGATCAATGTTTGGTGCGCTGGGAAATCGAGCACAATATTTCCAGGTGTCAGATGGTAAACTGCAAAGTGAATAATTAAATGAGCCAGTTGGATAGTTCGGAAATCGAAAGATATGCACGCCATATTATCTTGCCCGAAATCGGTGGGATTGGTCAGCAAAAATTGAAGTCCGCTAAAGTTGTCATTCTGGGAGCAGGTGGATTAGGCTCACCTGTGGCCGCATACCTAGCCGCAGCTGGTATCGGCCAAATTGGGATCATCGACGATGATGTTGTTTCACTCTCCAATCTACAACGTCAGATCATTCATGATACAACTAAAATAGGTATACCTAAGACGGAAAGCGCAAAGACATCGCTTGAACGTATCAACCCAGAGATTGAGATAACAGCACATAACATACGATTAAGTGATGAAAACGCTGACGATCTACTTAGTTCTTATGACATTATTGTTGATGGGTCTGACAGTTTTAGCACACGCTACATATTGGCAGATCACGCAGAGCAACTTAAAATACCGATGGTGATGGCAGCCGTAGGACGGTTTGATGGCTCCCTCACTGTTTTTAAACCCTACATCAATACAAACCCGCGCATCCGCGACCTTTACCCCGAGGAACCTCCAGAGGGACTATTACCATCTTGCGCAGAAGCGGGAATCATTGGAGCTTTAACTGGCGTTATTGGAACATTACAAGCGATGGAAGTAATCAAACTGGTCACAGGAATTGGTGAACCACTTGTGGGTAGATTGCTTTTATATGACGCTCTTCGCACTCGATTTGATGAAATTGGTTATCAACGTATGGAATAGAGTTGAGAAATAAGCACCCCAATTCAACATTGCTGATTTGTAATTCTACATGAAGATGTTGTAACTTGAGATAACAGACATTGTCCCGCACCATCCAAGCATGAATAGATAAAAGGATAGGTAGATGTCAAAAATTTTAATACTTCTTTCGGTCTTAACTATCGGCACGATAGCGACAACTTCAACACAAGCTGCATCGATAAAACGCAATGACCCTAATCGTCCGGTTGGCTCAATAGCCGCTGATCTGGGCATTTCAACGAACCAATTTGTTACATGTTTTCACAACGTGAATCCCGCTTCTAAGGGTACAAAAGCATCCAGAGCACGCGAACATGCTAACAAGGATATTCTTTTGCCATGTTTGCAAAAAGCAAATACCAGCATAACGAATAATAGGCTTGATGATGTAATGGATAAATATCGGCCTGAAGGTCGCGTTGCAGGCGACTGATCGGCATCGAACCCAATAGAGATATGCTGGCCGCAAAATCATTGCAGCCAGCTAATTTTCATTACTTAATGACGGTACGACATAGAAGCGTATTATTTGTTTCCAGATCTGGGCCCCAAATCAACTTAGCACCACTATCCCATCTGACTTGATCATAACCATCTTTAGGTCCAACAGAGCGTTCCGAATACTCACTTGCTTTAGGCCACGAACTGTCATCAAAAGATGGTGACTTCCAACCAGAAGGTTCAGCAGTTTTTGTAAAACCGCAGTTCCCTTTGCCAGCGACCGGATTTTTATCTTTCTCGCAAGACTTATTTGACGGCGCATTGTGCGTCACCATGCACCGCCATGATGAATTTGTCACGGCAACGGTTTTACCTGAGCTATCTTTGAACTGCGCTATAAAACCACCATCACCCATCTGCTGTTTGCGCGAACCTATATATTCAAGGCCAGAATCATTTTCCTTAAAATCCTTAACAACAAAATTTAAAACAAATGGTCGCTCGGCGTTAAATGTAAAGCTTTCCTTATTAAAGGAACGCTCGGTATTGATGGAAACAGAATCTTCCTTAATTTCTTTCTCACCTGAATAGAAAGCAAACCAATTATCAGCCCAAACATCTACGTTGAGTTTTTCAGCTTGCACTGCAGATGTTGCTAACAACCCTGCTAGCCCTGCAATTAAAACTGTCTTATTAATCATAAAATGCACCTCCATGTAGTCTAGATATGAAACAGTAGATAATGATGAATATTGAAGACAATGTGTGCAAAGTGTGAATAAAGAAGTGCTTCTCTGCTCTATTGACCGACCATGATCGGAATAACGACATTTGGAGGTCTGTGGCCATCAAAATAAGTACGAATATTGACGATTACCGCATTGCCCATGTCAATGCGACTTTCAATTGTTGCGGACCCTAAATGTGGTAGAATGGTTACTTTGCCAGACTTTGCGAGCTGCACCAACTTATCATTCACAGATGGTTCATGTTCAAAAACATCCAAACCTGCGCCACCAAGTTTCTCATCTTGCAGCGCTCTAACCATAGCTTCTTCATCAATGATTTCACCACGCGCCGTATTGACAATAAAGCTACCAGGCTTCATCAAAGCAATTCGGGCGGCCGATATCAAATGGTGAGTGGCTGTTGTCGACGGACAATTGATGGACAATATGTCGACCTCTGCCAGCATTTTATCGAGATCTTCCCAATAAGTTGCTTCAAGCTCGTCATGTGTCTTTTGATCAACTTGTTCCCGGTTATGATAGTGGATATCCAAGCCAAATGCTTTGGCACGCTTGGCAACGGCGCTGCCAATGCGCCCCATCCCCAAAATACCCAGTTTTTTGCCATGGATACGGCTACCCAACATCCATGTCGGTGACCAACCCTGCCACGGCTCATCAGATGTCAGAACCTGCGCACCTTCAACCAGACGACGTGGCACTGCAAGAATGAGTGCCATTGTCATATCCGCAGTGTCGTCATTTAAAACATTTGCTGTGTTGGTAACTGTAATTCCATGATCTGTGGCGGCCTTGACATCGATATTATCAAACCCGTTACCAAAATTTGTAATAAGCTTTAGGGAAGGTCCTGCTTGTTCGATTAGCTCGGCATCAATTATGTCGGACACCGTTGGCACCAAGACATCATTATTTTTCATTGCTGCGATTAATTCTGGCCGACTTCGCGGCTGATCAGTTACGTTAAACTCCACATTAAAAAGCTCCTGCATCCGGTCTTCCACCGCTTGTGGGAGTTTTCGGGTTATGTAAACCTTCGGCTTAGGCTTATCAATCACTTCAGATCTCGTCCTTTTGTAAACAAATCTTTAACAAAAATAGTAGACTATGATGTATTACGTCTCCTGCAACATCTAATCTGTAACAGACCTGCACATAATGACAACAAAAACTCGTTTATTCAGCTTCGTTTTTTCTTTAACCCTCGGGTTGGTAACATTATTATTGCCTTTTGATAGCATAGCGCAAAGCACAACTAAAGGTGCAAGCGGCTTACCAATACCGCGTTTTGTTAGCTTAAAAGCAAAGCGCGTGAATATGCGCGTTGGCCCAGGGCAAAATTACAAGGTATCGTGGCTTTACACAAGAGCGGGTATCCCGATGGAAATTGTGCAAGAATATGATAATTGGCGCCGTGTACGAGATCTCGACGGAACTGAGGGGTGGGTTTTTCACTCACTGTTGAGCGGTGAAAGAAGTGCTGTCGCTGCGCCTTGGATGAGAACCAAGGTAGAAGCATCACATATCAACGTATACAAAAAAGCCACCCAAAACAGTACTATATCTGCAAAGCTTGAGCCTGGTGTTGTTACAAAAATCGAACAATGTACCGGAGATTGGTGCGAAATACGTGTTGAAAATATACAGGGATGGGTTTCGCAAAGCGAACTTTGGGGCGCTTATCCTGGCGAAGCGTTTAAATAATAGTTTTGATAAGTTTTTATCGGCTTATTTTTTCGGGCGAAGCCGGACAATTACATCTACATTGGCAATTTCCATTCCCTCAGGAATGTCCGGTAAACCAGTTACACTCAACTCGTCCGTTTCAATATCAAAAACCTCTTCCGAACCTTCAACAATAAAATGATGATGATCAGAAACATTTGTATCAAAATATGTTTTATTGGAATCAAGAGATAAAACACGCAACATACCAGCATCCGTAAACTGATGCAGCGTGTTATAAATCGTTGCTAACGAACAAGACACACCGCTTTTTAGCGCATCATCTTGCAAGGCTTCGGCGGTCAAGTGACGATCACCACGTTCAAAAACAAGTTGGGCAAGTGCAACACGCTGGCGGGTTGGTCTTAAACCAACTGCACGCAATCGATCTGCTGAAGCACGATTTTGCTCACAATCTACTTCAGAAATATCTAATTTTGCATCTTCAAGCATCATTCTTACTGTCCAAGTTCAAAGTCACATCTTCATATCATATAACTTTTATGGGATTAGCTTGCAATAGTCTCCAATAAACACCAAATTCCTTGAAAGAGTACTAGTTTCCTTTCTCATGATCCGCTATTTGAGGTTTATATAGATTCATATTGAAGTAAATTAGGTGAATTGACGAAAAGATGCCAACAGACGTGGCATAAGGGGAGATAAGTTTTTGACTGAAGATCGGCAATCGAGTTTTACGTATGAAGAAATTCTAACCTGTAGCCACGGCAAAATGTTTGGCGAGGGAAATGCACAATTACCTTTGCCACCAATGTTGATGGTCAATCGCATCACAGAGATTTCTGAAACTGGTGGTGAGCATGGCAAAGGTGTCATCCGCGCTGAGTTTGATATCAATCCGGACCTTTGGTTTTTTCCTTGTCACTTTGAAGGTGATCCGGTGATGCCAGGCTGCTTGGGACTTGATGCGCTATGGCAATTGACGGGTTTTTATTTAGGCTGGCTAGGCGAGCCTGGCAAAGGTCGCGCGATATCAACTGGCGAAGTTAAATTTAAAGGCATGGTCACACCGGAAACAAAAGTCGTCGAATATGGAATCGACTTTAAACGCGTTATGCGTGGCCGCCTTGTACTTGGTATTGCTGATGGTTGGGTAAAGGCAGATGGTGAAGTTGCTTTCCTTGCGAAAGATTTACGCGTTGGCCTCTTTCAGGACAACAAATAAGCACTGACCTGGAATTATGAATTAATCTGGCTCGATATTAATTCTAGAGCCACCCGAAGGAAGGGATATAGATGAGACGAGTTGTTGTAACAGGTATGGGGATTATATCCTCCATTGGTACAGGTAAAGACGAGGTTCGCGAATCGCTCCGCGATGCAAAATCCGGCATTACATTTTCCGAGAGCTTTTCTGAAAAAGGCTTCCGCAGCCGCGCTTGGGGTGAACCTAATCTGGCTGATCCGGCACCGCTAGTTGACCGTCGCGCCATGAGATTTTTATCTCGTGCTGGCGCTTGGAGCCATCTTGCAATGCAAGAAGCTATCGACGATTCCGGCCTCGAACAATCCGACATTACAAATGTGCGTACAGGCATTGTTGCAGGTTCCGGTGGTGCAGATACCGATACGGTTTACCAGTCAGCACTTACAACCGTCGAAAAAGGCAGCCCAAAACGCATTGGACCATTTGCAGTTCCAAAAGCCATGAGTTCAACGACATCAGCCACACTTGCCACGTGGTTTAAGATCCACGGCGTGAACTATTCCATTTCATCAGCCTGTTCGACATCCGCGCACTGTATTGGCAATGCAGCCGAACTTATTCAATGGGGCAAGCAGGATGTTGTATTTGCGGGTGGACACGAAGACCTACATTGGACAATGTCCAATCTGTTTGACGCTATGGGTGCGATGTCATCGAAACATAATGACAATGCTTCAAAAGCATCGCGCGCTTATGATGCTAATCGTGATGGGTTTGTTATTGCCGGCGGTGCAGGCATGGTGGTTCTTGAAGAATTGGAGCATGCTAAAGCTCGTGGCGCTAAAATCTATGGTGAGATCGTTGGTTATGGCGCAACGTCTGATGGTTTCGACATGGTTGCCCCATCTGGAGAAGGTGCTGTACGTTCTATGAAGATGGCGCTATCGACCGTTGATAATCCGGTCGATTATATCAACACACATGGCACATCAACAGGTGTTGGTGACGTCAAGGAAATCGGTGCTATCAAAGAAGTATTCGGCGATAATGTCCCACATATTCAGTCGACAAAATCTTTGACTGGTCACTCACTGGGTGCAACAGGCGTACAAGAAGCTATTTATTCATTGCTCATGATGAATGCAGGCTTCATTGGCGAAAGCGCGCATATCGAAGAGCTTGATCCAGAGTTTGAGGGCATGCCAATCGTTCGTAAACGTATTGATGGTGCTAAATTTGATACCGCTATTTCCAATTCATTTGGCTTTGGTGGTACAAACGCAACGTTAGCATTCCAGCGCTATAACGGTTAATTCGCTCAGGGGAACGATATGATTGATATGAAAGGTAAACGCGGCCTTATTATGGGCGTTGCAAACGATCATTCGATCGCTTGGGGAATAGCAAAAGCACTGCGTGATGCAGGTGCTGAACTTGCTTTTACCTACCAAGGCGAAGCGTTTGGAAAACGTGTTAAACCACTTGCTGAATCCGTCGACTCTGACATTCTTCTTCCGTGTGATGTCGAAGATTTAGAAACTGTTAATGCTGTTTTTGACACACTCAAAGATAAATGGGGCAGCATAGATTTCATTGTTCATGCAATTGGATTTTCCGACCGCAATGAACTTAAAGGGCTTTATGCAGATACAAGTCGCGAGAATTTTTCCAAAACAATGGTTATTTCTTGCTTCTCATTTACTGAAGTTGCCAAACGTGCGGCAGACATGATGAATGATGGCGGATCGATGATCACCCTGACGTATGCCGGCTCAACCCGCGTTATGCCGAACTATAACGTTATGGGTGTCGCAAAAGCTGCCCTTGAGGCGAGCGTTCGCTACCTTGCGTCAGATTATGGTCCGCGTGGCATTCGTGTAAATGCAATCTCTGCCGGTCCTGTTCGCACACTCGCCGGCGCCGGAATTGGCGATGCTCGTGCAATGTACACATGGCAGCAAAAAAACGCACCGCTTCGACGTTCAATTGACATCAATCATGTGGGGCAATCGGCGCTCTATCTGCTGTCAGATATGTCCTATGGTGTCACAGGTGAAGTACATATGGTCGATTCCGGCTATCACGTCACATCAATGCCAACGCTTGATACATTAAACGAGCTGGATTCGAAATAGTGAATTATAATTTGAGGTCGCGAAAGCGACCCTTTTTATACTTAGTGATTTGTATCGAGCCAATTCAGCGTTGCTTCTGACACTTCGTTAAATTCTTGCAGACCTAGTGATGCTCCCATTCTATGGCCAACATCAAACTCCATAAATGTGAGGTTTCTGACAAAGCTGTTGAACACCTTTGCACTGCCAGTTGGAGATGTATGATCCCTCTGACCTGTAACGATCAAAACGCGGCCAGGAAAATTTTTTAGATCCTCGCCAGCATGAAAATTTGAGAGTGTTTTATAAAAGTCAGATCGAAAAGCTCTTACTTTACCGCTTGCACTTCGCCATTTGACAACTTCCCTTGGTTTTGCGCTCAAACCTTGCTGAAAGATCGTATCGCCCATAGCGCGTCGATAGGTACGAAGTGCATCGATTTGGGGTGCCCACAGTATAACGGATTTCAATGGGCATATATCATTTCTTTTAGCAACAGAAGCGGCAATCAAGGCGCCCTGACTATGACCCAATACGCTTATTGACGAAGCATCAAAAGTGTCTTGAGCAACAATCCAATCCACTGCTTCAAGCGCTTCATCTGTTCGCCTTTCAAGCGTCATATTTCGAAAATCACCTTCCGAACCGCCACGACCTCGCGTGCTAACTCGCAAGCTTGCAATACCCTTCATTGCCCAAGTGTGTGAAAGTACTTCAAACACAGCGCTATTCATGCCGCGAATAGGTGGACCATTGCGAAGGCCGCTCATGCCACTCAGAATGAGAACAATTGGTGGTTTTTTAATATTAGTCGGCAGGACTAATGTACCAACCAAACTTTGAGCTCCTATTTTAAATGATATCTCTCTTGATGAGACTAAATTCTCATCAGCTCTGACGCTAGAAATTGCGAACCAGCTTAGAACCAACAACAAAATGATGTTACTGATTTTGTTCATTTTGAATATTCCTCTTCGCTATACCACTCAGTATTGAGACGTAACTCTCCACGCTCATTGGTTAGCTTACTATTACCGGTCCTTGCGTCAACCGCGTCGAATTCGAAAAATTGATCTGGATCAAGGCATATGCAGCCCCCCATCGTAGACTAATTGAAGAGTATTTGAGAGGAGAGTAATCATGGACAAACAGGTAGATGAAAGTTTTGGAGCAACAGGTCATGTTGATGTCGAGGTGCAACCTAAAAAGGAGGGAATTATTTCCTCTCAGGATCTAAAATCAAAAAAACTGCAGCGTCCGCGAACTCAAGCCGAAATCCGTCGGATGTTTGAAAATGGCGAATATCCCTATACACGGAAAATGAAAGCTGCCACCTATGAGAAGCAAAAAGCAGAACTTCAACTTGAATTATTGAAAGCTCAAGATTGGATTAAGGCGACGGGACAGAAGGTTGTTCTACTTTTTGAGGGCAGAGATGCTGCTGGAAAAGGCGGAACGATTAAACGCTTTATGGAGCACCTCAATCCTCGCGGTGCACGTGTTATTGCGCTCGACAAACCTTCTGAACGCGAGAAGTCCCAATGGTACTTTCAGCGTTACATTAATCACTTGCCCGCAGGTGGTGAAATGGTGTTGTTCGATCGGTCTTGGTATAATCGTGGTGGCGTTGAACGGGTTATGAACTTTTGTACTCCGAATGAGTATCTTGAATTTATGCGCCAAGCACCTGAACTTGAACGTATGATGGTCAGGTCTGGAATATTACTTTTCAAATACTGGTTTTCAGTGACCCAAGACGAACAGATAAAACGCTTTAAATCGCGCGAACTCGAACCATTGAAACAATGGAAACTATCCCCTATCGACCGCATGTCTTTGAACAAATGGGATGATTACACAGAAGCTAAAGAGGCTATGTTCTTTTATACGGACACCGCAGATGCACCGTGGACAATTGTTAAATCCAACGACAAAAAACGTGCGCGCCTCAACTGTATGCGGCACTTTCTAGCCTCGCTGCCATATCCCGGCAAAGATACAAGAATAATCAGCCATCCCGACCCATTAATTGTGGGATCGAGCGGGGACGTTATAGGCAGAAGTGAACATATTCTTGGCAAAACTATGCATCCGGAACGGAAACGAGAGAGATAGCGTAGCGCATCCGCTCAAAGATCATAAATTTAACAATCGACTCTATCAAAGGAGCTTATATGTCTCACGTACCACATGAACTCGCAGAAGAATTCCCTACCCAAACGGATAAAATTCATGAACTAAAAATTGGGAACGCCCATTTCGCGAAACTGGCTGATCAATATCATGAGATTAATCGGGAAATACATCGTCTTGAAACAGGTATAGAGCCAGCTTCTGAATTACGAGAAACCCAATTGCGTAAGGAACGCATGACACTCAAAGATATGATTTCCACCATGCTCTGGGCATCCTGAGAGGACGTATATTTTAGTTGGTAACCCAGCGCGACCAATCGCTAACATTACCACGAGCATCGCACAATTTACCCTTGCGGATTTCTGCATCGCCGACATCTTGAGGGTAAATAAAAATCGCACCGAGCAATATCTCCGAATTAGAAATATTATATCGGTTAAAGATTTGAGGCGTTCTAAGAACACCACCTGTCGACCAATAGGTGCGCCAGCCTGCTTCCGTTGCGAGTAACAAAAGGTTTTGAACAGCAGCGGATGCCGCCGCCACATGCTCCATATTGCGCTCTGTGCCTTCAAATAGGATATTCTCGCTTAAATCATCGTTTGCTGCATCAGGCGTCCATGTGGCAAGAACCATTGCTTCGCTGGCAGCGAGCATATTGCAGATTTTCCCGGCATCGGTATTCTCATTCAAGTAAGTAAGCAACTCACGACAATTAAGAGCATCAAACTTGTACATTCGCCACGGGACAGGTGACGATAAACTAGCTTTGTGAGAACGTTCCGCCTGATGGTGAAATGGTGCCTGCCCCGCAGAAGAAAGCCACTCATCAACTTCTGATCGCTCTAAGCCATACGGAGGCAATGGCTTTATGGGATCAGCCAAAACCTTGCTTGTTACCCGGCTGTTTAGGACATCTTTCAATTTCAAATGATCGTTCATAGTAAGCTCTTTGTTGTTATCTGATCCAATGCCAAATTAAACTAGTCATTTACACTCAAGTTTAAAAGAGGCTAGAGAATTAAAAAAACCCCGCCAGTTAGACGGGGTTTTAAAAATTAAGTCAGAATATTTCTATTCTTCAGGTTTGATTTCTTCACCCGTTTCCTGATTAACAACTTTCATAGATAAGCGAACTTTTTTACGCTCATCAAAGCCCATCAACTTAACGAAAACTTTTTGACCTTCTTTAACAACGTCAGATGTTTTAGCAACACGCTCTGCAGCAAGCTGAGAGATGTGTACCAAACCATCACGTGGCCCAAAGAAGTTTACGAACGCACCAAAGTCAGCAACTTTAACAACAGTGCCTTCGTAGATTACGCCAACTTCTGGCTCATCAACGATTGAGTGGATCCACTTTTTCGCAGCTTCGATCTCTTTACCTGATGAGGATGCAATGCGGATTGTACCATCATCTTCGATGTTGATTTTCGCACCCGTTTTTTCGCAAATCTCACGAATGATTTTGCCGCCGGCGCCGATAACATCGCGAATTTTATCAACTGCAATGTTCATCATTTCAATGCGCGGTGCAAATTCACCAAGCTGCTCACGGCTCTCAGTCAATGCATTGGCCATTTCGCCAAGGATGTGCAAACGACCGTCTTTAGCCTGACCAAGCGCAATCTGCATGATCTCTTCTGTGATGCCATCAATTTTGATATCCATTTGAAGCGATGTGATACCAGCTTCTGTACCAGCAACTTTAAAGTCCATATCACCCAGGTGATCTTCATCACCCAAGATGTCTGAAAGAACAGCAAAGTCGGCGCCTTCTTTGATCAAGCCCATTGCGATACCAGCAACAGGTTTTTGCAATGGAACACCAGCATCCATCAGCGCCAATGATGTACCACAAACGGTAGCCATTGAAGACGAACCATTTGATTCAGTGATTTCAGACACAACACGAATTGTGTAAGGGAACTGTTCAGCAGATGGCATCATTGGGTTAATCGCACGCCAGGCCAATTTACCATGACCAATTTCACGACGACCAGGGGAGCCAATACGACCAGCTTCACCAACAGAATATGGAGGGAAGTTATAATGCAACATGAATTTAGATTTTGTTGTACCTGTTAGGCCATCAACAAACTGCTCATCTTCTGCAGTACCCAACGTTGCAACGACAAGGGCTTGCGTTTCACCACGCGTGAACACGGAAGAGCCGTGAGTACGTGGCAAGACACCAACTTCTGAATTAATCGCACGAACTGTTGAAAGGTCACGACCATCAATACGCGTTTTCGTTTCAAGAATGTCACCACGAACAACAGTAGCTTGAGCCGATTTAAACACAGCACCAATTTGTTCTGGTGTGTATTCTGGCTCTTCACCCTCTGCAGGTGCAAGTTCTTCTTTGACAGTTGCTTTAACCGCATCAATTGCATCATAACGTGCAGCTTTATCAGAGATTTTATAAGCAGCACGAAGACCCTCATCAGCAATCTTGATGATTTTTGCTTCAAGCTCAGAATGATCTTCAGGAATAAATTCACGAGGCTCTTTTGCAGCAGCTTCAGCTAGTTTGATGATTGCATCAATTACAGGCTGGAAGCCTTTTTGACCGAATATCACAGCGCCAAGCATGACATCTTCAGCTAGTTCTTTAGCTTCTGATTCAACCATCAATACAGCATCTTGAGTACCTGCAACCATAAGATCAAGATCAGTTTCTTCCATCTCGTCAATGTGCGGGTTTAGAACGTATTCGCCGTTGATATAACCAACGCGCGCGCCACCAATTGGGCCCATGAAAGGAACGCCAGAAATTGTAAGAGCTGCAGAAGCTGCAACCATTGCCAATACGTCTGGGTTATTTTCCATGTCGTGTTGAACAACAGTTAGAATGATTTGTGTTTCATTCTTGTAGCCATCTGGGAAAAGCGGGCGGATCGGACGGTCGATCAAACGACATGTCAGTGTTTCGTTTTCACTCGGACGACCTTCGCGCTTGAAAAAACCACCTGGGATTTTACCAGCAGCAAATGTTTTTTCCTGATAGTTTACAGTCAGAGGGAAAAAATCCTGACCTGGCTTCGCGCTCTTTGCAGACACGACTGTCGCAAGAACAACTGTTTCGCCGTAAGTAGCCATAACTGCACCATCAGCCTGACGTGCAACTTTACCTGTTTCTAAGATGAGAGGGCGACCGCCCCACTCTATTTCCACTTTGTGGGAATCGAACATTTATATCTATCCTTCGTACATAATTTTGATCTGCCCCGTGGGCATTTTGATTTTCGTGTGATCAAAATCTTTAAGTTTGGTGCGCCAGCGGGCAAGACAACAAGAAACTTCTTATTAGGTGAAGCATCTGATAATCCTGCCCCGCGAGCCGACCACCGGTTAATTTTACATCCCAGCTTATCTGGGCTGCAAATTTTCAATCGCCAAATGCATAACCGGAATTAAGGCTAAATGCAGGGCTTTTAAAAAAATGACGCCCTGCGATAAGCGGGGCGCCAAATAGCAAGATCTTAGCGACGTAGGCCAAGTTCTTTAATAAGATTTTGGTAACGCGCTTCGTCTTTTTTCTTGAGGTAATCAAGAAGCGAACGGCGTGTTGAAACCAAAGCCAAAAGACCACGACGTGAATGGTTGTCTTTTTTGTGCTCTTTGAAGTGTTCTGTAAGGTTCAAGATACGTTCTGTAAGAACCGCAACTTGCACTTCTGGTGAACCTGTATCGCCCGCTTTAGTAGCAAATTTAGCAATAAGTTCAGCCTTACGTTCAGGCGTAATCGACATCGAATTATCCTTTTCTATATTTTAGGATTTCAGGGTCGCCCACCGCCGAGATATCGTCCAGCGAGGGCCATATGCAAATAGCGGAACTAATCTTTAGACCCGCTATCGCAGCGTATAGTCGAAAAAATAGCAAAAAGCCAGCGTTTTTCACCACTGAACTTATTTAAAGTGGCCAGTTATATGGCGATCGTCCTTGCAAAAACCATCAAGTTAGCCAGCACTATATCTGTACTGATCTAATTAAGTCGAAACTATATATTATTGAATACGCGTTTAGGCCTAAATTCGCCACAAGTGATCTGTCCAATTGCGACCAGTTGACCCTTTTCAGTGGCATAAGCTTCATCTTCTTCAACAGGAGCATTATGACCACGTAGGAGAACTGGATTGCCGCTTCTTATGCGCAAGGCTTGTTGATCAGTAACAGCAATATGCGGTAAAGATGAAAGCGCTTCGCCTGTATCAATAAGGTAGCTATCAAGATGTGCCAAGCGCTCGGCATCATCTTTAATCTCTTCAAGTGCCGTTAGCTCAGATAACGGGATCATCTGATCTTCACCAAACGGCATTACACATGTACGGCGCAAGTTTGATACATAACCAAAACAATCCAAGTCTTGACCAAAATCACGTGCAAGTGCCCGAACATATGTTCCTTTGCCGCATTCGACTTCAAATGTGGCTTTGTTTTGATCTGAACCATCGATCAGAGTAAGTCGGTGTATAATGACTTCGCGCTCAGGAATATCGACATCCTCACCGCTACGCGCTTTGTCATAAGCGCGTTCACCAGCAATCTTAATGGCAGAAAATTGTGGCGGCACCTGCATGATTTCACCAATATAGTTCGGCAAAATCTCTTCGATCTCTTCGATTGTTGGCCTCTGGTCAGAAGTGTCTAAAACCTCACCTTCCAAATCATCAGTCGAACGTTGCTCACCCCAAGTCACAGTAAATTGGTAAATTTTACGCCCATCCATCACATAAGGAACAGTTTTTGTTGCCTCACCAAGTGCGAGCGGCAGCATACCTGATGCAAGCGGATCAAGCGTTCCGGCATGGCCAGCTTTTTGGGCTTTGAAGAGCCATTTTATTTTTGAAACGGCTTCTGTTGAACCAAAGTCGTAGGGTTTGTCTAAGATAATCCAACCTGAAACCGGACGACCTTTTTTCTTTCGCTGTCGTGCCACGTTTTATGCCTCATTATCATCGGGCTGACCATCATTAGACGGCTCATCAATATCAGGCTGCTCCAGATCGCGCAAAACTTCCGGCCGACTTAACAGTTGATCAATACGGTTATAATTATCAAAACTCGTGTCATCGCGAAATCTAACCTCAGGCATATATTTCATATGACTGAGCTCCGGTCCTAAACGTTTGCGAACGAATTTAGCACTGCGATTTAGCCCTTTAAGTACGTTTTTCTGATCATCTTGGCCAAGTGCTTTTACATAGGCATTTGCAATCTTTAGATCCGGTGACATGCGAACTTCGGACACGGTAATCACCACACCCTCTACATCCGGATCGCGAATTTCATCGCGCTGCAGGATTTTAGTGACCGCAGCCCTTACCATCTCACCAACGCGTAACATGCGTTGCGATGGCGCTGACGTTGTTGCTTTTACCATTTTAGATTCTCAAAATTTAAGTGCAGCGATTGCGCCATGAAAGCGCAATCGACTTGCTCAATTAAAGTGAGCGTTCGATGTGCTCGACACGGAAACACTCGATGACATCTTTTGCACGGATGTCTTCATAGTTTTCAAATGCCATACCACATTCTTGACCTGAATTAACCTCAGATACTTCATCTTTGAAGCGCTTAAGCGTTTTCAAGCTGCCTTCATGGATAACCACATTATCACGAAGGAGACGTACACCTGAGCCACGTTCAACCTTGCCTTCCGTGATACGGCAACCAGCAACTTTACCCAATTTGGTGATGTTGAAGACTTCCAATATCTCTGCGTAACCAAGGAATGTTTCGCGGCGTTCTGGTGACAAGAGACCAGACATTGCAGATTTCACATCATCAATGAGATCATAGATGATGCTGTAATATCTGATTTCAACACCAGCAGCTTCAGCAGCGTCTCGCGCTTGTCTGCTTGCACGAACGTTAAATGCGATAATCGGCGCCTCAGATGCTTCGGCCAATGCCACATCAGATTCTGTAATACCGCCTGCGGCAGAATGAACGACACGAGCTGCGACTTCATCTGTGCTAATTTTATCAAGAGAGCCAATGATGGCTTCAATAGAACCTTGCACGTCGCCTTTGACAACAAGCGGGAATTCACTTGTTCCAGTAACTTGAAGTTTCGTCATCATTTGTTCAAGTGAACCACGAGAACCTGATTGACGTGCAGCCGCTTTATCACGCGCCAGACGTTGACGGTATTCTGCATATTCACGTGCCTTTGCTTCATTTTCAACGACAGCAAAGCGATCACCGGCTTGTGGCGGACCATTCAGACCCAACACTTCAACTGGAACTGCGGGGCCAGCTTCTTTAACATGAGCACCTTTGTCATCCACCAGAGCACGTACTTTACCCCATTGATCACCTGCAACAATGATTTCGCCTGGATGTAATGTACCCTTGCTAACTAGAACAGTCGCAACCGAACCACGACCGCGATCTAGTTTAGCTTCAACGACTGTACCCTCTGCCGTGCGATCTGCATTGGCTTTTAGATCAAGTACCTCGGACTGAAGGATAATTGCTTCGAGTAGCTTATCAAGATTTGTGCCTTTGAGTGCTGATACTTCGACTTCAAGCACCTCACCACCCATAGATTCTACAAATACTTCGTGCTGCAAAAGCTCAGTTCTAACTTTTTGCGGATCAGCGGACGGTTTATCCATCTTGTTAATTGCAACGATGATTGGAACACCAGCGGCTTTCGCGTGGTTGATCGATTCAATCGTTTGCGGCATGACACTATCATCGGCAGCGACAACAAGAATTGCAATATCAGTTACTTCAGCACCACGTGCACGCATTGCCGTAAAGGCAGCATGACCCGGTGTATCAATGAACGTAATTTTCTGACCATCCTGCTCAACCTGATACGCACCAATGTGCTGGGTAATACCACCAGCCTCACCAGAAACAACATTGGCATTGCGCAATGCATCAAGCAATGACGTCTTACCATGATCAACGTGACCCATAATTGTAACAACAGGTGAACGTGGTGTGAGTTTGCCGTCATCATCGCCATCTTTTATATCAAAGATTTTATCTTCGATATCTGACTCTGACACACGTTTAACTGTATGGCCAAATTCACCGGCGATCAACTCAGCCATATCCGCATCAATCACATCGCCTGCTGTCATCATCTGCCCCTCTTTCATAAGGTACTTGATAACGTCAACAGAACGTTCAGCCATGCGCTGAGATAATTCTTGGATTGTAATGGTTTCAGGAAGCGTCACTTCACGTGCAATTTTTTCACGCTCGACCGGTTCCATTTGCGCCCGGCGCATTTTTTCCTGACGACGACGTGTCGCTGCAAGTGAACGAGAACGCCCGCCATCATCATTAAGGGCTGAAGTAAGTGTCAGCTTGCCGCGACGACGATCATCTTGACCACGTGGGTTACGTGTCGGTTTTGGTGCCTCTGGGCGTGCCGGCTTACCACCACGCGGCGCAGCTTTATTTGCAGGTGCAGCATCCGCTTTTTTGCCGGTATTACGACGCCCTGCCTCAGGTGTTTCACTAACGATATCAACAGGTGCTTTTTTGCGTGCTATTTCTTCTGCGTGTTTTTTCTCATCAGCTTCTTTTTGTAGCCTTAGATCTTCTTCAGCTTGTTTGCGAGCAAGCTCTTCGACCTCTTTCGCACGAATTTTTTCTTGCTCAGCACGACGAAGAGCGTCTTCTTCCGCACGTTTACGGTCTTCAACTTCTCGAACACGTGAACCTTCAAGCGCTTTACGTCTAGCTTCCATCTCGCTCGCAGAAAGGCGCGAACCTTGCTGCACAGTTGGTTTAGGGCGCATTGGCGATGGAGCCGGCTCTTTTTTAACAGGAGCAGCAGCTGGCGGTGGTGTTTTTTCACGTGGCTTCAACGAAATTGTAGGCTTTTCTTCGTCAGGACGAGAAATACGACGCTTACGTGTTTCCACGACCACAGACTTAGAGCGTCCACGCCCTATATCCTGGCGCACAGTTCCCTGGCCAAGCCCTGCGCCCTTTAGCGTTAAGGTCTTTTTGGCGCCTGTTTCATTTTTCTTATCGTCTGTACTATCGTTCATATAACTTCCGTTCCTTTTGGGGTCTCACCCCAAGCTGCTGCCAGCTTTTACACTCCGTTACACCACATCGCGAAGAAATGCATCAAAAACTCGTCATTTTTGGTTTTCTTTTTCCGATATAGGTATTTCTCTGTAATCAGCCAGCGCCTTTGCTCGCTTCAATACACTTTCACCCGCACGTCCTGCAAGGGCTGCCGCATGAATAAAATTTCCTTCGCCAAGCACATTTGACATTTCATCGCTCGAGAACAACGAAAAAGAAGGCATTATCGCTTCTTCCGTCATCTTTGAGTAAAATGTTCTTGCTTGGTTTAACTTACGTATACCATCTTCGGCGGCATCAGTTGCATGAAAACTTGCTACTGCTTCGCCATTACGTAGAGCCGTATCAACTTTTGCTGATCCGGTAATAAACTGGCCTGCTTTACGGGCCATCCCAATCATACCTAAAGTTGACTTTGTCAGCAACATATCGACCGATGTCGATAAATTGTCCGGCACATCCACTTTAGATTTCAATGCGTTTGCAAAAACATTTCTATTTGCTGCCTGATCAATAATAGACTTTTTTGCAGTAACCCAGCAACCTCGGCCAGGTAACTTTTGCTTTAAATCAGGAACAAGTTCCCCTGATGGACCCACAACAAAGCGCACAAGCTCTTCGGCCTGCAGCTTTTCTCGGGTAACGATACACATGCGATCGTTCATATTGTCCATCCTGGGTCAACACCTTGCTCACATCAGTCTTTAAAGACTGATTCAGCTGTAGGCTCTACTTCTACAACCGGTTGATCTTCTTCTAAGAGCGCTTCTTCACCTTCTTCCAATTCAGTCGCAGCTGCATTCATTGCATCAAGCTCTTCTTGCGTAATCCAGCCTGCCGCTAAACGAGCAGACATAACCATGGCTTCTGCTTCATCGCGGGAAACTTCTTTACTGGAGAAAAGGCCCTCAAAACGTTTTGTTTCGCCATCTTTACGTTCAGTCCAACCAACAAGATCATCTGCGGCACAGCCAGCAAAATCTTCCATTGTTTTGATGCCATCCTCGCCAAGGGCAACGAGCATCGCCGTTGTAATACCGTCGATTGCCAGAATTTCATCCGAAACACCAAGCTCTTTGCGTTTTGCGTCAAGTTCACCCTCGATACGATCGAGATATTCACGCGCACGGGTTTGCAGCTCTTGTGCAGTATCAGCGTCAAAACCTTCAATAGATGATAGTTCATCAAGCTCAACATAGCCAACTTCTTCAACCTGGCTAAAGCCTTCAGAGGCCAGAACCTGACCAACCATTTCGTCTACATCAAGCGCTTTCATGAAGAGTTCTGAACGTTCTGTGAACTCTTTCTGACGACGAGAAGATTCTTCTTCTTCTGTCATGATGTCAATATCCCAGCCGGTAAGCTGAGAAGCCAGGCGTACATTTTGACCGCGACGACCGATCGCCAGTGAAAGCTGATCATCCGGCACAACAACCTCAATACGCTCTGCATCTTCATCCAAAACAACTTTCGCAACTTCCGCAGGCTGAAGCGCGTTCACGATAAAGCTTGCAGGAGATTGAGACCAAGGAATAATGTCAATTTTCTCGCCTTGCAGCTCGCCAACAACAGCCTGCACACGTGAACCACGCATACCAACACAGGCACCCACTGGATCAATTGACGAATCATTTGAAATCACCGCGATTTTGGCGCGTGAACCTGGGTCTCGAGCAACAGAGCGAATTTCGATAATACCATCGTAAATTTCCGGCACTTCCATCGTAAACAATTTAACCATGAATTGGGGGTGTGTACGAGATAGAAAAATCTGCGGGCCACGTTGCTCGCGGCGCACATCGTGCACATAAGCACGAACGCGATCACCATAACGAACATTTTCACGAGGGATCATTTCATCACGACGAATAATACCTTCACCACGACCCATATCGATAATCACATTACCATATTCAACACGTTTAACTGTGCCATTGACGATTTCACCAACACGATCTTTATATTCTTCAAATTGGCGATCGCGTTCTGCTTCACGAACTTTTTGCACAATAACCTGCTTTGCAGATTGTGCAGCAATGCGACCAAAGTCCATTGGGGGAAGCGGATCGTGCACTTCATCACCAACTTTAGCATCTGGATCGCGATCTTGTGCAATCATCAAAGCCATCTCAGTAGAATAATCTTCAACAACATCAACAACCGTCAGCATGCGTGTGAGTTTAATTTCACCAGTCTTAGGGTCAATATCAACTTGAATATTGGATTCTGTGCCGTATCTCGAACGTGCCGCTTTTTGAATTGCTTCGGCCATAGCATCGATAACGATCTCACGATCAATAGCTTTTTCCCGCGCAACTGCGTCAGCGATCTGCAACAGTTCAAGTCTATTTGCACTAACTGCCATTTTTGTCTCCATATGAGGGTATAAACCCATTTATTCCCTAATTAAGCAGCCCCAAATTGGGCTATCCCAAATTCACTTAACTCTATTACTCAGTTGTACCGTTGTTCGGTGAACCATTCTCATTGTCAGCTTTCCGTTGGGCCTTTTTTGCCTGCTTGTCAGCCTTTAATGCCTGATCAATAAGCTCATCCGTCAAGATCAACTTTCCTTCTGCATAGGCAGAAAACGGTATTGTCAAAATCGCCTCTTCATCGGGCGACGGATCATCGCGCTCAATGACAAAACCAGTTTCATCAACCTCACCTATCCAACCACGAAACCGTTTGCGACCTTCAACCATCACGGATGTTTCGCACTTTAAAATATGCCCAGCCCAGCGCACAAAGTCACCTTTACGAACCATTGGACGATCAATCCCGGGGGACGACATTTCCAAATGATAAGCTCGCTCGATAGGATCTTCCACCTCAAGCACTGGCGAAATCGCACGCGAAACAGCTTCACAATCTTGTACCGACATAGTGCCATCGGGACGCTCAGCCATAATTTGTAGCGTTAAACCGTTTTCGCCTGTGGTGCGGATGCGCACGAGCTGAAAACCCATAGATTCTATCACAGGCTCAACGATCTCGGCAACTTTAGCTTCTAATCCAGTTTCTACAAAAAGCCGTGGCTCAATTTCAGATATTTGTTCCAAGTGTCACATAATCCGTCAATGTTAAATTGTCTTCAAGTAACAAAAAAGAGCGGGTCCGGTAGGGCCCACTCTTGTTCATCAGATCAAGATTTGTGATCTATTTAGTATGATTTGCCACAAAATGCAAGCGAGTCATCGACGACCTTCTCCTCATACAGACTTAACATTTCTAAAAATGAAAAAAAACATCAATCCAATCAGGACAAAATGGATTATTTCGAAAACAAGCTCCAGAGCAACATATTCAAACGTAGGAGATACGGCAAATTTTGCCGGAACGACCAATGCGGCATAAGTTATTAGGAAAACACCAAATCCTACAGTTAACATCAGCGCCGTTTTTAGAGTTGGCGCGAGTGGAAAAAATTTACCAAATAGATAGGTGATGGTAATCGCTTGAATAACGATTGCTACAAAACCAAGCGGTATAATTGGCTCTGACCTATATGCCGACACCGCAAGCGCTGAATATGCCTCTTTAAAAAACACTAAATTCCATATGATCGCCCAGGCAAATGTAACAGCAATGTAAGAAGCGAAAGCCACAATCTGTCGTTTAATACTCATATATATTCCTCCAAATTTAACTTGTTTTTTGCAAGTAAATTATTTTTAATGTGATTCACTTGTTAATTGCAAGTATTATATAATATGCTAAACTCATCCCATGGTGAAAGATTCTAAAATAAGCTGGGATGGATGCCCCGTGCGGTACGCAGCATCCATCTTTGCTGACCGCTGGAGTTTTATGCTGCTCCGAGATGTACTGTTCAAAGGCAGGCGCTACTACGGCGAGTTTTTGGATGCAGGTGAAGGCATATCAACAAATATTCTTGCTGATAGACTAGGCAAACTGGAAGCTTCGGGAATTTTTACGCGTCACAGAGACCAAATTAAAAAATCGAAGGTCTATTACCTACCAACAGAAAAGGCATTGGAACTTATTCCTATTTTCCTATCAATCATTGAGTGGGCGGAGCGTCATGATGAGAATACAGAAGTGCCAAGGGATTTTATAACATCTTATCGAAATGACGCTGACGCCACTATTTTAGAATCCAAGAAGCTCATTTCGCTCGTGAATGAGCAGATAACTAAACTAAATTAAGGACCTCCATTGGCATATAATGAAGAAACTGCGGATAGATTTCGTAAGAAATTGGGTCTTATGGATGGTGTCGGCGAGAAAAAAATGATGGGCGGCATATGCTTTCTTCATCATGGCAACATGATCGGCGGCGTATCAATTGAGAAGAAAACTGGTATCGACAAATTTATGTTTCGTGTTGGCAAGGATAACGAAGACGAAGCGATTGCACAGTATGGAGCCAAAGCACTCTCATTTACAGGCCGGCGAATGGGTGGTCTTGTTGAGAAGGCTTGCACGGAGTGCAACAACGATGATCTTGATGGATTGATTTCTCTTTCCATGAGTTTTGTCGGTCAACTTCCACCTAAAAAACCAAAAGAAACGAAGTAAATCCTGACGTTTCCGCATTATATAGACGAGTTGACGCATCATAAAATCTGGCGCACAAAGATTTGTCTCACTTAAATACCTGATTTCGCACCAAATACTGAAAGCAAACCATGTCAGCTACTTTTGATCTCACGGAAGGTTCTATACCGAACCATTTCAAAAAAATCGCCATTCCCGCTGCCATAGGCATGATTTTTACGACACTCTACAATGTTGTTGATGTATTTTACGCGGGGCTTTTGTCCACCGATGCACAAGCAGGCTTAGCTATAGCCTTTCAGGTCTTTTTTGTTCTGGTTGCTCTTGGAATTGGCCTCAGCTCAGCTATGGGCGCGCTTGTTGGCAACGCATTGGGAGCCAAAGATAACCGTTTGGCCAAAGAAATAGCGACACAAGGCATTGGATATGGCACTATTGCGTCTGTCTTCTTCGGTATTCTTGGCTTTTTCTTTGGTGCAGACCTTATTGCAATTATTACAGAAGCAGGCGCTTATCGTGACGCAGCGAACAATTATTTCCTCGTTATGTTGCTTGCAGCTCCGGCGTTCTTACTCACATTTGGCGCTAATGGTATTTTACAGGCGCAAGGTGATACGGTCTCTATGGAACGTGCACAAATTGCCGCCTTCTTTGCAAATCTTATATTAAATCCATTGTTTATCTTCGGCATTCCAGGTTTTGTTGATGGCATCGGCTTCACCGGACTTGCACTCTCAACCGTGGTCAGCCAAACAGGTGTAATGACATTCATACTCTATCGAGTATGGAAATCTGACCTTATGAAAGCAGATGCTCCTGCAAGTTTTACACCTCACTTTCCAACTTATAAAGACATCACAGCACAAGCGCTGCCATCCAGCTTCACCATGGTTGTCATGATGTTCTCTGGTTTTGTTATTCAATTTTACCTGAAAGGATTTGGTGGAGACGCAGTCGCTGCCTATGGTGTAGCACTTCGTGTCGAGCAGCTCTTGCTGCTGCCGGCCTTTGGCCTCACAGGCGCATTATTACCTATTGCCGCACAAAACTTTGGGGCGAAAAACTACGACCGCGTGCGTGAAGCATTTATGTTCTGCTGTAAAGTTGGCATCGTCATGATGCTTGCAGCCTCCGGAATTCTCTGGCTCGCTGCGGAGCTATTGATGGGAATTTTCTCAGATAATTCTGAAGTGCAGAGAATAGGTGCCCAATATCTACGGGTTGATGGTTTTATTCTGCCCGTTTATCTCGTTCTGTTCGCAATAAACTCCTTACTGCAAGCCTTTAAGAAGCCCGTCTGGACATTGATTATCGGTATCTATCGACAGGGGCTAGCGGTTGCTGCCTTTGTCTATATCTTCGTTGTCTTATTAGATTTCGGCACTTTGGGTGTCTGGCTTGGCGTCGCGACTAGTGTGATAACGGGACTGCTATTCTCAATTATTGTAACAGAAGGTATTGCGCGCAAACAAATTGGCGGCATTTTATTTTCAAAACCGAAAGCAGTCGCACAACCCAGCTAGGCTTTCACCTAAAAAACATCCAGTTCTGATCGGGGCCAGCGAATAGATACTTGCGCACCAGTTTCTGGATATTCAAGATTGTTGAATTTGAGGTTCGCACCTGAACGCTCAAGCAGTGTTTTTGCGATAAACAAGCCTAGACCTAAACCGCCTGCCTTATCTAACTGAGAGCCACTACGATGTTTCATATAAGGCTCGCCAATCTGCTGAATCATATGCTGACTATAGCCTGGACCATCATCGGTAATAACTATTTCAACGATATTTGCATCATACCGGGCTTTTATCGTCACCTCGTCACATGCAAAATCAACCGCATTCTCCATCAGATTTCCAAGCCCAAACAGGATACCAGCATTTCGACGACTAACAGGTTCATTTTCAGTTTTTGCATCAATTGAGCTGATAAGTTCAATACCGAATTCACGATGCGGGGCGACAACCTCTTCAATCAATGAACTAAATGGCAAACGTCGCATATGCTCTTCATCTTCAGCTGACAAAGTGGTCAATCTCTGCAAAATATCGCGGCAACGTTCGCTCTGGCTGGTTAGCAATTGCACATCTTCATGGAAGGGGCTGTCCGGGCCGATTGCACGCTGCATTTCCTTTGCCACGACAGAAATTGTCGCCAAAGGGGTGCCAAGCTCATGTGCGGCGGCGGCAGCCAAACCATCAATTGCGGATAGATGTTGTTCGCGTTGAAGCGCCAGTTCCGTGGCGCTTAGCGCACCTGCGAGTGCATTGGCTTCAGCAGAAACGCGATAGGCATAAAATGCAGCAAAGGCTGTGGTTGAAACAATCGCGATCCACACACCGAAGAGAAAGACACGCGGAATTTCAAGTTGTGTGCCTTCGTACCAAGGCAATGGCAAGGAATAGAAGCCAAGCACGGACACACTAAAAAAAGTTACCAGACCAAGCAGGAGCGTGCGGCTCATTGGCAAAGATGCTGAGGAAATTATGACAGGCACACATATCAGAATGGAAAACGGATTTGCCAAACCGCCCGTCATGAACAACAATCCAGATAATTGAAGCACATCAAAACCAAGTACAAGCATTGCAGATACTGGCGTTAGTCGCCGTGTAGAAGGGTTCCTCTGTGCCAAGTAAATATTCAAAACAATAGAAATAGCGACAAGACTTAGACAATAACCGACCGGCAGCGGAAACTTTAAAAACATCGCCACGAACAATATCGTTGCAATCTGACCAGCTACCGCCAACCAGCGAAGCCTGATAAGTGTTTGTAAACGCAACATACGTGAGCGCGAAAATTCTTCAGCCGCTGTCGATGACAAATTCATTACATAATAACCTCAACCCAGAATTTAACGTTGGCGTTTAACGGGCGGTTTAGCATTTGCAGGATCATCTGGCCAATCATGTTTTGGATAACGCCCCCGCATATCGCTGCACACATCTGACCAAGAACCTTTCCAAAACCCGGGCAAATCACGGGTCAACTGAATTGGCCTTTGCGCTGGCGATAAAAGCTCGACAAGTAATGGAACCTTACCGTTTAAAATCGATGGATGATGCTTCTGGCCAAAAAATTGCTGCGCACGAAGTGAAATTGCAGGGCCTTCATTGCGATACTCAATTATGGCACTCTTTCCATTTTCAAGCTTAAAATGGGTCGGCACCATATCATCAAGCTGTCGTGCCTGATCCCAATTAAGAAGAGTTTTAATACCATTTTCTAAACTTTGCGCAGAAATATTCTTGATCGAGAGGACATCAATTTGAAATGGCAAAAACCATTGATCAAGTGATCCAATCAAACCTTCATCAGATAGGTTCGGCCAATTTTCATCGTAGTTTAGTCGTAGATATTCAGAGCGGTCTATCCATTGGTGAAGTGACTTTGAAAAGTGTAGTTTTTTAATACCAACTTGTGAAATACCATCCGCTAAAGCTTCTGCCGCGGCAGCGCCCTCAGGCTTAGACAACTGTTTTTCCTGCAAGATAATTGCACCCAAGCGCTTTTGATACCTTGCTCGAACCGATTGACTTTGACGATCAAAGTAACATTCTTCAGCTTCTTGCAAAACGCCGTGCGGAAGATCATCCAACTCAGCCATGTCAAATCGACATGCCGACAATACACGCGGGGCGGCGGCTCTGCCGGTTAGGTCTGCGATAATAAGCATCGGCTCTGATGCTAGCTTATTCATATGATCAATCACCGCACCCCTACCATTTGCCATCGTGAACTGACCATCTTTACTGCGTTGTTTTGCAATCCGATCTGGAAACGCTGTTGCGAGTAATCCACCAACTGACCGCGCATCATATCTTGGCAATGTTTTAGCTGACTGCTCTGCCATTCTGGCAATTCTCTCTGCCAGCTTGCGGGATGAAACTGCGCGTTTACTTCTGTCATTTTCAAAACGCTGCAAGCGGTATTCGATATCAACATCATTACCACCCAAACCCTGCTCAGAGAGAAGGACTGATAGTTTGGCCGCCAGTAATGCCTGCTCACATTTTGCGGCATCAATTACCATAGCAGCCAAGCGCACAGATAAGGGCAATAGTCGGACAGATTTTCCAAGCTCGGTTAGGTTAGCCTTTTGATCAATCGCGCCAATTTTACGCAATAGGGCCAAAGCCGCCTCGACTGCAGATGACGGTGGCTCTGTTAAAAATGCTAACTGATGTAGGTCGCTCACACCCCATGATAGACAATCCAGCATAAGCGTTGACAGATCACTTGATAGTATCTCCGGTGCCGTAAATTTTGGCAAAGCTGCTTGCTGTTCTTTTTGCCACAAACGCAAAGCTATTCCGGGTTCTGTTCGCCCCGCACGGCCGGCACGCTGGGTGGTTGCAGCTTGGGATGCCTTTATTGTTTCAAGCCGTGTGATACCTGTTACCGCTTCAAAGAAGGCTTCTCGACGAAGTCCAGAATCAATAACAATCCGTACGCCGTCAATTGTGATTGAGGTTTCAGCAATTGATGTGGCCAATACAACTTTCCGTCCCGTCCCTTTAATTGGCTGGATTGCGGCATCCTGATCTTTCATTGGCATAGATCCGAAGAGCATATGACATTCAACACCATCGCCAATTCTGTTTTCCAGCCGATCGTAAACACGTTTTATTTCACCCTGACCGGGCAAGAAACATAGAATGGAACCCTCTTCTGATGCGAGTATGTTTGCGATCGCATCAACCATGACATCCTCAATGCGATCATTGGCTCGTCGTGGTTGATAACGAATATCAATCGGGAAAGTTCGACCTTCAGAAATGACCGTAGCTGCATCAGGTAAGATGCGGTTGATTTCTTCAATATCGAGTGTTGCAGACATTACCAAAATCTTGAGATCTTCCCGCAAACCAGCCTGAACATCAAGCGTCAGCGCAAGACCAAAATCCGCATCCAGTGAGCGTTCATGAAACTCATCAAAGATCACGCACTCAATGCCGGATAGTTCCGGATCATCCAAAACCATCCGTGTGAAAACGCCTTCGGTCACCACTTCAATACGGGTTTTATCGGATATCTTGGTATCAAGCCGCATACGATAACCGATGGTTTGGCCAACATCATCACCATGTAACACGGCCATCCGGTGTGCTGCAGAACGAGCCGCCAAACGCCGCGGTTCAATAAGGATGATCTTACCACCTTCATACCAACTGCTTTCCAAAATCTTCAAAGGAACGACAGTCGTTTTACCTGCGCCAGGTGGCGCTGCGATAATGAGATTATTTCGTCGCGCCAACTCTTCTTCAATGTCGCTTAGAACATCATTGATGGGAAGATATGAAGAACTCATTCATTTTCCAAAAACGCAAATTTATTAGCAAAGTTAATGCGCTTCGTCCCAATTTTCCGCAGCGCGAGCATCTACTTTCAATGGAACAGACATCGATAGCGCTGGCATTGAAGCTGTTTCCATCACTGATTTGACCAAATCAATAGTCGGCTCAGTTTCGGCTTCAACGGTTTCAAAAATCAATTCATCATGAACCTGCAGAAGCATTTTTGCCTGCAAACCAGCATCAGCCAAAGATTGATCCATCTTGACCATTGCACGGCGGATAATGTCTGCCGCTGACCCTTGGATCGGTGCGTTGATTGCAGCACGTTCATTAAATGCACGAACTTGATGGTTGGATGATTTTACATCCGGGAAATTAATTCTTCGACCAAATATTGTCTCGACAAAACCTTGTTCTTTCGCCAAGGTTTTGGTGTTTTCCATATAATCTTTGATGCCAGGGAAACGTTCGAAATACATTTTAATATAATCGCTGGCTTCGCCGCGCGGAATGCCGAGTTGATTGGCGAGGCCAAAGGCTGAAATCCCGTAGATGATACCAAAATTAATTGCCTTTGCTCTGCGGCGAACTTCGCTTGGCATATCTTTGATAGGCACACCGAACATTTCGGAGGCAGTCATAGCATGAATGTCCAAACCATCCGCAAAGGCTTGCTTTAACGTCGTAAGATCTGCCACGTGAGCTAAGACACGTAACTCAATCTGACTATAATCAGCGGAGATAAGCGTATTACCTTTTTCAGGTACGAAAGCGGTTCTAATTTTGCGACCTTCAGCGGTCCGAACTGGAATATTTTGCAAATTTGGATCGTTTGATGAAAGCCGCCCGGTTGATGTTGATGCCATTGCATAGGACGTGTGTACACGCTTTGTTACGGGGTGAATATGATTTGGCAACGCGTCAGTATATGTTGATTTTAGCTTTGTAAGCTGGCGCCAATCAACAATTTTTCGCGGCAGTTCATGACCTTCCGCGGCTAAATCTTCCAACACTTGTGCAGATGTTGACCATTGACCCGTTTTGGTTTTTGCACCACCTGGCACACCCATTTTCCCAAAGAGGATTTCACCCAATTGCTTGGGCGAGCCAATGTTAAAATTCTCACCAGCAAGTTCGTAAATTTCAGCTTCAAGCCCCGCAGCACCTTGCGCCAATTCGCCAGATAACCGTGATAGAATCTGACGATCTACTGAAATGCCCCGCGATTCCATATCGACAAGCACTTTAACCAGAGAGCGCTCTAGACGCTCATAGACTGATACCAATCCATCCGCTACGAGGCGAGGTTTGAGCGCATACCAAAGACGTAATGTTATGTCGGCATCTTCTGCGGCATAGGCTGTGGCTTTTTCGATCTCGACCAGATCAAACGTAATTGCTGATTTTCCTGAACCCGCAACTTCTTTATAGGGAATAGGTTTGTGACCAAGCCAACGATCAGCAAGCACATCCATGCCGTGACCACCGGAACTTCCGTGACCTACACCTGCATCGAGTACGTAGGACAAAAGCATCGTGTCATCAAATGACACCACATCAATATCAAGCTGCTTTAGAACCAGCATATCATATTTAAGATTTTGAGCGATTTTAAGCAGAGATGCATCTTCCAGGACATCTTTAAGCCGCGCGAGCGCCTGATCAAAGTTGATCTGGTTCTCATCCAGTCCGCCTCCAAGCAGATCATCTACACCCGTCTTATGCGTAAGTGGCACATAAGCAGCTTTAACCTTGAGGTCACTATCTTTTCCCTCGAAATAGGCAATTGAGAAGCCCACCAACTCCGCCTGCATCGCATCAAGCGACGTTGTTTCTGTGTCGAATGCAAATGTACCTTTTGCTCTGATATCAGCACACCATCTATCAAGGGTTTCAATATCACGAATTGTCTCATAAGTGCTATGATCAATGTTGGATTGTGCGACACGTTCTGCACGGGCATTTACGAGTTTACGCGGCGTATATTTTGCAGCGCTTGAACCATCATTTGGGCCATCTTCCGCATCGCTATCTTCAGGATCAAGATCAGGTCCACGGGCGTTCTCCCATTCGATCACCAATTCAGCTGGTTCGATAGTATCCGCATCGGAACCCGTGTCGGCCGCAACACGCTTGGTAAGCGTTGTCATCTCCATAGCTTTTAAATAGCTGATAAGCATCGGCCCATTGGGTTGCTCCAAAAATAACCCATCTAAATCAACGTCAAGTTCAACATCATCACGAAGACGAACAAGCTCGCGCGAGATACGTGCATTGTCAGCAAATTCAATAAGGTTTTCACGACGTTTATTCTGCTTAATCTCACCAGCACGTTCAAGTAGGGTATCCAAATTGCCAAATTGTTCAAGCAGCTGGGCCGCAGTTTTGGGTCCAATACCTGGAACACCCGGAACGTTATCAACCGAATCGCCGGCCAATGCTTGCAAATCTATCATTTGCTCAGGCGGGACACCCCACTTTTCGATAACTTCCGGCACCTGAATATGTTTGTTTTTCATCGTATCAAGCATCGACACCTGATCACCAACAAGCTGCATTAAATCTTTATCTGACGAAATAATCGTGCAGTCCGCACCCGCTTCTCGAACATGGCGGGCATAGGTTGCAATAATATCATCAGCTTCAAAGCCCTCTTTATCTATGCAAGGCAGGTTAAACGCCTTTGTAGCCTGACGGATTAGCCCAAATTGTGGGCGCAAATCTTCTGGTGGCGCATCACGATTGGCTTTGTATTCAGGATAAAGCTCGTTGCGAAATGTCTTTGATGAATGATCAAAAATCACTGCAAAATGAGTGGGTGTAACACCATCATTTTCATCTCGGGCGGAAGAAACGAGCTTCCACAGCATATTACAAAAGCCTGATACCGCTCCTACGGGCAAACCGTCAGATTTGCGCGTTAGAGACGGCAGGGCGTGATAAGCTCTGAAAATATAGCCAGAGCCGTCGACGAGGAAGAGATGATCACCTTTTTTCATGCTTCTGATTTAACGCCTAAAACCGCCAACGTCCATGCCAGATTTTTCTTTTCAACTTAGACTTATGGGTTACACTAAAACACCTGTCGAATCAGAGGTTGAAACACGCCTGTGCGTACAATCACATAAATGTTACAAATAATTAATATATTGGCCATTGTTTCGCCGCTTTCCTAACCCCAAATAACTCACATAGGCGTTACAAGCCGCTGTCTGGAAAAAAGCTTCCCCTGCTGATCCAGCCAGTCAAGAGCCTCACCCTCCCCCCCTCATAGGGTAGGCTCCAAATAAAATGCCACCATGACCATCCCCCTCCGGTTATGGTGGCTTTTCTTTTTATCCAAATGTGATTACATCAAACTAAGATTTAGTCGATAGCTCCAATTCGTTTAACAGGATAAACTTAATGCCTTCAATTACACCCGTTTTAGAAAAAGCAGATGCAAACCTGGATACAAGCCTTGAACGCTTGTTCGAACTACTGGCTATTCCGTCGATCTCGACAGATCCGGCATATAAAGATGATTGTTATAGAACAGCTACTTTTTTAGCTGATTATCTTAATAAACTTGGTTTTAGTGCGGATGTAAGAGACACAATCGGTCACCCAATGGTTGTTGGCCATCATGCCTGTGAAAACCCAGATGCGCCGCATGTTCTTTTTTATGGACACTATGATGTACAGCCAGTTGATCCTATAGAGTTATGGGACTATGATCCATTTACACCACAAATCTTGGAACGAAATGGCCGCAAAGTAATCGCAGGGCGTGGTTCTAGCGATGATAAGGGGCAACTCATGACGTTTGTGGAAGCTTGCCGAGCCTATAAAGAAACCCACGGAGAACTTCCTTGCAAGATCACAATTTTATTTGAAGGCGAAGAAGAATCTGGCTCCCCATCTCTTCAACCTTTTCTTGAAGCCAATAAGGATGAGTTAAAAGCCGACTTTGCTCTCGTTTGTGATACATCTATGTGGAACCATGAAACACCGGCGATCCCCACAAGCTTGCGCGGATTGTTGGGCGAAGAAGTGACAATTCATGCGGCATCTCGCGATCTGCATTCAGGTCTTTATGGTGGCGCAGCCGCTAACCCGATTACGATCTTAGCCCGTATTGTTGCCGATCTACACGATAGGGATGGTAAAATAACCATTGATGGGTTTTATCATGGTGTTGAAGAAACACCTGAACAGATTAAACAAGCGTGGAGAAGTCTAGGCCAAAGTGATGAAGAATTTTTGGGTGATGTTGGTTTGTCCAAATGCTTTGGCGAGAAAGGTCGCTCCGCCCATGAACTTACATGGGCACGCCCAACTGCCGAAATTAACGGGATTACTGGCGGCTATACCGATGATGGCTTCAAAACCGTTATTCCAGCGCAGGCCAGCGCGAAAATCTCATTCCGTCTCGTTGGCAAGCAAGATGCAGAGAAAATACGTGTGTCCTTCCATAGATTTGTAGAAGAACGTTTGCCCGAAGACTGCACAGTAAGTTTTAAAGATCACGGCGCATCTGGCGGTATCGCATTACCATTTGATTCTCCGATCATAGAAAAAACCAAAACTGCCCTTTCGGATGAATGGCCAAAACCAACCGTTCTTGTTGGTATGGGCGGCTCCATTCCCATCGTTGGCGATTTTCAAACATTTCTTGGTATGGAATCCGTACTTGTTGGCTTTGGGCTTGCTGACGATCAGCTCCACTCTCCCAATGAAAAATACGAGCTAAATTCATTCCATAAAGGTATTCGTTCATGGATCCGTATCCTAAACGCTTTAGCCTAAAGAAAGAGAACCGAGACATACAACGAAGAGTATGGTTAATAGTGAGCTTAACCTCCCCTTAAATTGCAACATATAGATTGCGCCTAAATAAGTATTTTAAAGAATCGATTCTGGCGCATAAATGGCACGAAAAACAACAAAAAAGAGGGTAGAACCGAGTTTTAGAAAGAAAGCTACGGCTAGGAAACCCAACAAAACCACAGCAAAATCTGGTGCTAGAAGGCGTAACTCTTCCAAATCTGGTGGCTCAAAGTCGCGTTCTGGGTCCGCACGTAGAAAAAACAAGTCTCGCAGTTTACTTGTTCGCTTTGTCAAATCATCGGTATACTGGTGCTTTGTTTTGGGTATTTGGGGCGCTCTCGCCGTCGGTGGTCTTTTTGCATTTTACGGTGCGCAAATGCCAGCTGCTGACAGCTGGGAAGTTCCAAAACGTCCACCAAATGTGAAAATTGTAGCGCTTAACAGTCAAATTATTGCAAATCGCGGTGCGACAGGCGGGGAAGCATTGCTTTTGAGCGATATGTCTCCATTTATTCCGCAAGCTGTCATTGCGATTGAAGATCGTAGATTTTACTCCCATTTCGGCATCGACCCAATCGGCCTGGCTCGTGCAATGTTTTCAAATGTTATGGCAGGCCGAACCGTACAGGGTGGCTCGACCCTGACACAACAGTTAGCAAAAAACCTATTTCTTTCACCTGAGCGAACTTTGGAACGAAAAGTACAAGAGGTTTTGCTTTCTGTCTGGCTCGAACATAATTTCACAAAAGACCAGATTTTGGAAATGTACCTTAATCGAGTTTACTTTGGTTCTGGTGCATATGGTGTACAGGCGGCCTCTCGCCGCTACTTCCATAAACCCGCAAGCGATGTCACATTATCGGAAGCAGCGCTACTGGCGGGTCTTTTAAAAGCTCCCTCGCGACTGTCACCTGCTCGTAATCCGGATGCTGCTGAAGCAAGAGCGCAGGTTGTGCTTGGCTCCATGAGCCGTTCTGGTTTCATTGACGACAATCAAGCAACCGTTGCACTCACTCAGCCTCAAATACGGGCAAAAAGCTATTGGTCTGGTTCTGAGAACTTTGCTGCTGACCGTGTCATGAGCGATCTTAAGAAAGTTATTGGCGAGGTGAAGGAGGATCTCATTGTTGAGACTACGCTTGACCTAAATCTACAAAAAGATGCCGAAGTCATCTTACGCGATACGCTCGATCAAAATGGGAAAAAATACGCCGTTAAAGAAGGCGCGATTGTTGCTCTGGATGCAAACGGTGCAATTCGCATTCTGATTGGCGGTCGCAGCTATGAAACAAGCCAATATGACAGGGCAAGTGGCGCAAAGCGTCAACCTGGTTCAGCATTTAAGCCTTTTGTCTACGCGGCAGCGCTCGAACAAGGTCGCACACCTCAATCTGTTCGTAATGATGCGCCAGTGCGCATCAATAAGTGGACACCCAAAAATTACGATCAAAAATATCGCGGTCCCGTAACACTCACTGTAGGATTATCCAAGTCACTTAATACGATCGCTGCTCAACTTGTCATGGAGGTTGGGCCAAAAAATGTTGCCAAAACTGCACGTCGTTTGGGTATCGAATCAAAACTTACACCCAACGCGTCCATTTCCTTGGGAACATCTGAGGTCACACTGCTTGAACTAACATCCGCGTATGCACCATTTATGAATGGCGGCTACAAGGCCACACCGCATATTATATCTCGTGTCATGACGACTAGTGGGCGCGTTCTATATGAAAGCTCATTTCAAAACCCACCTCGCGTTCTTTCAACTGGTGTTGTTCAAGATATGAATTACATGCTGACGGAGGTCGTTCGGTCAGGGACTGGGCGCAAAGCACAAATCGATAATTGGCAGGTGGCAGGCAAAACTGGGACAAGTCAGTCTTTCCGAGATGCGCTCTTTGTCGGTTACACAGCAAACCTAACCATGGGTGTTTGGCTTGGTAATGACAATGGTAAGCCGACTCAAAAAGTAACAGGCGGTGGATTGCCAGCACAAATCTGGCAAAAAGTTATGACAAATGCGCATTATGGTGTACCCGTTGCCTCACTACCACGCGTGACGGTCACCGCACCATTGGGTGAGATTTCAAATATAAACGGAACTGATAATGAGCCACTTGATCTTACGCGCGATCTAAAACCCATTCCAAATATTTCTATCGAATCAACCAGCTCTATCCCTATACCAGCACAACGCGACCAAGCATCAAAGCCGCGGCGCCAAGCGCAAATCAAACCGCAAACCAGATCACAATCTGCCGGGTTAACGCCACCCGGGGATGTCGGTCGAAAGTCTCAAAAATCCAGACCTGATAGGCCAAAATCCATACTTGATGTCATTTTGGGGCAATAATTTTTAGAAAATTTGCGATTCTTCTCTAAAAGTTGCAACTCAATGGCTTGCAGTCTGATCAAACCCTTCTTATATAGGCCTCAGATAGCAAAGGGGTGTTTTTGCTAGCCAAATACCACATCCTTTGGTAAATGGACCGCTTTAGCGGAACACCTTAATATGTCAGTACCCATAGGGGTTGTTTTGGAATGCTGAATTTCGGTTCCAACAACTCGCTTTTAGGAGAAAGAAGAGAATGGCAAAAGTAATAGGAATTGACTTGGGAACTACAAACTCCTGTGTCGCAGTAATGGATGGCGGAGAAGCTAAAGTTATCGAGAATGCAGAAGGCGCACGTACAACGCCTTCAATGGTTGCATTTTCTGATGATGGCGAGCGTCTTGTTGGTCAACCCGCGAAACGTCAGGCAGTGACGAACCCAACCGATACACTATTTGCTGTAAAGCGTTTGATCGGTCGTCGTTTTACGGACAAAATGGTCAAAAAAGATAAAGACCTTGTCCCATATGAAATCGTCAAAGGCGAAAATGGCGATGCATGGGTTAAAGCGTCCGGTAAGGATTATTCACCATCACAAGTTTCTGCGATGATTCTTCAAAAAATGAAAGAAACAGCTGAAGCTTACCTTGGCGAGACTGTCCAACAGGCAGTTATCACTGTTCCTGCTTACTTTAATGATGCACAGCGTCAAGCAACTAAAGATGCAGGCAAGATTGCTGGCCTTGAAGTTCTGCGGATCATCAACGAACCAACCGCTGCGGCTCTTGCATACGGCCTTGATAAAAAAGAAGGCAAAACAATTGCAGTCTACGATCTTGGCGGTGGTACATTCGATGTATCCATCCTAGAAATCGGCGACGGTGTTTTCGAAGTTAAATCAACCAATGGTGATACATTCTTGGGTGGTGAAGATTTTGACATGCGTTTGGTTGAATATCTTGCGACTGAATTTAAGAAAGACCAGGGTGTAGACCTTAAAAGCGATAAGCTTGCTCTTCAACGCTTGAAAGAAGCTGCTGAAAAAGCAAAAATCGAATTGTCTTCAACGACACAAACTGAAATCAACCTTCCGTTCATCACAGCTGATGCTTCAGGTCCAAAACACTTAACAATGAAACTTACTCGTGCAAAGCTTGAAAATCTCGTTGATGATTTCGTTCAGCGCACAGTTGGTCCATGTAAAGCAGCTCTTAAAGATGCTGGCATTTCTGCTGGTGAGATCGACGAAGTTGTTCTTGTGGGCGGCATGACACGTATGCCTAAAATCCAGGAAGTTGTTAAAGAATTCTTTGGTAAAGAGCCGCACAAAGGTGTGAACCCGGATGAAGTTGTTGCCATGGGTGCAGCTATTCAGGGCGGTGTTTTACAAGGTGATGTTAAAGACGTTCTTCTTCTAGATGTGACCCCTCTTTCACTTGGTATTGAAACATTAGGTGGTGTTTTCACTCGTCTGATTGATCGCAACACAACAATTCCAACGAAGAAAAGCCAGGTCTTCTCAACTGCTGAAGATAACCAAAATGCTGTGACTATTCGTGTGGCTCAAGGTGAGCGTGAAATGGCTGCGGATAACAAAAATCTTGGCCAGTTTGATCTTGTAGGTATTCCTCCGGCTCCGCGTGGCGTTCCACAAATCGAAGTTACATTTGATATCGATGCCAATGGTATTGTAAATGTATCGGCGAAAGATAAAGGCACAGGCAAAGAACACCAAATTCGCATTCAAGCGTCTGGCGGCCTGTCTGATGATGATATCGATGATATGATCAAAGAAGCTGAAAACAATGCGGAAGCGGATAAAAAGCGTCGCGAGACAGTTGAAGCTAAAAACAATGCGGAAAGCTTGATCGATTCATCTAAAAAGTCGCTTGAAGAATATGGCGATAAAGTTTCTGAAGATGATCGTGATGCAATTTCTGCAGCGATCGAAGGCTTGGAAGAAGCTGTTGCAGCTGAAGAACCAGATGGTGATGTTATCAGCGAGAAAACACAAGTTCTCATGGAAGCTTCCATGAAACTTGGTCAGGCAATGTATGAGGCTCAGCAAGCTGAAGAGCAAGCTGCCGCTGATGCGGATGCCGCGGCAGATGCAGCAGCTGACGACAATGTTGTTGATGCTGACTTTGAAGAAGTTGATGACGCTGATAGCGATCAAAAATCTGCTTAAATCCAACTTATAAACAATTGGCGATCACCAAATTTAAACTGGGATCGCCAATTGCACACTAACGGATATTTCTCAAATGGCAAAAGCTGACTTCTACGAATTGCTCGGCGTTTCAAAGAGCGCGGACGAGAAAGAGCTGAAAAGCGCTTTCCGTAAACTTGCCATGAAACACCATCCGGATAAAAACCCAGACAATCCGGAAGCTGAGAAAAAATTCAAAGAAATTAATGAAGCCTATGAGACGTTGAAAAACCCTCAAACACGTTCCGCTTACGATCAGTATGGTCATGCCGCTTTTGAACAAGGCGGCCCAGGTGCTGGCGGTGGCGGCTTCGGCGGCGGCGGCGCTGGCGGGTTCCATGATATTTTCGAAGATATCTTTGGAGATATGATGGGTGGTGGTGGCGCTCGCACACAACGATCAAGTGGTGGTCGCGAGCGTGGTGCTGATCTTCGTTACAATATGGAAATTTCTCTTGAAGAGGCTTATGAGGGTAAAACTGCTCAAATCCGTGTGCCGACTTCTGTTTCATGTACAACATGCTCAGGCTCCGGTGCAAAACCAGGCAGCAGTCCAACCACTTGCTCTACATGTGGTGGCATTGGTCGCGTACGCGCAGCGCAAGGTTTCTTCTCTGTAGAGCGCACTTGTCCGACATGTCACGGTAATGGTCAGATGATTTCTGATCCTTGCACCAAATGTTCTGGTCAGGGCCGTGTCTCCGAAGAAAAATCACTATCGGTTAATATTCCTGCAGGTATCGAAGATGGTACACGTATTCGCGTTGCCGGAGAAGGCGAAGCAGGACAACGCGGCGGTCCAACGGGCGACTTATATATCTTCTTATCTGTTAAGCCGCATGAATTTTTCCAGCGCGAAGCTGCTGATCTATATTGTGCGGTACCGATTTCTATGGCGAAAGCTGCCCTTGGTGGTAAGTTTGAAGTCACCACACTTGATGGCACTAAGTCCCGCATCACGATCCCTGAAGGTACACAATCAGGCAAAGAGCTTCGAATGCGCGGCAAAGGTATGCCGGTGATGCGCTCTAGCCAAATGGGTGATCTATACATTCGTGTTGCGGTTGAAACACCACAAAATTTGAGTAAGCGTCAAAAAGAGCTATTGGAAGAATTCCAAGAAATTTCATCTAAAGAAAATAGCCCAGAAACATCGGGTTTTTTCTCTAAGATGAAGGGTTTCTTTGATACATTAAGCGATTAATAGAATTGTTTTTCGCTTTTCTTGACAAAGTAACTTCTTTTCGCCGAAATTAACCATTAGTTAAGAATTCTCAAACGGCCTTAGACTTGCACTGTTAGCTTGTATATGTTCGTCGAAAAGTTGGTAACAAGGTTTCTGAGGGCGACATGCGTCTTGATATCGCAAATAAAATAGTCAAAAAATTCGATGATGAAATCGTATTTTTGAAAGGTATGATTTCCTCGCCGGATACAGTTGGATCTATCGTTCCCACATCACGTACAACTGCACGATGTATGGCTCGGCAAATTGATTTAACATCAGATCTGCCAGTCCTTGAACTAGGGCCAGGGACAGGCGTCATAACGAAAGCTATCCTAAACGAAGGCGTTAAACCAGAAGACCTTTATTGTGTTGAATATTCGGATATTTTTGCAAAACGCCTAGTCAAAGCATTTCCAAACGTCAATATTTTGAATGGTGATGCATTTCGTCTCGATGACGTTTTGAATGATAAAAAAGATCAAATTTTTAATACGATTATTACATCTATGCCATTGTTGAATTTTCCGATGGTGAAACGTATTTCGCTTATTGAAGATCTGCTTGATCGACTGCCTAACGGTCGGCCAATAATCTTGTTTTCCTATAGTGCGACAGCACCGGTCCCGACAGACAGTCAAAATTTCAAAGTAAAATCGATAAGTTGGGTATTCCGCAATGTGCCGCCTGCACGTGTTTGGGCTTATACTCGCCGATAAATTAGCGCGATAGTTAGGCTCTTAACATCATGATAAAAAAAATTCTTGTTATTCCCGGATCAAACAGATCTGGCTCCCATAATGTCAAACTTGCGGCAGCAGCGGCAAAGGAGTTTGCATTACTTGGTGCTGACGTTACGCGAATATCTCTTCTTGATTACCCGCTCCCACTATATGATGAGGACTTGAAAAGTAACGATGGCATTCCGAAAAATGCGTCCAAAATAGCCAGTTTAATTGCCTTACACGATGGCGTATTCATCGCAAGCCCTGAATATAATGCGTCAGTCTCACCTCTGCTTAAAAACATGATCGATTGGGTGAGTGTAATCCGTGAAATCGATGGCAGAGCTTTTGCGCCATGGAAAGAAGCAACCCTGGCACTGGGTGCAGCTTCTCCCGGCAATCTTGGCGGAGTGCGCGGGTTGAACCACCTACGGTCAATCATGGTTTCTATAGGAAGTCTCGTTATCTCGGAGCAAGTATTAGTACCAAAAGCGGGAACCGCATTTGGTGAAGATGGCTCAATCTCAAGCGAGCGAACAGCCAAATCTTTGTCAAATACGTGTCGGTCACTTTTCAGAGCTAGCGCTTAATAAACTTATCTGAAACCCCAATACTTATCAGATACTTTCGTCTGTTACGTTTAGTCACCTTGCAGTTTTTATGCGGTTCTGTCACAAGATCAGAAAATCATAAGTGCGGGAATAGATTATGGCTACCAATCACGATGTCAAAAATCAACTGATCGTCGCCCTAGATGTACCAAGCGTTAAAGAGGCTGAAACTATCGTCACTGAACTCGGTGATAGTGCAATATATTACAAAATTGGTCACCAGCTTGGATTTGCTGGTGGGCTATCATTTGCATCTGACTTGATCAAAGACGGCAAAAAAATCTTTCTTGATATGAAATTGCTGGATATCGACAATACTGTCGCAAAGGGCGTTGAGAGTATTGCCAAAATGGGCGTTTCCATGCTCACCATACATGCTTACCCAAAGGCAATGCGAGCAGCTGTCGAGGCCGCAAAAGGTTCTGAGCTTACTCTGCTTGGGGTGACAGTTTTAACATCTATGGATGGTAACGATCTGCTTGAAGCAGGGTACTTACATTCTGACCCTACCGAACTGGTTAAAGCTCGTGCAAAACAAGCAGCTGACGCTGGCATGGGCGGCGTTGTTTGCTCTGCGCAAGAAGCAGCAATTGTTCGTCAGATTGTCGGCGAAGACATGGCCATTGTAACACCAGGCATCCGGCCTGCTGGTGCTGATTTGGGCGACCAAAAACGGGTTATGACACCTTCTCAAGCTATCGAAGCTGGCGCAAGTCACCTCGTTATCGGCCGTCCGATTGTGGCAGCTAGTGATAGGCGTGCCGCAGCGCTTAATATCATCATGGATATGACGAATATCGAAGCTCAAACGATAACAACGCCTGCTGCAGCTCCGAAACCGAAAGGCTATTGGATCGCGCGGATCGATGCGCAAGATGGTAGTGAAGAGCATTATCAAGACTACATCAACACGGCAAAGCCTGCTTTCGAAAAATATGGTGCAAAATTTATCGTAAGAGGCGGCAATTCAATTGCTGTCGAAGGCCAAGGTCGCAAACGAAACATCATTATAGAGTTTGAATCATTAGAAGTGGCGCAAGCATGCTATAATTCGGAGCAATATCAAAAGGCGACCGCGATCAAACTAGCAGTTGCAGATAGTGAAATTATTTTGGTAGAAGGTTTGCAGTAATTATGTCTTGCTGGTAACAGGGCATAAACTTGTGCGCACTATAGTAAGCTTATCGCAAATTTTACAAAAATGATCTAGAAACTTGTGAAATACCAACCGTTCACGGCAGGAGCAAATCAATGGAAGTCAGCAATCAACCTAAACTCGTCACAGTTTTTGGTGGTTCAGGTTTTCTTGGACGCCATATCGTTCGTCTTTTGGCAAAAGAAGGTTACAATATTCGTGTTGCTTGTCGTCGGCCCGACCTTGCTGGCCACTTACAGCCATTGGGAAATGTTAGCCAGATCACAGCGGTACAGGCAAACTTGCGATATCGCGATTCTATAGATCGCGCGGTCCAAGGCTCTGATTATGTCATAAATTGTGTCGGTATCCTTTTTGAAAGTGGGCGTAATACATTTGATGCGGTTCAGGAATTTGGCGCACGGGCTATTGCAGAAGCGGCAAAAGCCAACAATGCAAAATTGGTCCATATTTCAGCAATTGGTGCTGATAAAAATTCCAACTCTGATTATGCCAGAACAAAAGGTCGAGCCGAAGAAGCAGTCTTAAACATTGTGAAAGATGCTGTTATTTTGCGACCATCTATTATTTTTGGTCCAGAAGATGGGTTTTTCAATAAATTTGCTGACATGTCTCGGTTTGCACCAGCTCTGCCGCTGATAGGTGGTGGCCATACGAAATTCCAACCGGTTTATGTTGCGGATGTTGCGGCGGCTGTTGTCAAAGGTGTAAATGGCGAACTTCAGGCTGGCAAAACGTATGAACTTGGCGGACCAGAGGTCATGAGTTTTAAAGAATGCCTACAGCTTATGCTTAAAGTTATTTCCCGTAAACGCATGATGGTCTCGCTACCTTGGGCAATCGCCTCCCTGATTGGCAGCATAACCTCACTTATACCATTTATCGATCCGCCACTTACACCAGATCAAGTCGAACTTCTTAAGCAAGATAATGTGGTATCAGCAGATGCGGAGAACGCTGATCTTGATCTTCAATCAATGGGTATTGCGCCGACAGCACTTGAAGCCATTCTCCCAACCTATTTGGTACATTATCGCCCCGCGGGCCAATATACGAAGATGAATTCATCATCATAAATTCATGATACAACATCTACGCAACAGAAATGTTGGAAAACTTGTTTTCCGACATGGATTTTAACCAAACCAGATGTTTTGGGGTTGCTATTTTTTGCTGTGTCAGCGACATAGCGTTCATATTTCTCAACCCTGAAAACACGATTAATACCCTGTTCAGACTGCGATGACTTGTGTCCTCAGGCCAACAACAACAGAGAGCTGTTTTATGATTAAAGCCGTCGTTCCTGCATTCATTCTTGCTGTAACAATTATTATATCTGCTTCTGCATTTGCGCCACGCAGCAATATGATTGGAGATGAAGGATGCGACCTTGCTTATGGTATTGAAGGATGCAGCAAAACTTCCCTATACTAAATCATTAGGTCAACCAAAGACCTATCAGGCCAGCAGTTCCAATGAATATTCGCCAAATTGCAAATGGCATGAACCCGTGCTTTGAAACAAAATCCAGCAGCCCCCTTACCACAAATGCACCCGCGATAAATGCGGTAATAAATCCTACACCTATGATCGATAGATCATCATATGACAGTTGATCTATATTTTTATAAAGATCGTAAGCAAAAGCTCCAACCATGGTTGGCATTGCCAAAAAGAATGAAAATTCTGCAGCTGATCGCTTATCTGTTCCCATCAATAGAGCACCCGCGATTGTTGCACCAGAACGTGATGTTCCTGGCACCATAGCAAGAACTTGGCACATTCCAATTTTTAGAGCCAATGAGGGTGGGTATTCCATCGCATCAAAATATCGCGGTTTTAATGGCAGACGGTCGATAACCAGCAAGATTACACCACCAATAATCAGTACAATACAAATAAGCATCGGAGCTTCGAAAAGGACCGTTTTAATGAAATCATGCGCAAGCACCCCAACAAATGCAGCGGGCAGAAAAGCAAGTATAATAGCTGCAACAAACCGTCTTGCTTTTGTACTTTTTGGTAAATCGATGAAGACTTGCCACAGACGGGTGAAATAGATACTTAGTATAGCTAAGATCGCACCAAGTTGAATAAGTATCTCAAACGTATTGCCCGGTGAATCAAAACCTATAAAATGCCCGGCGAGAAGAATATGACCTGTTGAAGACACGGGAATAAACTCCGTTAAACCTTCTAGAAGACCTAAAAGAATTGCACCCACTATTGTTTGATCAGCCATTGCACTCGTTCCACCTACATTCTAAAGATTTTCTACTTATCGGAATCAAATTCTTTTGATCATCATTTAGCCATTTAAGCCATATAACTCTTGCAGTTATTAATGTCAGTGATAAATTTAAGAAGTTGAAATAAAACTAATCTATTCATTCAATATCATGCCAACGGGATCTGCTTAATTCATGCCTGTATTGTATCATTACACTTTGTCGCCAGCGTCCCGCTTCATCCGTCTTTGTTTGGGCGAATATAATCTCAAAACCGACCTCGCCGAAGAGTATCCTTGGGAAATACGCAAAGACTTTCTTGCCATGAACCCTGCAGGGACACTTCCAGTTTATCTTGACGACACTATGCGAGCATTAAGTGGCGCCCACGTAATGGCGGAATATTTAGATGAAACACATGGCATTCTGTTTCGTGACAAGAGATTGTTAGCAGAAGACCCATTTGAGCGGGCGGAAACTAGAAGGTTGATGGAATGGTTTTTGATCAAGCTGGAGAATGAAGTCACAACGCCTCTTCTTAAAGAACGCGTTTATAAACTTTTTGCACCATCGGTAAATGGTTCATCAGCACCCGATTCGAAGAAGCTTCGAGTTGCGCGTAGCAATATTAACCTTCATCTAAAATACTTGAACTGGCTAGCTGGCACTCGAAACTGGCTTGCCAGTGACCGCCTAAGCTATGCAGACTTAGCCGCAGCATCGGCAATATCAACGCTCGATTACCTTGGTGAGGTCCATTGGTCTGAATTCCCGCAAGCCAAAGAATGGTATCAACGAATTAAATCACGCCCCTGTTTTCGTCCTCTTCTGGCCGAACGCATTGTAAAAATACCGCCAGTATCGCATTATGCAGATCTTGATTTCTAGTTGGGGTTTTACGGGTTGAATTGGCAGATCTTTTATCTAACCAGAAGCTAAAAGAATTTCTAGTATCGGATGCTGAGCGTTTGGGCTTTTCCGATATGCGGATTACCAGCGCTGATCAAGTTCCACTACTCAAAGACAATCTGCTAAAGTTTGTTTCCAACCAATATCATGGAACTATGGATTGGTTGAAGGAAACAATTGATCGGCGTAGTGATGTCAAAACGCTATGGCCCAATGTGAACTCAATCATCATGTTATCCATGTCCTATTCGCCGGACACCGACCCGCTTGGTAATTTGGAAAATCCTGATGTAGCCAATATTTCAGTTTATGCACGACATCGCGATTATCATGACCTTATTAAAGGGCGACTTAAAGAGATCGCTGGAAGATTAGCTGCGCGATCGGACAAGGATGTGAAAGTCTTCGTCGATACAGCTCCCGTTATGGAAAAACCACTTGCTCAGAAAGCGGGCTTAGGCTGGCAAGGCAAACACACAAACCTTGTTAGTCGAAAACAAGGTTCATGGTTCTTCCTTGGTTCAATTTTTACAGAAGCAGAGCTTGAGCCTGATGAGGCAGAGAATAATCACTGCGGAACATGCTCTGCATGTATTTTGGCCTGTCCTACCAATGCTTTTCCAGCGCCATATAAAATCGATGCACGACGCTGCATTTCCTATCTAACGATAGAACACAAAGGTCCAATTGAGCACGAATTTCGAGAGAAAATCGGCAATCGAATTTATGGTTGCGATGACTGCCTTGCTGCCTGCCCATGGAACAAATACGCGATCGAAGCAAATGAAAACAAGCTAAAAGCTCGCAGCGATTTGATTTCACCTGAACTCGAAGACCTTCTCAAGTTTGATGACGCTGCATTCCGCACGTTCTTCTCCGGCTCACCCATCAAACGCATAGGTCGTGATCGCTTTGTTCGAAATGTGTTAATCGCGGCTGGCAATAGCAAAAACCCAAAATATAAAGAAGCCTGTGTCAAATTACTGAATGATAAGAATGAAACTGTTCGCGGCGCGGCAATTTGGGCGCTTGCAAAACTAATAAAAAAATCAGAATTGCGGCAACTCTACTCGCAAAACACTAATGAAAAAGATGCGAGTGTTCTTGATGAATGGAACATAGCTCTTGACCGAGATATAAACCAAGCAATTGGCCAAGTATTGAAAGATAGTAAATGAGACTTATGATTTTTGGCGCAGGGTTTTCTGGCCGCACGATTGGAAAACATATTCAAGGTAATTTTCAGTTCATTGGCGGCACGACACGGCAGGACAAAAACTTTTCTCAACTTCGTGATGATGGGATCTCACCTTTTCAATTCACCGGTGAGGCATTTTCAGATGTGCTTTCTCAAGAATTAAAAGACGTTACCCACATTATTCAATCGATCTCACCAGACAAAGGAGGAGATCCATTGTTACCGCTGATTAGTCATAAGTTGCTTACACTAATGCCGAACCTAAAATGGATAGGGTATCTTTCAACGGTGGGCGTTTATGGCAATCATGATGGTGAATGGGTTAACGAGGAAACTGTTTGCAAACCAGTTTCAAAACGGTCCATTGCAAGACTTGACGCGGAAAATGCATGGACGAGCCTATGCAACGCGAATGATCTTCCTTTGGCTATTTTACGTCTTTCCGGTATCTACGGCCCAGGCCGAAATACATTCGTAAACTTCGAAAAAGGTAAAGCACGCCGCCTTGTTAAAGAGGGGCAAGTCTTCAATCGAATTTTTGTCGATGATATTGCGCGTGCTGCGAAGTTGCTGATGACACAGAATATAAGCGGCATATTTAATATTACTGATGATGAACCCGCCCCTCCGCAGGACGTTGTTGCCTATGCTGCCGAACTGCTTGGAGTTGGACCACCACCAGAAATTGATTTCCAGACAGCAGACCTTACGCCCATGGCTCGCTCATTTTATGGAGAAAATAAACGTGTTTCCAATCAAAAGATTAAAGATCTAGGGTTTGAGTTTTTGCAGCCCAATTATCGTTCTGCACTTGCCTATTTACACGGCAGATATCACACGTAGATGTTAGGCTGGAATATGGGCCAGTTTCGCCAAAAGTTCGGTGGCGTTTTTCACGCTCATCTTTTTATGCAGCCGCAACCGAATATCTTCGATGGATCGTGGTGACATAGAAAGCTCAATTGCGATTTCCTTGCTGGTTAGACCCTTACTTAAGTACAGAATTACCTCTCGTTCACGTGGTGTAAAACTATGGGTTGTTTGCGAAATCACCGCGTAACTCATGATGGTCTTTGCAAGTGGAGCTTCTCGCGTTAGGGTTTGTGCGCGAAATCGACACCAAATCTGATCACCATCTTTTCGCTTCACCAAACGCTCATCGGTGTATACGCCTTTTTCCTTCAGCGGCTTTATCCCGATATCGCGCACATTGTCGAACTCTTTCCGAGTTTGATAAAACATTCGAAAGGATTGCTCCAATACTTCATCTTTTTGATAGCCAAGCATCTCTGCAAACATCAGATTGCAACTTTTAACAATTCGATGCTGGGTCAAAACAATCCCAATGGGCGCACTTTCATATGCAATTTGATCAAAATTGATATCAGCCACGACTTTACTCCAAATAAATGTCTATAGTATTTCTACGGTATTGTCCCCGTACCCACAATAGAGTTAGATAGAGGTTTGTTTATTACAAATCATAAAGTGGTCAATGAATAACCAGAGCGATATTCAATCAAAGTTAAACCAAGCTATTGAGGCAAAGCGTGATGACTTGATTGCGCTCACGCAAGACCTTGTTCGAATACCGACACTTAACCCTCCCGGTGATTGCTACTTGGAAGTTTGCGAATATTTAAAACATCGCCTTGAGAAAAGCGGTTTTGACGTTCAACTAATCAGGGCTTTTGAGACGCCTGGTGATAGTGATAAATATCCCAGATGGAATATTCTTGCTCGCAAAGAGGGCGCATATGGTGGCGATTGCGTACATTTTAACTCTCACACTGATGTCGTGGAAGTTGGAAATGGATGGACGAAAGACCCCTTTGGTGCGGAACTTGATGGTGATCTCATCTATGGGCGCGGCACATGCGATATGAAGGGCGGTTTGGCCTCTTCAATCATAGCGGTTGAAGCCTTTATTGAGACTTTTCCAAAATTTAGCGGTGCCATTGAAATATCCGGTACAGCGGACGAAGAAACCGGCGGCTATGGTGGGGTCGCGTATTTAGCTGAAAAAGGCTATTTTTCTCCTTCTCGCGTACAGCATGTGATCATTCCTGAGCCCTTAAACAAAGATTGTATCTGTTTGGGGCATCGCGGTGTCTGGTGGGCGGAAATAGAAACCAAAGGCAAGATTGCGCACGGTTCGATGCCATTTCTGGGTGATTGTGCAGTTCGGCACATGGGCGCTGTTTTGGAAAAAATGGAACATGAGCTGATACCAACACTTTATGAACGAACAACGGCAATGCCCGTCATACCGGAGGGTGCTAAACACTCAACGATAAACATCAATTCTCTTCATGGTGGGCAAGAGGAACCAGAGGAAGGTTTCACAGGTTTTCCCTCAGCATGCGTTCCAGATTCTGCGCGCATGGTGATAGATCGCAGATATCTTTTTGAAGAAACCGAAGAAGAAGTTCGGGAAGAAATCACTGAACTTCTCGAACGAGTTAAAAACGAACGCGAGCATTTTGAATATGACATTACGGAATTATGGACTATTCAGCCGACATTGGCAGACAAAGAAGCGCCCGTAGTTAAAGCCGTCCAAAGTGCAATAGGTTCAGTTCTTAAATGTGAACCGACATTTGTCGTTTCCCCCGGAACATACGACCAAAAACATATTGACCGTATCGGTAAATTAAAAGACTGTATAGCCTATGGCCCAGGAATATTGGATCTTGCGCATCAACCGGATGAATATATCAGCGTACAAGACATGCTCGATTCAAGTAAAATAATGGCCAACAGCTTGGTCACACTTCTAAAACAAGACAATAATAACAGAGGCAATTAGCAATGGTACAATTTAGTTCATTATCTCAAAAAGCACTCAGCTTCACGGCTGCCACAGCTATGTCTGTATTGATGGTATCTTCTATAGCAATGGCCGCCAAGACGGATATTCGAGTTGGTATGGTTCTTGAACCGCCAAACTTAGACCCAACAGGTGGAGCAGCAGCAGCCATTGATGAAGTTGTTTATGCGAACATTTTTGAAGGCCTTACGCGCTTTGGTCCGGATGGATCAGTTAATCCTGCGCTCGCAAAATCATGGGAAATCTCAGACGATGGATTGGTTTACACATTTAAGCTGCATGATGGTGTAAAATTCCATGATGGTAGCGACATGAACGCGGAAGATGTGAAGTTTTCTCTCGATCGGGCACGTGCTGAAGATTCAACAAATGCTCAGAAGGCGCTTTTTGCTGATATCGCAAATATCGAAGTTGTTGATCCGACAACTGTCAAAGTAACACTATCAAAGGCCAATGGTTCGTTCCTATTTAATACGGCTTGGGGTGATGCTGTTATCGTTGCACCTGAAACTGCGGATACAAACGCAACTAATCCGGTGGGAACAGGTCCTTTCATTTTTGAAAACTGGGCAAAGGGCGACAATGTCAAACTTGGCAAAAACCCAGACTATTGGGGTGAAGGCGTTAAACTCGATAATGTAACTTTTAAATTCATTTCAGACCCAACAGCTGCATTTGCTGCAATGATGGCCGAGGATGTCGATGCATTTCCAAACTTTCCAGCGCCTGAAAACTTGCCCCAACTTGGTGCCGATCCACGTTTTAATGTGATTGTTGGCTCAACTGAAGGTGAGACCATTCTTGCCATGAACAACAAGAAAGCACCGTTGGATAATGTAAAGGTACGCCAAGCAATTAGCCATGCTATTAACCGTCAGGCAATTATCGATGGGGCCATGTTTGGCTATGGCACACCTATTGGCACACATTTTGCGCCACATAATCCTGATTATGTCGATCTAACTGCACAATCTGCCTATGATCCGAAAAAAGCGATGGCGCTTTTAGAAGAAGCGGGCGTTAAAGACCTGACACTCTCGCTTAAACTTCCTCCACCATCATATGCAAGACGTGGCGGAGAAATCATCGCGGCACAATTGCGAGAAGTTGGTATCAATACCGAGATTGCTAATCTGGAATGGGCACAATGGTTAGAACAAGCCTTCCGCGGTAAAGACTTTGACCTCACTATCGTCTCCCATACCGAGCCATTTGACATTGGTATTTATGCCCGTCCTGACTACTACTTCCAATATGGCGATCCAGATTTTATCGCGATTATTGATCAACTCACAGGCGAGGCGGACCCGATCAAACGTTCTGAACTGATTGCATCGGCGCAAAAGAAAATCTCAGATGATGCCGTTAACGGTTATCTTTTCCAACTTGCAAAATCAGGTGTTGCAAATGCCAAAATCAAAGGTCTTTGGGAAAATTCTCCAACCCAAGCCAATGATATGACTGGTGTTTATTGGGAAGACTAGTTCATCGCGACATCACTGGCGGTGATAATCCAACCCACCGCCAGTGACTATTCTCACTTATATTTATCATGCTCTTTTTCACACTCAAAAGAATGACCTCACTGCTTGCGAGCCTTTTCATCGCAAGTATCGTGATTTTTGTTGTGATTGAAATCATACCTGGTGATCCCGCTGCTTTCATGCTGGGATTAAATGCCGAACCAGAAGCAATTGATGCTTTACGAGAACAACTTGGTTTAAACGCATCGATACCGAGCAGGTATTTCACTTGGATAACAGGATTATTTCAGGGTGAATTTGGCACCTCTTATACCTATCGTGTTCCTGTCGGCGAACTCATCGCAGATCGTATTGCAGTTTCACTGCCACTTACAATTTATGCCCTGCTACTATCGACTGCGATCGCATTTCCTGTAGGTGTGTATGCCGCATCTCGCCGCAATTCGGCTGGCGATGTTACAGTTATGGGTATGACGCAACTGGGTATTGCAGTTCCTAATTTTTGGTTTGCCATGCTGCTGGTTCTAGTTTTCTCAATCAATCTACGTTGGTTTTCGGCTGGTGGTTTTCCGGGTTGGGATGCTGGTTTTTTACCAGCCATGAAGGCACTCACTTTGCCCGCAATTGCTCTTGCCCTGCCGCAAGCATCTATTTTAGCCCGCGTGATGCGCTCATCATTGCTGGATACACTCAATGAAGATTATATCCGAACAGCACGCGCTAAAGGGTTGAATAGACAACAAGCCATGTGGCGTCATGCCTTACGTAATGCGCTTATTCCAGTTCTAACGATCATCGGGTTGCAGTTTTCATTTCTTCTTGCTGGCGGCATTATCATAGAGAATGTCTTTTATCTTCCCGGACTTGGCAGATTAGTTTTCCAAGGCATTACACAGCGCGACCTCATAGTCGTCCGCAGCGTGGTTATCCTCCTGGTTTTTGCAGTTATTGTTGTCACATTTCTCGTCGACATCGCCTACGCGCTTGCGGACCCTCGCTTGCGGGAGAGCAAGTCATGATGGCAATTTTAACGAGCTCCAAGGGACTGATCATCGGCGTAATCCTAACATCGCTCTTTATTTTGCTCGCAATTATCTCATTTATCTGGACGCCCTTTGATCCGGCACAGATCGTTATCAGCAACAAACTACAAACGCCTTCTTTCACTCATCTTCTTGGCACAGATCATTTTGGTCGTGACATGCTGTCTATGATTATGGTTGGCGCTCGGGTATCTATTGCAGTCGCCTTTGTTGCTGTCGGAATCGGTGTTGTTTTTGGCGTGCCACTTGGTCTTTATGCAGCAGCAAACAGAGGCAGTATTACCGATGAGATCATCATGCGTGGCAATGATCTGGTTTTTGCGTTCCCGTCTTTATTGCTAGCCATTATGATCACTGCTGTTTTTGGACCAGGCGCCATAAACGCCATCATCGCTATCGGCATATTTAACATCCCTGTTTTTGCCCGCTTATCTCGCGGAGCTGCCAGCAGCCTCTGGTCGCGCGAATATGTGCTCGCAGCTCAGATTTGCGGCAAATCTAAAACACGCATTTCCGCAGAACATATCTTACCAAATATCACGAACCTACTGATTGTTCAGGGAACCATCCAGTTTTCACTTGGAATATTGGCAGAAGCTGGTCTTGCTTATGTTGGACTGGGTGCGCAACCTCCAATGCCAAGTTGGGGCCGAATGCTTAACGATGCACAAACGTTGATTTCAATTAAGCCACATTTGGCGCTGGTTCCTGGCCTTACTATCGTCCTGATGGTTTTAGGACTTAATCTTTTAGGTGATGCATTACGTGATCTGTTTGATCCTAAACTGCGCAGAGATCGGACATAATCATGCTGACTGTGCGCAATCTAAAACTGAATATCCACGACACTCCAATCCTAGATGATATTGATTTATCAGTTGAGCGAGGAAAAATTCTGGGAATAGTTGGAGAATCCGGCTCCGGAAAATCCATGACTGCCTTTTCAATCTTAAAACTCTTGCCACATGGCAGTGAGTTATCGGGTAGTATTTTATTTGAAGATAATGAGATTTTGGATCTTAGCGAAGGCGAGATGTGCGACCTTCGCGGCAATGATATTTCCATGATTTTTCAAGAACCAATGACAGCTCTCAATCCCGTTCAAACAATTGGCGATCAAGTTTCGGAAACAATTAGAGTTCATACTGGAAAATCACGCCAAGATGCAGAAGAGATTGCTATAGAAGCACTTCGACGTGTTGAGCTACCAGTTGATAAATTCCCGTTGACCCGCTATCCGCACAATTTATCCGGTGGCCAACGTCAACGCGTTATGATTGCTATGGCTATCGCACTCAAACCAAAAGTTTTGATTGCTGATGAACCAACAACAGCGCTTGATGTGATTACTCAAGCAGAGATTTTAAAACTCCTCAAAACCCTTGTTGATGAAGACGGTTTATCTCTTATTTTGATCACCCATGACCTCGCCGTTGTTGCGGAGATGGCTGATGATATTGTTGTTATGAAAAATGGTGTTGTTATCGAGCAAGGCCCTTGCAGGGATGTTTTATCTCAGATGCGCCATGAATATACCAAGAAACTATTTGAAGCTTCCAAGCATGTGCCTAATCAATCTGAAAAAGTAATCAGCACTCAGGACGCTGTCTTAAATGTTCGTTCTGTTTCTTGTGACTACAACCTACCAAAGCGGCATTTATTTGCACCGCGCAAAAAATTCCGGGCGGTCAACAATGTTTCCTTCGATATTTTTCGTAGCGAAAATATTGGATTAGTTGGTGAATCCGGTTGTGGCAAATCGACATTGGCGAAATCTTTGCTCGCTCTTCGGCATTTGGATGAAGGTGAAGTTAAACTAAATGGAACTACCTTTTCATCCAAAGGACATGGGCCCAAGTTAGAGCAGCGAGCAATGACGCAAGTTGTGTTTCAAGATCCGCATTCATCTTTCAACCCAAGACACAAAGTGAATAAACTGATCGCCGAACCATTTTTCTGCGCCAATCCGCCTGCACAGCAATCTGAGATAGATGCACGCGTTGCTAAAGCGCTTCTCGAGGTTGGTCTTCAAACATCTGACGGCGACAAATATATACATGAATTTTCTGGTGGACAGCGGCAACGGATAGCCATAGCTCGCGCGCTCATTATGCGACCCGCTCTTGTTATCCTAGATGAAGCAGTATCCGCGCTTGACGTTTCTATTCGTGCTCAAATCCTTGATCTTCTGGCCGAACTTCGTGATAAGCTCAATTTGTCCTATTTGTTTATTTCACATGACCTATCCGTTGTTAGGAACATTACAGATCGTGTTTTGGTTATGCAAAATGGCGTCATCGTGGAACAAGGCAAGACAGAAGATGTCTTTAACGCTCCGCAGCAGGATTATACGAGAACGCTCATAGAAGCTATTCCGGTTCTGGATGTACAAAAGCGAAGGGTTGTTTAATCATGAGCACATTCAATACGAATCTTGAAAACACTTGCTGTTTCATCGGTGGTGAATGGATTGCCCCGACATCAGGTGATTTTTTAGAACTTACCGATCCATCAGATGGAAGCAATCTTTGCTCGATAGCGCGTGGACAAAAGGCGGATATAGACCTTGCTGTTTGCGCCGCCCATACCGCTTTATCGGGCGATTGGGGATCAATGACAGCTGCCGAACGGGGCAGGTTGCTTTTTAAAATATCTGCAGAAATAACCAAGAATGTTGAATGGTTAGCCGAGTTAGAGGCAAGAGATGTTGGCAAACCTTTAAGTCAGGCCCGAAATGATGCAATAGCATTGGCGCGATATCTCGAATTTTATGGTGGCGCGGCCGATAAGGTTCATGGACAGACAATTCCCTATTTGAATGATTATACAGTTTATACATTACGAGAACCACATGGCGTGACGGGCCACATTGTGCCGTGGAATTATCCCATGCAGATCATCGGCCGTTCCGTGGGTGCGGCGCTAACCATGGGAAATGCATGTGTTCTAAAGCCGGCAGAAGAAGCCTGCTTAACTGCATTGGCCTTTGCTAAAATAGCACATGATTGTGGCTTGCCAGAAGGTGCACTAAATGTTGTGCCTGGTCTGGGAAGTGAAGCAGGTGCAGCACTAAGCGGCCATCCAGATATTCAACACGTTTCTTTCACAGGTTCCGTCGCAACAGGGGTCAAAATTCAAACGGCAGCAGCACAAAATGTTACTCCCGTTACATTGGAACTTGGCGGTAAATCACCTCAAGTTGTGTTTGAAGATGCCAACATAGATCGTGCAATTGCTTTCCTTATTAATGCAGGCATTCAAAATGCAGGGCAAACATGTTCTGCGTCATCTCGAATACTGGTTCATAAATCCATCTATGAGACGGTGCGCAAAAGAATGAGTGCCGCTTACAGCGCCTTAACCGTTGGTCCTGCTATGTCCGATCATTCTCTCGGACCTCTCGTATCTAAGAGACAAAAGGAGCTTGTCGACGGCTTCTTAGACTTAGCAAAGCGAGATAAAATTTCCATTGCCGCACAAGGGAAGTACGTCGCTGACTTGCCTAAGGATGGCGCTTATATATTGCCAACCCTTTTGGATAATGTGCCGTTCGAACACCCATTGGCACAAGATGAAATTTTTGGACCTGTACAGGTCCTCATTCCCTTTGAAAATGAGGCGGAAGCAATCGCAATCGCCAACAGTACAGATTACGGCTTGGTTGCAGGTATATGGACTAAAGATGGCGGGCGCCAGATGCGTATGGCCAAAGCTATCCGAAGTGGGCAGATATTTATCAATAATTATGGTGCTGGTGGAGGTGTTGAACTCCCATTTGGCGGGTATGGCAAATCTGGTCATGGACGTGAAAAAGGATTTGAAGCACTTTATGGATTTTCAACGTTAAAAACAGTAGCCAATTGGCACGGTGAATGAGTGAGGCAATATGCGACTTAAAGATAGGATAGCCATTGTGACAGGCGGTGCATCTGGGTTTGGTGCAGGCATTGTTCGCAAGTTTCATGATGAAGGTGCACAGGTTGTTATAGCTGATGTCAATTACGATGCTGCACTAAATTACACCAAGGAATTTGATACCAATACAACAGCTATAGAGGTCAATGTCGCTTCATCTAAGAGCGTACAAAAAATGACTGAACAGGTTATTGATCGATTTGACCACATAGATATTCTTGTCAACAATGCCGGTATTACGCATCTACCGACACCGATGGAAGATGTCTCTGAAGAGGATTTTGATCGTGTCTTCAACGTAAATATGAAATCGGTTTATCTCACAGCAAAACACGTAGTTCCGCACATGAAGCAACGTGCATCAGGAGTGATTTTAAATGTAGCGTCCACGGCGGGGGTTTCCCCACGGCCAAATTTGAACTGGTATAATTGTTCTAAAGGCTGGATGATTACGGCGACCAAAACCATGGCGATTGAACTTGCTGCGCAAGGCATACGCGTGAATGCTATAAATCCTGTTGCCGGTGAAACACCGTTGCTAAAATCCTTTATGGGACAAGATACACCGGAGATCCGGGAAAAATTTATCTCAACCATTCCCATTGGCCGTTTTTCAACGCCCGAAGATATGGGCAATGCGGCATGTTTTTTATGTTCTGATGAGGCATCTATGATTACAGGCGTGGCTATGGAAGTGGATGGTGGTCGCTGCATTTAGTCAGCTTATCGTAAATTGGCTTGCTAAGCGGAAGAGATACGTCTACCACATCATTTTACAGCAAATGGATTGGGGTTAAATCATGCGGCTCGGCGGACGCTTACAAGCAGCTATTGAAGTTTTAGAGACCATTCAGACCCAACATCGCCCGATTACAACAGTTCTCAGAGACTGGGGTTCGGCCCATCGGTTTGCAGGCTCTGGTGATAGAGCCGCTATTGGCAATATCGTCTATGATGCATTACGCATGAAACTATCACACGCCTATCTAATGGATGATGATGGTCCAGCCGCACTGGCCGTTGCCGTATTATTGCGACAGTGGAACATTGCTTACGACCAGCTGGTTGCTGATTTTGAAGGCGATAAATTTGCACCGGACCTGATCTCTCAGGCCACATATGATGCATTCAAGGCACGTGATCTGAAACAAGCCGCTAAACATGTTCAAGCCGACATTCCCGAATGGCTAGTTACAAATTTTGAAATTGTGTTCGGTGAGAACTGGCTTGAAGAAGCTGTTGCTTTTAATCAGAGGCCGACACTTGATGTGAGAGTAAATACACTCAAAGCGACAGATGAACAGGTTCTTAAAGCCTTAAGCAAACTGGATGCAAAAGCTTGCTCACTTGCGCCATCGGGTATCCGGATTGATGCAAGCGAAGGCGCTAAACGCATGCCAAACCTGACTGCTGATATTCCATTTGCTAAAGGTTGGTTTGAAATTCAGGATGAAGGCTCGCAAATGGCTGCGGAAATGGTTGGCGCAAAACCGGGTGAACAAGTGCTTGACTATTGCGCTGGCGGCGGCGGCAAGGCATTGGCACTTTCTGCCGAGATGGACAATAAAGGGCAGATATATACATTTGATTCAGATTCACGACGCATGGCACCAATGATTGAACGGATCCGCCGAGCTGGCGTTCGCAATATTCAAATCTGTAGCTCAGAGGAAGAATTAGAACCACATAAAATGCACTGCGACCGTGTGCTGGTTGATGCACCTTGCACTGGTACAGGAACTTGGCGCAGACGCCCTGAAACCAAGTGGAAGCTTTCTGAGAAAAACCTTGAAACCCGGTGCGCACAACAAAAAGAAGTCCTCGAAAAGGCTTCTAGCTATGTTAAAGAAGGTGGCGAACTAACCTACGTCACATGTTCGGTTCTACCGCAAGAAAATGATGCCATTATTGAAAGCTTCCTTGCCTCTTATAGTGATTTTGAAATTATCGATACACAAAGTGAATGGAAAAGTATAACAGGCATGAGCACTGTTCCGCTTTCCCACACAAATGTTGGCATCTTATGTAGCCCACATCGCACACATACAGATGGGTTTTTCATTGCGAAGCTAAAACGCAAATAGACAGATTTCCTAACGTTGCGGATCGCTATACGTTACGAAATATATATTCGATATTTTGATGTTCACTCGTATGATAAATCCCCTGTCCGAGGACAGGTCCAAACTCACCATTTGAATTGATTTTTTGGACATCAAATTTCACATCAACGCTACCATTTTGGTAAGAGCCTCGCTCAATGATGATAAAATGCCCCTTCTCTTCTCCTATATGCCCCTCACACAGACCAATTCCCGAAAACTCGCTACGTCTTTCATTGGCATATATGAGAGTGTAATGCATGGTTTCCTTCCCATGAACATAACCTTTGTGCTGGCGAATAACTTCGCCGCGGTTGAATTTCTGTGGTTCGGGCATTTCGGTGATTTTGTCTTCAGACCATTTTTCAATGGTAAATGATGCTTTATATTCCAATTTGTACTCCTTTAACTCTGATGAAGTTTGTTGGAAACTTGTCTTGAATTATTGTAAAAATGCGACATGAATGAAATAAGACCAAAAATCAGGGGGCTGCTCAATGAACGTCAATCTCTTGAAAAAATTTCAATCCAAACCTTTCCGCCCTGCAAAGCCATCGATGCTGTTATTGACCGCTTTTGGCATGTTTGTTGGGCCCTCCCCGAAGGTGAGAAATACAAGCAATCTAATATCCCGTTTCCCACTCAACATCTTGTGCTCGACCCACAAAATGGTTCTGGCTTTTTCGGCTGCACCAGCGGTAAGTTTGACTATCTCTTAAAGGGCAAGGGTGCTGTGTTAGGTGCAAAACTAAAGTCGGGAATGGGACAATCCATTGTTCAAAAATCCATGTCAGAGCTGACCGATACTCACATACCAATTCATAAACTCTATCCCAAAGATGGGATGGAGTTAGAAAAAATGCTGTTGGAACAATCTGTCGAAAAAACTTTAGAAGCCTTCAATATTCATATCTCTCAACATTTTATCGAGCCAACAAAAGATATGATCAAAGTTCAAAATGCTGTCATGAAGGCTGAAATGGATACACAAATTTTTACCCTCAAAAACTTATCTAAGGCCCTGAAGATTTCTCCAAGACAGATCCAAAGACTGTTTCAAAACCATATAGGCTTAGGTCCCAAATGGGTTATCAATCGCTATCGTATGTTTGAAGCGTTAGACACTTTAAATGGAAATTCTCCAGTTGATCTTGCAGACCTAGCCATAAAGTTAGGGTTTTCTGATCAAGCTCATTTCAATAACGCATTTCGATCTCTTACTGGGTTTAGTCCAGCAAAATACACTAAAAGGAACAGAAATAGTGCGAACTAATCGTCCATCTTAAGAGCTGCAATAAATGCCTCTTGCGGGATATCAACCTTACCAAATTGGCGCATCCGTTTCTTACCCTTCTTCTGTTTATCCAGAAGTTTACGCTTACGGGAGGCATCACCGCCATAACATTTAGCCGTTACATCTTTACGCAAGGCACGAATAGTTTCACGTGCGATAATCTTGCCACCAATTGCTGCCTGCACCGGAATTTGGAACATATGCTGTGGGATCAAATCTTTAAGCTTCTCGCACATGGCACGCCCGCGTTTTTCAGCAGATGATCTATGAACCAAAATTGACAAGGCATCGACAGGTTCTGCATTGACTAAAATTGACAGTTTGACCAAGTTGCCCTCGCGGTGATCATCAATCTTATAATCAAAGCTTGCATAGCCCTTTGAGATTGATTTCAAACGATCATAAAAATCAAACACGACCTCATTGAGTGGCAAATCATAGCTCACCATCGCACGGGTGCCCACATAAGTGAGGTCCGTTTGCAATCCACGGCGCTCTTGGCACAGTTTCAAAATTGGACCCAGATATTCATCTGGCGTCATGATGGTTGCCTTGATCCAGGGCTCCCTGATTGACGTGATATGCATAACATCCGGCATATCAGCCGGATTGTGCAACTCGATGACTTTGCCATCAAACATTTCCAGCTCGTAAACCACTGATGGTGCGGTTGCAATCAGGTCAAGATCAAATTCGCGCTCTAGCCGCTCCTGAATAATCTCCAGATGCAAAAGACCCAAGAAACCACAACGGAAACCAAATCCCAATGCGGCTGATGATTCCATTTCAAACGCAAAGGACGCATCATTTAATCGCAGCTTACCCATTGCGCTACGAAGATCATCAAAATCAGCTGCGTCAACCGGAAATAGGCCGCAGAATACGACTGGTTGAGCCGGTTTAAAACCGGGTAAAATATCAGTGGTCGGACGTTTATCTTCAGTAATCGTATCACCAACACGTGTATCGGCAACTTCCTTAATGGAAGCTGTGATAAACCCGATTTCACCAGGCCCAAGCTCATCAACCGTTACCAGTTTGGGAGTAATAATACCAACCCGGTCGACGGGATATCTAGCATCGGTTCCGATCAAACGAATAACCTGACCTTTTTTCAAGGTTCCATCAATCACGCGTACCAAAACGATAACACCAAGATAGGTATCATACCAACTATCGACGAGAAGTGCTTTTAGCGGATCATCGGGAGAACCACCTTCTGGGGGTGGTAAGCGATCGACAATTGCTTCTAAAACTTCAGGAACACCAACACCCGTCTTCGCTGAAATCATAAGAGCATCACTGGCATCAAGACCGATGACTTCTTCAATTTGTTCGCGAATACGCTCTGGTTCGGCAGCGGGCAAATCTACCTTATTCAAAACTGGAACAATCTCATGATCTGCATCAAGAGCTGTGTAAACATTGGCAAGCGTTTGAGCTTCAACACCTTGCGATGCATCCACAACAAGCAGTGAGCCTTCAACAGCCGTCAAAGATCGCGATACTTCATAGGCAAAATCGACATGCCCTGGTGTGTCGATCAAATTAAGCACATATTCTTCGCCATTATTTGCTTTGTAATGCAAACGAACAGTTTGTGCTTTGATCGTAATGCCGCGCTCTTTTTCGATGTCCATACTATCGAGAACTTGGGCTGACATTTCGCGATCTGTCAGCCCTTCACAGGCTTGGATCAAGCGGTCAGCAAGTGTGGATTTACCATGATCGATATGTGCAACAATCGAGAAATTTCGGATATGTGATAAAGATGTTGTCATAACAAGCGATTTAGAGTGCAAAGCCGCAAGAAGCAAGCTTGTTTTGCCTGTGCAGTTGCGAAAGCGATCCAAATTTAGAACTTAGCGCAGATTTGATTGCACTTGGCACAGGGTTTGGCTAAACAAACCACCGAACAGGAAACACCAATATGATACATATTCTGGTAGATGCAGACGCTTGCCCGGTTAAAGAAGAAATTTACAAAGTCGCAGAACGGTATCAAATTCCGGCGCAGGTCGTCAGTAACAGTCACTTTCGAATCCCTGACGATCCACTCTTCAAACGCGTCGTAGTTAGCGACAAATTTGATGCCGCCGATGATTATATTGCAGATGAGGCCAACGAATATTCGATTGTAATTACCTCTGATATACTGCTGGCTGAACGATCTATCGAAAAACGCGCGACCGTACTTTCACCCACTGGCAAACCGTTTACTGAAAATTCCATCGGTATGGCTGTTGCAACACGATCCATCATGGCGGATTTACGTGCTGGCGGTGAGCAAGTCGGGGGGCCTGCGCCGTTCTCCAAAAAAGATAGATCGCGATTTTTATCGTTACTTGACTTAACAATCGTACAAATGAAACGACGAAGTTAACGGTTAAGCAACGCCATTCCATTGAAACTCCCCATTCGGCCCAAGTTTAGCAAATGGATTGAATGCAATTTCCCATATATGGCCATCTGGATCAGTAAAACATCCTGAATACCCACCCCAAAATGCCTTTTGCGCTGGCTTTGTAATTGAAGCACCATTCTTCTCGGCTAAATTGATCATATCGTCAACTTCCGGTTCGGTTGAAACATTGTAAGCCAAAGTGACTGCGGAATGACCGGTGCGATCTACTGATATCCCCGCATCTTCTGCCAACTTCTCCCAAGGATAAAGAGCAAGTGCCATGGAAATCAAATCATAGGCAATAATTTCTTCAGTTTCCGGCGATGAGGCTGCCTTCCATCCAAGCCCATCGTAAAAAGCCTTGGAGCGGGCAAGATCCGCAACACCGAGTGTAACAATACTAAGTCTTTGTTCCATAGTTATAAGCCCATCTTTTTGAGTAGATTTTGACTGGGGAAACATGTTTGCTTTATTCGCTTCTTCTGTTGCCAATCGCCAATCGAACGACGTGTTTTGTACCCAGGTAAGCCATCAGCTCCACCGACATCATAACCCTGCATCTCAAGCCTTTGTTGAATCTTACGAATATCAGATCGGTACATGACTTTTTGATTTGCCCATTTGGTTTTAAAGCTGCCCATTCCAAAGCCAATTCGATCGGCAAGATTTCCAATAAACAATGCATAATTGTCAGAATTATTGTACTTTTTTATCACATAAAAGTTGGGCGTAACGATGAACTCTGGCCCCCAGATGCCCGCCGGCAATATCAGCATACCTGCTTGCGACATCTCCAATGTCGGAAATGGTCTTCCGCTGATCCGCAATATCCCTTCTTGTGCCCAAGACTTGATAGGTTTGGCCATATCCGGGCCCTCACGGGCACAATTTGCATCTGCTGGCAATGAAACTTCAAAACCCCAATCGCGATTTGATTGCCAACCACTTTGCTTTAGATAATTTGCTATCGAAGCAAGCGCGTCCGGCGTTGATGACCAGATGTTACGCTTGCCGTCCCCATCAAAATCCACTGCAAATTGGAGGTAACTTGACGGCATAAATTGCGGTTGGCCCATGGCACCGGCCCATGAACTTTTCATCTTTGCGGCTGATACATCACCACTCTGAATGATCTTCATTGCGGCAATCAGTTCTTTTTGAAAGAACTCCCTACGATCCGAAAGAAAAGCCCGTGTTGCGAGAACTCGTACAACCGAGTGGGGGATTGATGCACGACCATAGCCCGATTCACGCCCCCAAATTGCGAGGATAATACCTGCGGGAACACCATATTTTTGTTCAATACGCTGCAAGGTTTTTTGGTGTTTGACCAATAGAGAGTTGCCGATGCTGGCAAGACCCTGCATTCGTTTTTCATTAAAATAATTGGCGGGAGAACGAAATTCCGCTTGCGTCTGTTTTTGTTTTTTCTGCTTCGCACCAGGCAAAGTTAACCCAGGTAATTTTAAATCAAGCTGAACACCTGACATTGCACGTTTAAAGGTACGATTTGATATTCCTGCAGACTTTGTTGCTCTTTTCAAATCAGTCTGCGCCCAAGTCGCAAACTGTTTATCCAGTGACTGCGCACCCGCATGGAGAGGAAGAAAACAAAGGAGGAAGACAAATATACTAAATTGAATCTTCGTCATATTAAGCTCCTAAATCAAAAGGAAGTTCTAGATCGTACTGCCGCTGTGAGCGTTCCCTCATCCAGATAATCAAGTTCACCACCCACAGGAACACCGTGTGCGAGACGAGTTACTTTCACATCAAGTCCGCTTAACTGATCTGTAATATAATGGGCTGTTGTCTGCCCCTCGACCGTAGCATTTACAGCGATCACCAATTCCGAGATACCGTCTTGCTCAACACGATCTACAAGTTCCCGAATTGTTAAATCTTCTGGCCCTATTCCATCTAATGGTGAAAGAGTGCCACCAAGAACGTGATATTTAACATTCATCACTTCTGCACGCTCTAACGCCCAAAGATCAGAAACATCTTCAACGACTATAAGTGTTTTGACATCACGTCTTGGGTCTTGGCAGATTGTACACGGGTTTGAGGTATCCACATTACCGCATGTAGAACAGATAACCACATTGTCAAAAGCCTCTCCCATCGCGCCTGCGAGAGGCCCGAGAAGTTGATCTTTTTTCTTGATAAGATGCAAGGCAGCACGTCTTGCCGAGCGCGGCCCAAGACCGGGCACACGCGCTAAAAGCTGAATAAGCTTCTCAATTTCTGGACCAGTTACTCGTTTTACCATAATCAAGTTTTAGGCGATTCGAGTCGTCTCGTCTCTTAAAAAAATTGTTTTAGAAGGGAAGTTTCATGCCCGGAGGAATTGGCAGGCCTTCTGTTAGTGCAGCTGTTTTTTCTGCTGCCATCGCATCAGCCTTACCTTTGGCATCATTGTGAGCTGCCAGAATCAAATCTTCAAGGATTTCGCCCTCTCCATCGACAATAAGCGAAGGATCGATAGCAAGGCCCATCATAATGCCTTTGCCATTAAGCGTTACTTTGACCAAATCACCGCCAGAAGAGCCTTCGACTTCCATCGCTGCAATCTCTTCTTGCATCGTACCCATCTTCTCTTGCAGTTCTTTTACTTTACCCATCATTCCCATGATGTCTTTCATTTCAAACTCCTAATTATTACTTTGAGGACCTTACTCTGGTAAGTCCGTATTATCGTCTATGCTGTCTGGAGAGATATCACCATCTTCGGTCTCACTAAAATGAAAATCATCATCCTGAATGGCAATTCTAACATTTGTTATGCGTGCGCCAGGGTACTTCTTCAATATGGCAGCAACATCCTTATCTTCACGTGCATCTGTAACAAGCGCTTCTTGCTTTTCAGATTCTAATTCAGCAAGTGTTGGTCCGCCTGCGTCACGATTGAGCCCGACAATCCATTTAACGCCCGTCCACTTCTTCAATTTATCGATCAACTCACCAGGTAGGGTCGGCGACCCCTGTTCGGTAAGGCTAATTTCTAGTCGACCAGGCTCAATACTAACTAAACGGACGTGATTTCTAATTTGGATCTTTGTCGTAACATCGCGATGTTGATCTGCAAGTGCGACTAAATCTTCCAAACTTTCAATTTTAACACTTGGAAGTTCAGGTTCAGACACGACCAACGGTTGCGGATTGGGATTATCGATTGCATGAAGCATTATACCTCGTGAATCATTAGTCCCATTAGCCAACATAACCGTTGGTGCATCTCCAGAATTTTGATTACTTTGTGGTTCAGAACTTTGTGGCGTTGTTTTTGCAGATTGAACTGCCCCACCATTGGAACCATAACCCGCTGGAACTGGTGCCCCACCGTTAGTTTGGCTTTGTTCGGACGCTGTAACAATCTTCGCAAGGTCTTCCGGGCTAGGTAGATGTGCAGAATGTGCAATACGTATGAGCGCCATTTCCGCTGATGCAAATGGTCGATTTGATGCTGTTGTTTCTGAAATTGCTTTCAACAACATTTGCCATGTCCGTGATAATATAGGTGTCGATAAAACCTTGCCAAACTCAGCACCACGTGTTCGTTCAACCTCAGTAAGCGCTGTATCATCCTTAGCGGCTGGTGCGTATTTTAATCGTGTCACAGTATGGGTAAAATCGGCTAAATCCGTCAGTACGACAAGTGGATTTGCGCCCGCATCATATTGCGCTTTAAATTCCTCGAGAGCCTTTGCAATCTCGCCTTTCATGAGAAAATCAAACAGATCAGCAATACGCGTTCGATCTGCCAGACCGAGCATTGAGCGCACAGCTTCTGCTTCAACTTTACCGCTACCATGTGCAATCGCCTGATCCATGAGCGAAAGACCATCGCGAGCAGACCCTTCGGCTGCGCGAGAAATAAGTGCGAGTGACTCATCATCAATCTCCACGCCTTCCTTTCCGGCAATCATCTTAAAATGACCAGAAAGATCGCTAGCATCAATCCGGCGCAGATCAAAACGCTGACAACGGGAAAGAACAGTGATTGGGACCTTCCGAATTTCCGTCGTCGCAAAGATAAACTTTACATGTTCCGGTGGTTCTTCAAGTGTCTTAAGCAGGCCATTGAAAGCCTGAGTAGACAGCATATGAACCTCATCGATAATATAGATTTTATAACGAGCAGAGATAGGCTTATAGCGAACCTGTTCAATTATTTCACGAATATCGTCGATACCCGTGTGAGAGGCCGCATCCATCTCGACCACATCAACATGACGGCCATCCATGATCGCCTGACAATGTTCGCCGAGCTCTTGAATATCTATTGTAGGCTGGTCAATACCATCTTTTTGATAGTTAAGCGCGCGCGCAAGAATACGAGCGGTTGTGGTTTTACCCACCCCGCGAACACCTGTCAGCATCCAGGCTTGCGCAATTCTCCCTGATGAGAATGCATTTGTGAGCGTGCGAACCATCGGGTTTTGCCCGACAAGGTCCGAGAAGTCTTTTGGTCGATATTTCCGCGCCAATACGCGATATTCGGTTTCGCTGCTCAACCTAAATAACCCTGTTTAAATGCTTCGCTTTATATCCCTAGAAAAACTATTAGCAGGCCGCTAATTTTATTCAAAGCGATTCCGGGCGATTCCGGAAATTAGTCCTGTTATAAGTTTACTTTTTCTGCATCAGGCGTGAAACAAGTTGGGCGGTATAATCCACCACCGGCACCACACGAGAATAATTTAGCCTTGTCGGACCAATAATACCCACAGCACCTAAAACGCGTTCACCCTCATCTTTGAGCGGCGCAAAAATCAAAGATGATCCAGAAAGCGAAAACAATTTATTTTCGGACCCAATAAATATGCGAACACCTGAACCTGTTTCTGCTAAATTCATCAAATCAATCAGGCTTTCCTTCTTCTCAAGGTCATCAAAAAGCATTCGAACACGGTCTAACTCTTCATCTGCTCCGACATTCTCTAACAGTTTTGATCGACCACGAACAATCAAACGACCGGGCGAACCTTCATCTTCTGCGTCTGCCCAAACAGCTAAGCCACGTTCAACCAAGCCACTGGAGAGCGTGTCTAACTCGCTGCGAATGGTATTTCGCAATCCTTCCAGCTTATTGCGTACTTCAGAGAAAGTTCGACCTGCCAAATGCGCGTTCAAGAAATTGCTGGCTTCCACCAATTGCGAAGAAGTGGTGCCTGCGGGCAAATCGATAACCCGATTTTCAACACGATCACCTTCGCCAACAATTACTGCGAGTGCCTTTGTGGGTTCAAGTCGAATGAATTCAATATGCTTAATTGCACCATCGCTTTTTGCAGCCATAACCAAACCAGCACCGCTTGAAACACCAGAGAGCAACTTACTTGCCTCTGTCAGAAGTCCTTCTATGGGCTGTCCGACATTTGTTGGTACTTGTTGCTCAATTTGTTCGCGCTCCTCGGGTTGCAAATCACCCACTTGCATGAATGAATCCACAAAAAACCGAAGACCTAAATCCGTAGGCATTCTCCCTGCACTTACATGCGGAGAATATATCAGGCCTAACTCTTCCAGATCACTCATCACATTGCGTACAGAGGCTGGTGATATCGCCATAGGAAGCATCTTTGATAAATTCCGAGAACCAAGCGGCTCGCCTGAACCCAGATAGGTTTCAACGATACTTCTAAATACATCGCGCGAGCGATCATCAAGATCTTTCAAATTTCTATCGAGCCGACCGACCCGCTCCAACCAATAAAACAACAAAGACTTTTACTTCTTTAAATTATATAGAGTGTTCAAGCATATTCTACTAGAATTTTAAGCTCTTTTCCTTTGCATGCGCCATTAACAAAGGCTAGATATCTCGTTAAGAATCAAATTAGTCACATCGGAGAATTGAATGCGTCCTTCAGGAAGAAAAACAGACCAGATGCGAGACGTCTCTTTTGAGCGCGGCTTTTCAAAACATGCTGAAGGATCTTGCCTTGTGAAATTCGGTGATACGCATGTGCTTTGCACAGCCAGCTTGGAAGAGCGCGTTCCACCGTGGCTTCGAAATGGTGGAAAAGGCTGGGTTACTGCTGAATATGGTATGCTCCCGCGCTCAACTGGTGATCGAATGCGCCGCGAAGCATCTTCTGGCAAACAAAGTGGCCGCACGCAAGAAATTCAACGTCTTATCGGACGTTCACTACGCGCAGTTGTTGATCTTGAAGCATTAGGCGAACGCCAAATCTCTCTTGATTGCGACGTCATTCAAGCGGATGGCGGCACACGTACGGCTTCAATCACCGGCGCATGGATTGCTTTGCATGACTGCCTTAAATGGATGGAAGAGCGCAACATGGTGAAAACCGATCGTGTTCTAAAGGATCATGTCGCAGCGATTTCCTGCGGCATTTTTGCTGGCCAACCGGTCTCAGATTTGGATTATCTGGAAGATTCCGCGGCTGACACGGATGCAAACTTTGTTATGACTGGTTCAGGCGGGATTGTTGAAATTCAAGGTACGGCGGAAGCTGACCCATTTTCCGAAGAAGAGTTCGGGCAACTTATGGGTCTTGCAAAATCCAGCATCTCCGACCTCGTTAATTTGCAAAAAGAATGCATTAAGTAGGATTGAATAATGCGCAAGTTTGAAGGCAAAAAAATTGTCCTAGCGACCCATAATGAAGGAAAGCTTCGTGAAATTCGCGATCTTATCGGACCGTTGGGCATAGACGTTGTTTCTGCAGGTGAACTTGGACTTCCTGAACCTGCGGAAAACGGCACGACATTTGAGGAAAATGCAGCGACAAAGGCAGATGCCGCCTCTATGGCAACTGGCCTGGTTGCACTTTCTGATGATTCAGGGCTAGTGGTCGATGCACTTGATGGTGATCCCGGCGTTTACACTGCCGATTGGGCTGAAACAGAAGATGGCACCCGCGACTTTGACCTTGCGATGAAGAAGGTTGAAGATGCGCTGCAAGCCAAAGCTGTTTCAGACCCGAAAGAACGCACAGGGCGATTTGTCAGCGTTTTATGCATGCGTTGGCCTGACGGACACCGAGAGTTTTTCCGCGGGGAAGCCGAAGGTCATCTAACATGGCCACCTCGTGGAACATCCGGTTTTGGCTATGATCCGGTGTTTGTGCCTAATGGTTTTGATACAACGTTTGGTGAAATGACCGCCGAGGAAAAACATGGATGGAAACCAGGTGATAAAACAGCTTTATCTCATCGTGCGCGCGCATTTAAGTTTTTTGCTGAAACTTGCCTAGGTGTTTAAGGGGCAAAGATATGCCCTCATTATCCCAATCATTACTTGATCAAACATCTGGATTTGGTATCTACGTTCATTGGCCATTTTGCGCCGCTAAATGCCCCTATTGCGATTTCAATTCCCATGTGAGGCATCAAAAAATCGACCAAAAGCGGTTTATAAAAGCTTTTGAGCAGGAACTTGAGCATAATCGTGAACTATCGGGTGCGCGAACTGTCACAAGTATCTTTCTTGGTGGAGGTACACCATCTTTAATGGATCCTGACACAGTCGATGCAATCTTGTCACAGATCCACAACCTTTGGGATGTGCCGAGCGATATAGAAATCACGATGGAGGCAAACCCATCTAGTGTTGAAGCAAGCCGTTTTCGTGGATACCATGACGCTGGCGTCAATCGGGTTTCAATGGGTGTGCAGGCGCTCAATGATCGGGATTTAAAATTCTTGGGAAGGCTGCATTCAGTAGAGGATGCAAAGGAAGCTATAAATCTAGCACGTGAGATTTTTCCGCGTATGTCATTTGACCTCATTTATGGTCGTCCAAACCAGACAATTAAATCTTGGCAAAATGAGCTTATTGAAGCCATAGATATGGCTGTTGATCACCTTTCTTTGTACCAACTTACAATCGAAGAAGGCACGCCGTTTTTTAAACTTCATGAAGCCGGCAAAATAATAACACCCGATGATGATCATATGGTCGACATTTATGCCGCCACTCAAGATGTATGTGCTTCATATAATTTGCCGGCTTATGAGGTGTCTAATCACGCAAAAGTTGGCGCAGAAAGTCGCCATAATCTAAATTATTGGCGCTATGGCGATTATGTGGGCGTTGGACCTGGTGCCCATGGTCGAATATCAGTGAATGAAACAAAGCTTGCGACAATCACTGAGCCACATCCTGAAAATTGGGCATCGAATGTTAAAAAGAATGGCCATGGCATCATTACAGAAGAGATCCTTGAAAAAAATACACAGGCTGACGAAGTGCTTATTATGGGACTTCGCCTAAAAGAAGGTATTGATGTTGCTCGTTGGGAGAACCTTTCAGGTAGAAGCTTTAATACAGCTCGAGAGGCCAATCTTCTTGAACAGGGCTTAATAGAGCGCCTCGGCAACAGTCGAATTCGCTGCACTGATTCAGGAATTTTGGTGCTCAATTCCATTATTGCTGAATTGGCATAGAGCAAGACTTATGCTTTAGTACGAAAATGTCGCAGTTCAAAATTTGCGACCACTATACAATATGGATATATCAGACCTATATTTGCGGTAAGAAGCTGAAAATTGGATAGAATTTTATGACTGAAGATATTGGGCCTGACCCGAGTTTACTGATTGTTGACGACGACGGTCCGTTTTTAAGACGCATTGCTCGTGCCATGGAAGGTCGAGGCTTTGTCGTTGAGACCGCTGAATCGGTGACTGAAGGACTTGCTAAAGCTCAGGCAAACCCTCCCAAATACGCCGTTGTTGACATGCGCCTTGGTGATGGTAATGGTCTGGACGTCATAGAAGCGATCCGCCGCAAGCGTGAAGACACGAAAATGGTGGTTCTCACTGGATACGGAAATATCGCGACCGCTGTAACAGCTGTAAAACTTGGCGCGGTTGATTATTTAGCAAAACCTGCCGACGCAGATGATGTAGTAGCAGCCCTTACACGTGGCCCCGATGAAAAAGCGGGCCCGCCTGATAATCCAATGTCCGCCGATCGCGTTCGTTGGGAGCATATTCAACGTGTGTATGAGATGTGCGATCGCAATGTGTCTGAAACGGCGCGGCGTCTAAATATGCACCGCAGAACTCTACAGCGCATCTTGGCAAAACGCGCGCCGCGCTGATATGCTTATACTATGAATTAGCGGCAAGTTCCGCCGCTAATAACCTGTCTGCTGCGGCACGCGCGAAACGAAGCATAAGAGATTTCCGGCGCGATGAAGCCAATTTGTGTTCTGGCGCTTCTCTTAAAACATGCCCGCCAAAACCATCAGCTAGGATAAATCCACAATCCTGCGGGAAGATTTCTTGCGGCACATCTTGCAACGTGGCGAAAAACAAGCGATCGCAATAATCACGATATTCAGGCCACTTGTTGTCCACTCGAAGATCCTCAATTGACGATTTAATCTCGATAATCCAAATCTCACCTTTTTCACCAACCGCGATGATGTCCGTACGTCGACCTGATGCGAGCGTTAGTTCTGGCAACATCGAAAATCGAAAATCTCGTAAAACTCTTTGCACACCACGCCTGATTGTCATGGCTCGTTCGGATTGCCGACCATCAACAAGCGGATTAGAATCATGTGGAGATACAATTGTCATAGACAAATCATGCCATGAACATTTTCATCAAACAACAATTTAGTGACGAAAAGAAGTAGGAGGCTGGAACAATGACCCGTGCCGGATCTCGTTAGGGCTGCTTCCTTCCGGACCTGACCCGGTTGGCGAGTGGCTCGTCCACCACCAACCTCCCGAGGTCTATATCGTCTTTCATGGGGCAAATTGCAAGAATAAATCTGAATATCAGCAAATTATACGTAAAGCGACGGCACAAATCCTGTCCATTTCTTAAAACCTACGATATGCATCGTATTCGAATGCGATACCAACAACCTAGTTTGAGAAAATATGACATCTTTCCTCTTTAGAGATCAACCTAAACAAACAGAAGCAAGTGCACTCACCGCATTTTCTCAAAATAAACTCAACCGCTTGACTGAAGACCGTCCTGAGGGGTGCCTGGAAGACGCCTTATCCGCTGATGAGGTAAAGTTTTACGCCTTTTCAGATGGCGCGGCATATGTAAGCGATGGAACAGTGCTTCATAGGAGAGATGCCATTGAATCTCTCAACCCGGATTTTGAGAACGCCACACTGCTTGGTTGGAATGATCAGGGGCAACCACGAATTTCAATTACATTAAATCCGAGTGAACCCCAGAAAGAAGAATTAGATTTCATCTATGCTCGGCAGATTTACGCGGATATTGCGTTACCTGAGGAGACTCTAGGCGAGCTGGCACAAGCTGCGAGTATCAACGCATGGGTAAATAACAGCATGTTCTGCGGTGCGTGCGGCGGTCCAACAGTGCCAAAAGCAGGTGGTTATCATCGTCACTGTCCATCATGTGATCGAACCTATTTCCCGCGAACTGATCCTGTGGTTATTATGTTTGTGGTTGATGAAGCGTCCGACAAATGCCTTATGGGGAGAAGTCCACATTTTCTGCCCAATATGTATTCGACACTTGCAGGATTTATCGAGCAAGCAGAAACTATTGAAGATGCGGTTCGTCGCGAAACGTTGGAAGAGTCCAACATCAAAATTGGTCGCGTTAAATATCACGCAAGCCAGCCTTGGCCAGCTCCACACAGTTTGATGATTGGCTGTTACGCAGAAGCGCTAACAACAGAAATCATGTTCGATAAGAACGAGCTTGAAGATTGTCGATGGTTCACACGAGACGAAATTGCCGAACGGCTAAAATCATCCGAGGGTGAGGATCGATTGTCCCCGCCGGAAGGTGCGATAGCACATAGGCTAATGCGCGACTGGTTGGATATGTGATACGCTAGATAATATTTTCATCGCGCATCGGATGCCCTTTATAAACGCCAAGAATATTCACATATTCTGAGAAATATTCTAACTCAGACAAAGCGCGCTGAACGGACAAGTCATCTGGGTGGCCCTGAATATCTGCATAGAATTGAGTTGCGATGAACGTGCCGCCAATCTGATAACTTTCGAGCTTAGTCATATTCACGCCATTGGTCGCAAACCCGCCCATACATTTATAAAGTGCGGCAGGTAAGTTTCGAACCCGGAAAACAAAAGTTGTAACCCAAGTTTCGTCATCTGATGCACGTGGCTCTATCGATTCATCACGCGATAACACCACAAAACGTGTGATGTTACTTTCATGATCCTCTACATTTTCAGCCAAAATCTCCAATCCATAAAGATCTGCGGCCAAGCGAGGCGCCAGCGCTGCCATGGATTTATCATCCGCTTCCGACACTTGCCGCGCGGCACCAGCGGTGTCACCAGCAACAACCGGTTTCCAATTATTTTGGCGGACAATATTGCGACATTGACCAAGCGCATGAACATGACTGTGAACGCTTCTAATATCGCTTTTCTCCGCCCCGGGCAAAACCATCAATTGAAACCGAATTGGCATAAAATACTCACCAACTATATGCAGGCTCGAATTTGGAAGCAGATGATGGATATCAGCAACCCGACCGGCAATCGTATTCTCGATAGGAATCATAGCAAGATCAACTTCACCAGAAACCAAGGCGTTAAATGCATCTTCAAATGTTGGACAAGGCAATGGCTGCATATCTGGGAACATATCCCGGCACGCCATATCCGAATTTGCACCGTTTTCACCCTGAAAAGAGATTAAATTAGTCGATTTTGCCATATTCATTGTCACCTAGCTGATTTCGATTTGTTTTATCAGCAGGAAAGGCCGAGTCAATCGCTAGTTTGGCGTTTACATCCATCTCAATCATTCGCAAAATTGACGAGATTTTCGAAATTTTGGCCAAAGGTGGCAAAAAGTCTCAGTATGGCATGCAAAATCGTTGTTGCAACACAGACACAAAAGCAATAAGTTCCGGCAAAATTCAGATGCCCGAATCGAAGGGCAAAGCACACCAAACGGAGCGATAAGGCATGAATTCCTCCTATTTTAATATGATCTCAAGCGCATTTTTAGGTGCAGTATTTGTGGTTCTAACAATTTCCTTCGTATCTGAAGGACTTTTCCACAGTGAAGCACCCGAGCAAGAAGGTTTTGTAATTGAAGTTGCAAATGCCCCAGCAGCGGGTCCTGCAGGTGGTGGTGAGGCAGAGCTTGCTCCAATCAGCCCTTTACTAGCAAGTGCTGACATAGAAGCTGGTGCAAAAGTTTTTAAAAAATGCGCGGCTTGTCATACTGCGGATGAAGGCGGTGCCAACAAAGTTGGTCCAGCTCTTTGGGATATTGTAAATCGTCCTGCCGGTGGAGCTGATGGGTTTGGTTATTCGGCACCGATGAAAGAATATGGCGCTGATGGTTCAAAATCTTGGGAATATGAAAACTTGAACAAGTTCCTTCTTAAACCAAAAGCATATATCAAAGGCACTTCCATGGGCTTTGCTGGTTTGAAAAAGGAAAAAGACCGCGCAAATGTTATCGCGTATCTAAGAAGTCTTTCAACAAATCCGGCTCCGTTGCCATAAGGATTGTTAAATACACGGTTTTAAAAGCCCAGCTTCTATAGCTGGGTTTTTTATTGCCTGAATTCAGAATTTTAGCCGCTATTGACCAAATCTTTGAGCATTTTTGAGATATTCGATTTCTTCTGGTGAGCTAAATCTACCGACAACTTCATTCCTATGAGGATATCGCCCAAATTTTTCAATAATATTAAAATGATCTTGGGCCGCCTTTATTGCTTCTTCACCCATCAGGGAGAAGAACTCTAATGAAATTTTTGCCATTTCAATATCTTCTGCATGCATGAAAGGCATGTAAACAAATTGCTGATGCATCGGCCCCATTGTTTTATCCCAACCCTGATCGATAATGTGTTGAGATAACTTCAATGCTTTTTCGTCCTGAGCAAATGCTTTTCCTGAACCACGATAGATGTTGCGCGTGAACTGATCAAAGCAAAGAATTGCGGCAAGGCATTTATTCGCGTTTTGCATGATATCATCCGGTAATTGGTCGGACAATTCTGCCAATATTAACCCAAAACGCTGCTTTATAAGCTTATCTAAATCATCGTCAGAGATATACCATTGTTTAGGTGTTAGCTCACTAAACCAAAAGGATAGAACATCGTTATGCCAATTTTCAGGGACCATATCATTTTTCCATTACAAATTTTTGATGTGACTTTATCAATAAAGTAAGCTTATCTAACTGTATAAGAATAATAAATAGGGATCGTATATATGTTTCAACGTTTCGTTCGACCTTTGTTCATTGCCTCAAGCCTGGTAATACTCACCCATAGCAGTTTTGCCGATGACACAAAAAACTGGCAACATGCAACGTCACTTGTTGGCAGTCCTAAATATCAACAAGGATTTAGTCATTTTGATTATGTGAATGTAAACGCACCCAAAGGCGGGAATTTACGATTATCGGAAACAGGTTCTTTTGATACAATCAATCCTGCAACAGCCAAAGGTGAGATTGCGACAGGGCTTGGCCTTGTGCTTGAAACCCTGATAGTGTCATCCTTAGATGAAATTTCTTCGGACTACGGTCTGCTCGCTGAAGCATTCTCTCATCCTGAAGATTATTCCAGCGTGACATATCTGTTGCGAGACAAAGCACGTTGGCATGATGGAATGCCTGTTACACCTGAAGACGTCATTTTTTCCTTTGAAAGCGCGATAGCAAATGACCCAAAGCGAAAAAATTATTACAAACATGTGATTTCCGCTGAAAAAACGGGAGAGAGAGAAGTTACTTTCAAATTTGATGAAAAGAACAATCGCGAGCTACCGCACATTGTTGGGCAGATTCTGGTGCATCCTAAACATTGGTGGGAGGCAAAAAATGCTAGCGGTGAGCAGAGAGATATCTCCAGAACAACGTTAGAACCGATCATGGGGTCTGGTCCTTATCGCATATCTCAAATATCACCTGGAAGTTCGGTTACCTTCGAGCGGGTTAAGAATTACTGGGGGGAGGATCTGAATGTAAATATTGGCCAGAATAATTTTGATAAAATTAGCTACTCATACTTCTCTGATCGCAATGTTGAATTTGAAGCATTCAAAGCAAATGATATAGATTACTGGGTCGAGAACGAAGCCAAACGATGGGCTACAGGATATGATTTTCCTGCTGCAAATGAGGGCAAAATTAAACGAGAACAACTAGCAAATGCGTATCGCAGTTCAGGCATTATGCTGGGGTTTATCCCGAACCAGAGACGTGAAATATTCAAAGATCAACGCGTAAGGCGCGCGCTCAATCTGGCATATGATTTTGAAGAACAAAATCGCACATTATTTTATGATGCCTATAAACGTATTGATAGCTACTTCTTTGGCTCAGAGCTTGCTTCCTCCGGTCTTCCAGAAGGACTGGAACTCGATATATTAGAAGAATTACGCAATGAAATCCCCGAAAGCATCTTCACAGAAGAATATAGGAACCCGATTGCCGGAACACCGCAAAAGGCACGTGCTAATTTACGTGAAGCTATCAAGCTTTTTAAAGAAGCAGGCTACGAAACTCGTAAAGGTAAAATGGTCAACGCAAAAACAGGCGAACCGTTTACATTTGAAATCATTTTAAATGGTCCTATCATCGAAAAAGTTGCCCTACCTTATGCACAAAGTTTAAAGAAGATCGGTATTGACGTTAGTGTACGCTCAATTGATCCATCCCAATGGGTTAATCGCTGGCGTGAACGCGATTACGATATGATCTATTATGGTTGGGCACAATCACTCTCACCAGGCAATGAACAAATCGGATATTGGGGGTCTGATGCCGTCGACCAATCGGCTTCGGGTAACTATGCAGGCATTTCAAATCCTGCAATTGATAAACTCATCCAGAAAATAATATTTGCTGAAAATAGAGACGAACTTGTTGCCACCACAAAGGCACTGGATCGGGTTTTACTTGCAAATGACTACATCATTCCATCATATACAATACGTGCCTCTCGTATCGCTTATTGGGACAAATTCGAACGATTAGACGAATTACCTAAATATTCTATAGGTTTTCCAACCGTTTGGTGGTCAAAATCTGCCGAATAAGCTTGCAATGAAGGCGGTTTCGGATTCCAAATTGCATATGAACGAATCAAAGAACATGCATAGTGCAAAATTACAAGTTAGTGGGCGTCGCTAATGGGAGCATATATCCTTCGTCGCCTTCTACTCATTATCCCAACTATTTTGGGAATTATGGCGATTTCATTTGCGGTTGTTCAATTTGCACCGGGCGGACCTGTTGAGCAAGTCATTGCAGAGCTTACAGGTCAAGGTGATTCAGCCACGGAACGCCTGACTGGCGGTGGCGATAATCTTAATGTTGAAGAAGGCCTTGATGGAGAGTTCTCGTCCAAATATCGTGGTGCGCAAGGACTTGATCCGGAATTTATTGCACAGTTAGAAAAACAGTTCGGATTTGATAAACCCGCCCTTACTCGTTTTGGGATTATGATCTGGAACTATATCCGTTTTGATTTTGGCGAAAGCTACTTTCGTGACATTACAGTGACGGATCTCCTGATAGAAAAAATGCCTGTTTCAATCTCGCTTGGCATCTGGATATTGCTTCTATCCTACATCATCTCTATTCCGCTTGGGATTAAGAAGGCTGTCAGCGACGGATCAACTTTTGATGTCTGGACGTCTGGCATTATTATTATTGCCTATGCAGTCCCAGGATTTCTATTTGGTATTCTTCTTATCGTTGTTTTTGCAGGTGGCTCATTTTTAGATTGGTTTCCACTGAGAGGATTAGTGTCGGAAAACTGGTCTGAATTGAATTGGTTTGAAAAAATCCTCGATTATTTTTGGCACTTAACGCTTCCCATTATAGCCCTTTCTTTAGCCGCCTTTGCAACAACTACACTTCTTACAAAAAATTCCTTTATCGATGAGATTGGTAAGCAATATGTTGTGACGGCTCGCGCAAAAGGTCTTGCCGAAAAACAAGTGCTCTATAAGCATGTATTTCGCAATGCAATGCTCATCATCATAGCAGGCTTTCCGGGGGCATTTATCACAGCCTTTTTCTCGGGCTCACTCCTTATTGAAACAATCTTCTCGCTAGATGGTTTGGGTAAACTTGGCTTTGAATCCGTTGTTAAACGCGATTACCCTGTTGTCTTTGCAACACTGTATATATTCTCACTTATGGGACTGCTCATTGGTCTACTATCTGACCTTGTTTATACTTGGGTTGATCCACGTATCGATTTTGAGAAAAGGGATGTGTAATGCGACATAGCCCTGCGCCAACAAAACCCTTCTTTTCACCCATCAATCAACGCCGTTGGCAAAATTTTAAAGCAAACCGCAGGGGTTATTGGTCACTGTGGATTTTTCTATTTCTGTTCATTGCGAGTATGCTTGCAGAATTTGTTGCTAATGATAAACCGATCATAGCCTCATATAAGGGGGAAATACTTTTTCCGGTCATTATCGATTATCCGGAAGAAAAATTTGGTGGTTTCCTGGCGCAAACAGATTACCGAGACCCATTTATCAGCGAAGAGATTAAAACCAATGGGTGGATGTTTTGGCCACCCATTCGCTACTCCTATTCGACAGCAAATTCATTTATCCCCCATTCAGCGCCAACTGCCCCATTTTGGTCGATGGATGAAACACTTAGATGTTCGGCCTACCCACTAAAAGGAGAAGATCCTGACTGTACAGTTGGTAATCTCAATTGGTTGGGGACAGATGATCAAGCACGAGATGTTATGGCACGCTTAATCTACGGCTTTCGCATTTCGGTCCTATTCGGACTTATTCTCACTGTATTTTCAGCGATTATTGGCATTGCAGCCGGAGCGGTACAAGGCTACTTCGGCGGCTGGACAGATCTCATCATGCAGCGGTTTATTGAAATATGGTCTTCCATGCCTGTACTATATATCCTCTTGATAATCGCTGCTATTTTGCCACCGGGATTTTGGATTCTACTTGGCATAATGCTATTATTTTCATGGGTTTCATTTGTTGGAATTGTTCGTGCAGAATTCCTTCGCGCAAGAAATTTTGAATATGTGAATGCCGCGCGCGCACTTGGTGTCGGTAATGGCACAATTATGTGGCGCCATGTGTTACCTAACGCCATGGTGGCAACACTCACTTTCCTACCATTTATTCTATCTGGTTCTATCACGACGCTTACATCACTTGATTTTTTGGGCTTTGGGTTACCCCCTGGGTCCCCATCTCTGGGAGAGTTAATAGCTCAAGGCAAGCGAAACCTCGAAGCCCCTTGGCTAGGCCTTACTGCCTTTGTCGTTATTTCTCTTATGCTATCCCTACTCATCTTCATTGGCGAGGCGACACGAGATGCATTTGACCCAAGAAAGACATTCAAATGACAGAGAGCACCAAGAAAGATGATGTTATTCTATCTGTAGAAAACCTTAGTGTAGATTTTCATCAGTCTGGCCGCGTCACAAATGCTGTTAAGAATATATCCTTTGATATTGAAAAGGGTGAAACTCTCGCGCTTGTGGGCGAATCTGGCTCAGGCAAATCAGTATCGGCATTATCTATACTTAAACTCCTGCCTTATCCGGCTGCTCATCACCCGAGTGGAGTGATTAAATTTAAAGATCAAGACTTGTTAAATGCGAGTGCACCTGACCTTCGGGCTGTCCGCGGCAATGACATCACAATGATTTTTCAAGAGCCGATGACATCGCTCAATCCACTTCATACGATTGAACGACAAATTGCAGAAATCTTGCATCTTCATCAAAATATTGACCAAAAATCCGCACGACTTGGTGTTATTGAACTTTTAAACCAAGTGGGAATTCGTGAACCGGAAAAACGATTAAACGCCTACCCACATGAAATGTCCGGAGGCCAGCGACAACGTGTGATGATTGCCATGGCACTTGCCAATCGACCAGAATTGCTGATAGCGGATGAGCCTACCACCGCGCTTGATGTAACCGTCCAAGCGCAAATATTAAAACTTCTCAGTGAACTTAAAAAAAAGCATGGCATGTCGATGCTCTTCATTACGCACGATCTGGGTATTGTTCGCAAGTTTGCAGACCGTGTTTGTGTTATGACAGAGGGAGAGATTGTAGAAGCGGGACCAACCGCTGATATTTTTGAAAACCCACAACATGCCTATACCAAGCATCTGCTAGCATCTGAACCTAAGGGAGAACCACCTGAGGCAGATCGACGAGCACCAATTGTTTTGGAAGGCGAAGATGTCAAAGTCTGGTTTCCAATCAAATCAGGCTTCCTGCGCAAAGCAAACGATTACATAAAGGCCGTTGATGGTATTGATCTTACACTACGAGAAGGTCAGACGCTTGGTGTTGTTGGCGAATCAGGGTCTGGTAAAACCACACTTGGTTTGGCGCTCAGTCGTATGATTTCATCGCAGGGGAGAATAGCCTTTATCGGCAAGAATATTGATGAATATTCCTTCAGAGAGATGCGCGGACTTCGTAATCAGATGCAAATAGTCTTTCAAGACCCCTTTGGTTCACTTAGTCCACGTATGTCGATTGACCAGATTATTGGGGAAGGGTTGGCTATACATGAGCCACAGCTCACCGCCGATGAACGCGATAAGCGGGTTATTGATGTTCTCAATGAGGTAGGGCTGGATGCAAATCTGCGCTGGCGCTATCCGCATGAATTTTCAGGCGGACAAAGACAGCGCATAGCAATTGCACGGGCAATGGTTTTAAAACCCAAATTCGTTATGCTGGATGAACCAACATCAGCGCTTGATATGAGTGTGCAGGCGCAAGTGGTTGATCTTTTGCGAGAACTGCAAAAGCGTCATAAATTGGCATATCTATTTATCAGTCATGACCTTAAGGTTGTTCGCGCCTTAGCAAACGAAGTCATGGTAATGCAGCTTGGAAAAATCATCGAACAAGGGCCATCAACTCAAATATTTAATGAACCAGAAACCGATTATACCAGAGCACTGATTGCAGCTGCTTTTGATATGGAAACATAAAATTAGGGGCGTTTATAAAGGGTTGGTTTTCCGTACATGCCTTCTATACGTTTGATCGCCGCGGCTAGCGGTTCACGCACCACGCTCATCGTATAGCCATTGGCATGAATAAGAGTTTTATTATCCTCCACGATCGCCACGTGGCCATCCCAAAAAACCAAATCACCACGCTCTAGATATTCATACTTCTCGCCCGGTTCGATCACCTCACCGATTGACTTGGCCTGCATATCAGAATCACGCTGGACATAAGTTCCTGCAACAAACATCGAAAGCTGCACAAGAGCAGAACAATCTATCCCAAATGCGGAAGCGCCACCCCAGCGATAAGGCGTCTCAAGTAGGCGGCTCGCGTGATTTACATAGTCTGGACCACTAAATGCGCGCGCGGCTTTACAGTGACGTTCAAAAATAAACTCGCCTTCACGCGTAACCAGAAAACGCGTTCCCTTTTCTTCAATCTCATCCACAATATCAAGCCGACTTCCCATGGAGAGCGTCAAACGTGGTGTTCTTTTAATATTGGCCTCTGGGTATAAAAACGTGCGGGGATGGTCGACAATGTAGGTAAACTTTTTAAACCCCAATGCCACAGCTTCTGATGGGACATAACCGACATACTTGTCCTTCAAAAGCTGGATCCAAGACCAACCATCAGATTGTTCGAACACATATACTTCTTCGCCAAAAAGCGCTTCTGTTTCAATATTCAAACTTTCATCGGGGCGTTTCCGAAGTGGTATTTTTGGAATGCAGATTGTAGATAGCTCACCCTCTACATAGCGTCCTGCACGAACCTTGTCTTCGAGGCGAATATCCGCCAAGTCAGGACGATAAACATTTAATCTTTTGTCTAGTTCTTCCATTATCATATATCCTAGCGTTCGACCTTTTCGCCCTGTTCAATAATTATATCACCGAGTTTCTCAATAAAAAGTGCACCCTCTACTGTTCGTTTAATGATCACATTTCGACGATCTCGTTCATCTCTTGATCTTCTTACAAAGCCAAGCGAGCCCATTGTATCAAGTGCACGTGTAATAACAGGTTTAGTCACATTTAGTTTCTTCGCCAATCCGCGCACAGTGTGCGGGGGGGACGATAAATAAATTTCAAGCAAAATTGCCATCTGACGTAATGTCAAATCCGGACCTTCATCCAAAACCTGAGCAAACGCCACAGAATGCCATAGAGCTAACGCTTGGTACGGCCGCATTGGAATAGACATAGATATACCCGTTTTTCATTTCGGATACGTTACTTTACATAAAACCTATAACATTAGCAAATTTATATGTGCTGATCAGCTATACCGCGCTTCTAACACGCTAAAGAGCGTATGAATGGCTTGCGCTTCTCCTCCCATAGGGGAATGCGCACGTTCTTTTGGATTCCATCCATAAATATCGAGGTGAACCCAGGACGTACCTTCGGTGACAAATCTTTTCAAAAAGAGAGCTGCTGTTATTGAACCTGCAAAACCACCTGAGGGCGCATTTGTGAGATCCGCAATGCGCGTTTTCACATCTGCCTCATAGCCGTTATACAATGGCATTCTCCAAACCGGATCATTCTCTTGCAATGCAGTCTTTGAAATCTCATCAGATAATGTTTCATCATCGGTATAATAAGGTGGTAAATCAGGACCAAGCGCAACGCGTGCAGCTCCTGTCAGTGTCGCCATATCAATAACGAGCTCAGGCTCATGCTCACATGCAAAAGTAAGCGCGTCCGCTAATACCAGCCGACCTTCCGCATCAGTGTTATCCACCTGAATGGTTAGACCCGAACGGCTGGTTAAGATATCGCCCGGACGGAATGCATTGTCCGAAATTGAATTTTCCACAGCCGGGATCAATATGTGCAAATTCACAGGCAGATCAGCGTCCATAATCATAAGAGCAAGTGCGAGAATATTTGCTGCACCACCCATGTCCTTCTTCATCAAACCCATTGCCGATGCGGGCTTGATATCAAGGCCGCCCGTATCAAAACATACCCCTTTTCCAACCAAAGCCAGCTTTGGCGCGTCTTTCTTGCCCCATTTCATTTCCAGAAGACGCGGTGCACTTTCCGACGCGCGACCTACCGTATGAATAAGTGGGAAATTTTGCTTTAAGAGTTCATCACCTTCTATGACTTTGATCTTAGCTTTATAGCTCTTGCCAATATCTTTGAAAACTTGTTCGAGATCAGCGGGCCCCATATCATTCGTTGGAATATTGATCAGGTCCTTAGCTAAAAAACTGCCGTAAATTTTACGTTCTATATCAGAAAAGTTTTCTATGCCTTGGGAAACTATACGAACCGCTTTATGTTCTGATTTTAGGTAATTCTCAAAGCGATATGACCCCAGCCCAAAAGCAAAAGCTATGTCTGCTACATTTACCGACTGTGATTTAATTTCCCAATCACCTTCTGATAAAAGCTTGGAGAGCTTGCCGCAACAAAGCGTATCTTGACCATCGCCAAGTCCAAATACGGCGCCTGCCAAACTACTATCCTGAGATGGCAGAGATGCAAATTCACCCTTAGCGCCACTAAAACCGATATCGCTGATCCATTTTGATGATGCATCCGGCAAAGCACCTGCTGCAACTTCATCTTTGGTCAAAATCCAAATCGGGCGTGCTGTTTTAGAACTGGAAACAAAAGGCAGTTTGCGGTTTTGAAAACGAAATGAAGTCATGATTTTCCTATCCTAAATAGCGTGAACAATTCTTAACGCGAAGTTCGCGCAAGAATCATTTGTTAACCTTCCATTAGGGTTAACAGATTATTGATAAATTAAGGAATAGCCGTCCGCAGATTTATTCTCCAGGCATTTTTACTTAGCTTGAGGCACACGAGGTTTCCAATGGAATACGCAGCTCATTGTCGGTCAAAATTTTCTAGAATATCAGTCACGGTAGCTGTCTGTCTGATTGCGGGAACACTTGCCGGATGTGCATCCAAAAGCAAACTGACAACTGGTTCCGTTGCTAGCTTTAATAAACCTCTTGCACAAATGAACGCGACTGAACTTAACAATGCAGCCCGAACTGCAGGTGCAAAATATAAAAGTAATCCCAAAAGTGGCCCAATCGCCATGCAATATGCATCTGTTTTGCTTATGACAGGTAGCAATGAGCAAGCGCTTGCAGTTATGCAACAAGCTGCAATTCATAACCCGGAAGATAGAACTGTGCTGGCAGCTTATGGCAAGGCGCAGGCTGGCGCTGGTAATCTTGATCAAGCATTACAAACAATTCGCCGAGCACAAACTCCAGATCAACCAAATTGGAAACTATTATCTGCAGAAGGTGCCATCCTTGATCAGCTTGGGCAATCCGTTCAAGCTCGGTATAAATATCGCGAGGCATTGGATATCGTACCAGATGAGCCGTCTGTCTTATCCAATTTAGGCATGTCATATGTATTGGAGGGTGATCTACGAACTGCAGAAACATATATGCGCAATGCCTCCAAGCAACCTGCTGCCGATAGCAGGGTACGTCAAAATCTAGCTCTGATCGTTGGCCTACAAGGTCGCTTTGATGAGGCAGAAAAGATTGCTCGCGGCGAGCTTTCCGGTAATCAAGCCGAAGCTAACGTCAGATATTTGCGTGAAATGCTGGCCCAAAGCAATTCCTGGAAAAAACTAGCAGATAGCTAAAATTTATATGGAATAACAGTTCGGGTGTTTTCATCAATATCAAGCTTACGCTTGAGGGGTGGCACTGCCCTTTGATGGCAATTTGATCGGTCACAAATACGGCACGAAATACCAATAGGTTCGAAGGCCTGTTCGCTTTTGATATCCAAATCATCAGCGTAAACCAGTTCCGATGCATGTATAATTTCACAACCCAAGGCAAGTGCATGGCGCTGTACCGGCTCACGAAAGCCGCCCTTCTTTTTGGTCACGGCTTTTGACAGGCATAAATATCTAACGCCGTCGGGCGTTTCAGCCAACTGACGACATATCTGTTCTGGCGTTTCAAAAGCACGGTGAACATTCCACAAAGGACAAGCAGAGCCAAATCGAGCAAACTGTAATTTCGTGGCACTATGTCGCTTGGTAATATTGCCCGCTTGATCAACACGTGCGAAGAAAAACGGGATACCCTTGCTGCCGTTGCGCTGTAGTGTGCTTAAACGGTGGCTAACTTGTTCAATACTCGCACCAAAATGATCAGATAAAATTTCAAGGTCATGTCTATGTGTACGCGCCAGATCTAGAAACTGACCATAAGGCAAAAGTGCTGCGCCGGCAAAATAGTTGGCCAATCCAATTTGACATATAGCTCCTGCATCTTCTGATCTAAAATCAGCCCTGTTCACAATGTCTCTAATCAAGTCACCATGCTCAATGAGAGCAATCTGATGCGCGATTTGAAAAGCGTTGGTTGATTCGGAAGCGCGTGAATCCAACTTCAGGGTTCGCGATATGGAATGATAGCTTCGCAAAACCCGTTCATCTGCTGAAATATTTGCGACTGAAACATGTACGCGATGTTTTCGCTCGATATATTCAGCTAAAGCTCGAACACTTTTCTGACCTCGCTGCAACGCCGCTTCTGCAAGATCCTCGGCAAGAACATCAAGTTCATGAACATAATTATCAATGTAATGAAAGTAGTCACGAACCTCTTCATAAGGGGCTGGTTCAGTTAGTGCGCCGCTTCTCTCAAGCGTGTCATCGAGTTCGGCGAGCTGCTCCCCTGCGCGCCGCAAAGCATGATGCATGGACAAAAACGCTTTCGCGACGGCGGGCGCATTTTGGGTTACAAGTTTGAGATCCTGCCCATTTGGAGATTCACCACCAAAAAGCGGATCAGCCAAGGCCTCAATCATGTCCGCAAGCAAGCGGTTGCTATCATCTTCGGACAAAGTCGTGATATCAACCGAGAATTTTTCAGCCAGCGAAAGAAGCACATTGGCTGATAAATGCCGCTGATTATTTTCAATCTGATTGAGATAACTCGTTGAAATTCCAAGTTGGTTGGCAAAGTTGGCCTGCGTAAGTTGATGTTGCTCACGGATAGCTCTGATATTTCGCCCGATAAAGAGTTTTCGCCCACGCATGTTTGCACTTTCGCAAAATTTAAGTTGCAATATTTGCTAAACTGATAATGTTGCATTTTCAACCCTTATTTTTATGAAAATATCCGCTATAAGGGCACTAAGATAAGGGGAAATAAATGCAAGATATTCTCGATGAACTGGAATTGCGCCGCGATGGTGCGAAGATGGGTGGCGGCCAAAAGCGGATCGATGCGCAACATAAAAAGGGTAAGCTCACAGCCCGAGAACGGCTTGAAATTTTGCTGGATGAAGATTCATTTGAAGAATACGACTTATATAAAGCGCATCGCTGCACAGATTTTGGCATGGCTGAAAACCAAATTCCTGGCGATGGTGTTGTAACTGGATGGGGAACTATTCACGGCAGACCTGTTTATGTTTACGCCCAAGATTTTACTGTTTTCGGCGGCTCGCTATCAGAAACGCATGCCGAGAAAATTTGCAAAATCATGGATCTTGCGACGCAGAATGGTGTTCCTGTTATCGGTCTTAATGATTCTGGTGGCGCGCGTATTCAAGAAGGTGTGGCGTCTCTCGGCGGCTATGCGGAAGTCTTTTGGCGAAACACGCGCGCATCTGGCGTTGTGCCACAAATTTCAATGATCATGGGGCCTTGTGCGGGTGGCGCGGTCTATTCACCAGCGATCACAGATTTTATCTTCATGGTCAAAGATACATCCTATATGTTTGTTACCGGCCCTGACGTGGTTAAAACCGTGACAAATGAGATTGTAACATCTGAAGAATTAGGTGGCGCATCAACTCACACGAAGAAGTCATCTGTTGCTGATGCCGCTTTTGAGAATGATGTCGATGCTCTGCTGCAAATGCGCGAATTTTACGATTATCTACCATTATCTAATCGTGAAGCCGCACCAAATCTTCCAACATCTGACCCCATTACACGTGAAGAAACATCGCTTGATACAATCATTCCAGCCAATCCAAACCAGCCCTATGATATGCGCGAAGTGATTGAGAAGGTTGCAGACGAACAGCAGTTTTACGAAATTCAAAAAGATCACGCGGGCAATATTCTCATCGGCTTTATCCGCATGAATGGTGATACGATCGGGGTCATTGCAAACCAACCGATGGTTCTGGCCGGCTGTCTGGATATCGACGCTTCTAAAAAAGCAGCACGTTTTATTCGTTTTTGTAATGCATTCAACATACCTCTTCTTACCTTTGTTGATGTCCCCGGCTTTCTTCCTGGAACTGCGCAAGAATATGGCGGCATTATCAAACATGGGGCAAAATTGTTGTTTGCCTATGCTGAAGCTGACGTTCCTATGATCACGGTTATTACACGAAAAGCTTATGGCGGAGCCTATGACGTGATGGCCTCTAAACATATCCGATCAGACATCAATTATGCCTGGCCTACAGCTGAAATTGCTGTGATGGGTGCAAAAGGGGCAACAGAAATTCTCTATCGGTCCGAACTTGATGATCCTGAGAAAATTGCTGAGCGCACCAAACAATATGAAGATCGCTTTGCCAATCCGTTTATCGCGGCTCAACGCGGCTTTGTTGACGAAGTCATCATGCCACATTCAACACGCCGCCGCGTTGCACGTGCATTCGAAATGCTGAAAACCAAGCAAGTCGATCAGCCCGCACGTAAACACAGCAATATACCGCTTTAGGAGAAGCATATGCCATCATTACCTTATATGCTTAAACATCGCGGCTTTCCGTCTCGACTTCCGGGGACAGATTTTCAGTTTACCATTCGCCGTGCAGCGCCTGTTGCGACAAAAATTGAAAAACGGGAGCGGCATCCAGATCGCAAGAAAATCCTGAACGAAGCTGATAAAAATTTTCTGGCCTGCCTTTGGAAAGCTTTTGGTAGTGAGCCATTTGAACGCGGTAATCTTGATGCCGGGCGATTGGGCACACTATTTATGCGCGAAGTTAAACCCGTTGATACTGATTTTGATCCCCAAGATTATGAAGCCATGCTGTACATTGATGAGCATGTAGCACGAGCTAGTTTTCCGGAAAGCCTTGAAGAGGACAATTACAAATGATTAAAAAAATCCTCGTTGCCAATAGAGGCGAGATTGCGTGCCGTGTCTTTAAAACAGCAAAACGTATGGGCATTGCCACGGTTGCTGTATATTCTGATGCTGACAAGAATGCATTACACGTATCCATGGCTGATGAAGCTGTACACATTGGACCTGCGGCAGCTTCTGAAAGCTACCTCATCATCGATAAAATTGTTGCAGCTTGTAAAGAAACTGGCGCCGATGCGGTACACCCGGGCTATGGTTTTTTATCCGAGCGAGCAGAATTTTCAGAACGTTTAAAGCAAGAAGGTATCATTTTTATTGGCCCACCAAAGGGTGCCATTGAAGCGATGGGCGATAAAATCACCTCAAAAAAAATCGCCGATGAAGCTGGTGTATCGACAGTACCGGGACATATGGACCTGATAGATGACGCAGAACACGCAATCAAAATCGCCAATAAAGTTGGTTATCCTGTGATGATCAAAGCTTCTGCTGGCGGCGGCGGCAAAGGTATGCGTATTGCATGGAATGATGATGATGCCCGTGAGGGCTTTGATCGCTCAAAATCTGAAGCGGCAAGCTCATTTGGCGATGATCGCATTTTCATCGAAAAATTTGTCGAAGAACCACGTCATATTGAAATTCAAGTTCTCGCGGACAGCCACGGAAATTGCATTTATTTGGGCGAGCGCGAATGCTCGATACAGCGACGCAATCAGAAAGTTATTGAAGAGGCACCTTCTCCCTTTCTGGACGAAGCAACACGCAAAGCGATGGGTGAACAATCTTGCGCATTATCAAAAGCGGTTGACTATGTAAGTGCCGGAACGGTTGAATTTATAGTCGATAAAAACCGGAACTTTTATTTCCTTGAGATGAATACGCGACTACAAGTCGAGCATCCGGTGACAGAGTTAATCACAGGTGTTGATTTGGTTGAGCAAATGATCCGCGTTGCGGATGGGGAGAGGCTTTCTCTCACACAGGACGATATCTCCATTAATGGCTGGGCGATGGAAAGCCGCCTTTATGCAGAAGATCCCTATCGTAATTTCCTTCCATCGATTGGCCGCCTAACACGCTATCGTCCGCCCGCAGAAGGTGACATTGGTGACGGGAACATTGTGCGCAATGATACAGGTGTTTTTGAGGGTGGTGAGATATCAATGTATTATGATCCTATGATCGCAAAATTATGCACATGGGGTGAAACGCGCGATGAAGCCATCCAGACGATGGGCGAAGCGCTTGATATGTTTGAACTGGAAGGCATTGGCCATAATTTGCCATTTCTATCTGCTGTGATGACACACCCCCGTTTCCAAAGCGGCAATATCACAACTGCATTTATTGCTGATGAATATCCAGATGGCTTCCATGGTGTCGACCTATCTGCAGATGAATATCGCGCAGTTGCCGGAATAACAGCTTCTATGCAGCTGATTGAGGATATCCGAAAACAAGCGCTGCGCTCGATTGAGCTTGGTGTCGCACACTCTCAGGCGGCAAATTACGTTGTCAGAATAGCTGATCATAAATTCCCGCTCTTGATCGGTCAGGCAGATGACGAAATTGAAGGTAACTTTCAGGTGTTGTTCGAAGGAGACGAACAAGCCACTGAACTCTATTCCAGTTTTGAAACAGGTGATACGCTCGTGGCTGGCAATATTAATGTTGGCGAAGATGAAAATTATACTCTCAAGGCAAACAAACGGGCAGATGGATTTCGCATTCGCACACGCGGGGCCGATCTGGAGGTAAAAGTTCTCACGCCTCGCACGGCTGAGTTGTTGGATCTCATGCCAGAAAAACAAGAAGCTGATACATCAAAATTACTTCTTTGCCCAATGCCAGGTCTGGTCAATGCTCTTAATGTTTCTGTTGGCGATAAGGTCGAAGCAGGTCAAGCGCTTGCCATTATTGAAGCTATGAAAATGGAAAACGTCCTCAAGGCTGAAAAATCTGGAGTGATTAAATCAATTCCAGTTAGTGAAGGTGATAGCCTTGCGGTTGATACGGTAATCATGGAGTTTGAATAATGGCTTCCAAACGCGATTGGCTTGAACTCACCAAGAAAGAGCTTAAAGGCAAAGACCCTGAAAGCCTTAATTGGCAAACGCCTGAAAATATTACGGTTAAACCGCTTTATACAGATGAAGATGTTCCTGCCTCCGCTAAAGCGGAAATGCCAGGTCATGCGCCCTTTACCCGCGGCATAAAAGCTACAATGTATGCCGGTCGACCATGGACAATTCGCCAATATGCAGGTTTTTCTACGGCAGAAGAGAGCAACGCATTTTATCGCAAAAACTTAGCCGCAGGCCAAAAAGGGCTTTCGGTTGCCTTCGATCTGGCGACCCATCGAGGATATGATTCTGACCATGAACGTGTCGTTGGTGATGTGGGTAAAGCCGGCGTTGCTATTGATAGTGTTGAGGATATGAAAATCCTCTTTGATGGTATTCCCTTAGATCAAATGTCTGTTTCCATGACAATGAACGGCGCAGTTATTCCTATTCTTGCGATGTTTATTGTGGCAGGAGAAGAACAAGGCGTTTTGAAGGAGCAACTCTCCGGCACCATTCAAAATGATATTCTTAAAGAATTCATGGTTCGAAATACCTATATCTATCCGCCAGAACCTTCAATGCGCATCATTGCGGATATTATTGATTACACAGCGCAAAATATGCCAAAATACAACTCTATTTCTATTTCCGGCTATCACATACAAGAAGCTGGCGCGACGTTATCGCAAGAGCTCGCTTACACACTTGCCGATGGTATGGAATATGTACGCGCCGCCATGGCAAAGGGTCTTGATGTCGATGCTTTTGCTGGCAGGCTCTCATTCTTCTTCTGTATTGGTATGAACATCTTTATGGAGGCATCAAAATTACGCGCTGCCCGCCAATTATGGGCGAAAATCATGACGGACTTTGGCGCCAAAAATGAGCGTTCAAAAATGTTGCGCACACATTGCCAGACATCTGGTGTCTCACTAACCGAGCAGGACCCCTACAATAATATCGTTCGCACAACTGTAGAAGCTATGGCGGCAACACTTGGCGGCACGCAATCACTGCATACAAATTCCTTTGATGAGGCTATCGCACTACCAACAGAATTTTCAGCCCGAATTGCTCGTAATACACAGCTGATCCTCCAACATGAAACAGGCATTACGAATGTTGTCGATCCTCTTGGTGGCTCCTACTATGTCGAAGCGCTGACAAGCGATCTGGTTGAGGAAGCGTGGCGCTTGATTAAAGAAGTGGAAGCCATGGGCGGCATGACCAAAGCTGTTGAAGCCGGGTTACCTAAGATGCGGATCGAAGAATCTGCCGCAAAACGGCAAGCGCGAATAGATAAGGGTGAAGATGTCATTGTTGGTGTGAATAAGTACCGACTGGACGATGAAGCCCCTATTGATATTCTTGATATCGACAATGCCAAAGTTCGAACAAGTCAAATCAAACGTCTCAGTAGAATTAAATCCACGCGCAATAAAGATGCCCATGCGAAAGCAATAGAGGACTTAAAAATTATTGCATCGTCAGGAGTTGGAAACTTATTAGAAGCGGCAATCGAAGCAGCACGTGCACGTGCATCCCTTGGTGAAATTTCCGATGCTATGGAGATCGCATTTAACCGTCACAAATCAACAACCCGAGTGATTTCCGGTATCTATCAATCCGATTACGAAGGTGATACCGAGTATGAAGCAATTAAGTCGAAAATTGCTGAAGCAAAGATTGAACGCGGAAAGACACCGCACATTCTTGTTGCGAAAATGGGTCAGGATGGACACGATCGAGGTGCAAAGATTATTGCCACCGCTTTTGCAGATATGGGTTTTGACGTCGACCTATCAGATATGTTCGAAACACCCAACGAAGTTGCCGATCGGGCTATCGAGGCAAATGTCGATGTAGTTGGTGTTTCCTCTCTGGCCGCAGGGCATAAAACACTTATTCCTGAACTTATCCAATTGCTTAGGGATAAAGGCAACCCTGACATTATCGTTGTTTGTGGGGGCGTCATTCCAGAACAGGATTACCAAATGCTCAAAGATGCAGGTGTTGCCGAGATTTTTGGCCCTGGGTCTAACGTTATTGATGCTGCAAACGGTGTTTTGGGACAAATTACGGGTCAATTGAGAAACTTTTAATGATTTCCGACACGCTAAGTTAGCCAAGAATTAAACTACAACATTCCGTTAGTGCGATTTACGACAAAATAAACGATTTTTACACATTCTACTGTTGCAATGCACGCGCTAAGGCGTTGATTTCTTATCACGCTTCTAATGGGAGTTGGTTTACTTTGGGCAAAGTCGCAAGCACTAAAGCAAAAAATAACGAAGGCAATTTTTTGTCAAAATTGATGTTTGTTGAGCAACGCAAACACAAAAGGTTTGTCACGAACTTACCCTGTAAAATTCACTACTTTAAAGATGGCATCAGGCAGCGCGGAAACATGGAAGCTCGGCTGATGAATATATCCGCGGGCGGTGCGCTTATCCATCCACGATTTATGTTACGCCGAGACGTGCATCTTTATCTGATTTTGGATAACTACCCTGTTAAAATTTCCGCTGCCATTGTTGATATCACAAAGAATGTTCACCACTTAAAATTTGCAAAAGAGCTACCAGAGAAGGTTGTAGAGCCTATTGCTGCGGGTGCGCCTTATAATGCAATATTAAATTGGAAGAGCCGTAAAGTCGAAAACTAAACTGATCTTAGTATGATCAACATTGAACTGTTGCAATTATGTTCACTGACAACAAAAAAGCGAGTGATTTGAAAAAACGCGAACTTTTTGCTTGCCTCATCCGTCAGAATACAAAATAAAGCCAACGAGAAGCACATCGATCGATTCACCTGTTGAATTTTCATTGGGACTTAGAGACTTATGCAGTTTAGGCAATCATTCCAAATTCTGATTTTGATATTTCTCGGAGCACTCGCAGGGTGTGCATCCAACACTGAACCTACCACCCCAAAAACATATGAAATTTTTTCAGATTCATATGGGTCCGTTAAAGACGGTGATTACAAATTGCCTGCAATTCCAGTCAAACGGATCAACAAAAAATACCATCGTCAAATTGTGAAATTCTATTCGTCATACCCACGCGGTACAATAGTTGTTAATACACCACAACGTTATCTCTACTATGTACTTGGTGGTGGGAAAGCCGTTCGTTATGGTATTAGTGTTGGTCGGGAAGGTTTTGCTTGGGAAGGTGAAGCTTACATCGCGGTAAAACGCGAATGGCCGAAATGGTTCCCACCTGAGGAAATGGCTGACCGCCAACCACATCTTCGAAAATATGTTAAAAAGGGTATGAACCCTGGGCTTAAAAATCCACTGGGTGCGCGTGCGCTGTATCTGCATGACAGTAAAACACGTGAGGACACCTTGTTTCGCCTTCATGGCACACCACAATGGAGCTCCATTGGCACCGCAGCTTCATCCGGCTGCATACGCTTAATCAATCAAGATATTATCGATCTGTTCGATCGTGTAAAACCAGGCCGCCTAGCTAAAGTCATTGTCATTCAATAAACTCAAACTTTATTGAACGTTCCTAATAACAATAGCCCGCCCCCCGTGTAACAATCACGGGGGCTATTTTCTACATTATGAAATGATTTTATGCGTCGGCTTTTAACTCGAGGCGTCGGCGGTGTAAGATAGGCTCGGTATAACCACTTGGTTGAGAAAGACCTTCTAAAACCAGCTCCAATGCGGCTTGGAAAGCAACGGAACCATCAAAGTCAGTCGCCATCGGTTTATAAAGTAGATCATTCGCATTTTGATCATCAACGACTTTCGCCATTTTTTTCATCGTCTCAACAATTTGCTCCCGAGATGCAACTCCATGATGAAGCCAGTTTGCCATGTGTTGGGCCGAAATGCGCAATGTGGCTCGATCTTCCATCAAGCCAATATTATTAATATCAGGCACTTTTGAACATCCAATACCTTGATCGACCCAACGAACGACATAACCCAAGATGCCTTGTGCATTATTGTCCAGTTCAGCTTGAATATCTTCTGCGGTCCAGTTTGGATTTTTTGCAACCGGAATTGACAAAATATCATCAATATTAGCGCGAGCACGTGATTTAAGTTCGCTTTGAACGTCTGATACGTTGACTTTGTGGTAGTGTGTTGCATGCAATGTTGCTGCCGTTGGTGATGGAACCCATGCAGTGTTTGCGCCAGACTTGGGATGGCCAATTTTTTGAGCAAGCATTTCGGCCATAAGATCCGGCATGGCCCACATACCTTTCCCGATCTGCGCATGGCCAGATAATCCGCATTCAAGACCAATATCTACATTCCAGTTCTCATAGGCGCTAATCCATGCCGCTTGTTTCATGTCACCTTTACGGATCATGGGACCAGCATGCATGGATGTGTGCATCTCATCACCCGTACGATCAAGGAAGCCGGTATTAATAAATACAACACGCTCTTTTGCTGCTCTGATACATTCTTTAAGATTTACCGTTGTGCGGCGCTCCTCATCCATAATGCCCATTTTCATGGTATTTGGCTTCATGCCAAGCGCTTGTTCTACGCGGCCGAAAATTTCACTCGCAAAAGCCACTTCTTCCGGACCGTGCATTTTAGGTTTAACAACGTACATCGAACCTTCTGTCGAGTTCACAAAACGACCTTGAGGCCCAATATCACGCAAAGCAATAAGGCCCGTGATCATCGCATCCATAAGTCCCTCAGGCGCTTCATTGCCATCCTTATCTAGAACGGCAGGGTTCGTCATCAGATGGCCAACGTTTCGGATCAACATTAATACACGACCCGGCAACGACATATCTGTACCATCGGCTGCAATGAAACTACGATCAGAATTGAGCTTACGAACAATTGTCTTGCCATTTTTCTCAAGGTTTTCTTCCAGATCGCCTTTCATTAGGCCGAGCCAATTGCGATAAACGACTGTTTTATCTGCGCCATCAACAGCGGCAATGGAATCTTCACAATCCATGATTGATGTCAAAGCTGATTCCAAAACAACATCCGAAATGCCTGCCGCATCCGCGCTTCCAATTTGGCTGGTGGCATCGAAGATTACCTCTACATGCATCCCGTTCTTCTTAAGAAGAATAGATGATGGATTTTCCGGATCACCATTATATCCAACAAACTGTGCAGCATCTTTTAGGGGTACATCTTGCCCATCGCTAAGCTTGACGACAAGCTGTCCACCATCAACAGAAACATTGGCGATATTATGCCAATCACCTTTAATTGGAACACTTTCATTTAGGAAATCGCGTGCCCATGCAATGACTTTTTCCCCCCGAGAAGGATTGTAACCTGACGTTCTTTGAGCTTCACCATCATCGGAAATTGCGTCTGTTCCATAAAGCGCGTCATAAAGTGATCCCCATCTGGCATTAGCGGCATTCAGGGCAAACCGAGCATTCATGATAGGCACAACAAGTTGCGGGCCCGCGGTTGCACAAATTTCCGCATCCACTCTGTCGGTGCTGACCGAGAATTTATCCCCTTCAGGCAGCAAATACCCGATTTCGGTCAGGAACGCTTTGTAAGCATCTAAATCATGAGGTGCACCATTGTCGCGGTGCCACGCATCAATTTTTTCTTGCAATACATCACGCTTAGCTAAAAGTTCACGATTTTTAGGCGCCAAATCATGCACAAGCTTTGAAAATTGTTCAAAAAAATGATCAGCTTCAATAGCAGAACCCGGCAAAGCTTCTTCTGTGAGAAACTTAAAGAGCTCCTGATCAATTTGTAACCCGTTAATTTCTTGCATTATCTATGACCCCGTCAAATTACATAGGACTTTTCATGCATCAATAAAGAACATCAATTTATTGTCAATTAACATATAAAGAATAAGATTATTTCCTTTTTAGAAACAATCTTATTCTCGCTTTGAAACACTCATCCTTAGACCTCCAGCAGGTTGTACTGTAAGTTTTTGGACCGGCCATGGTTTTGTTGTATCCGGACAATGGAACCGATAGCTCTTCATCAAAACTCCCAGAGCAATAATTGCTTCTTGCAGCGCAAACGTTGCACCGATACAAACGCGCGGTCCTGCGCCGAATGGGAGATATTGAAAACGATGAAGTTTAGCCTTGTTTTCTGGCAAAAACCGCTCAGGACGAAAAACCCTTGGCTTTTCCCATAATTTCTCGTGACGATGAAGCGTCCATGGCATGATTAGCACCGTCGTATCTTTCTCAATCGTCACATTTTTTCCGTCGTGGGAAACCCATTTATCATCGGCGAGCGCCGCTCGGTTTATTGAGGGCGCAGGTGGATATAAACGCATTGCTTCTTCAAAAGCCGCACGGGTCCAAGGCATGTGCTCCGGCCAGTCAACAGGATCTATATTCTCATTGTGAACCTTGTCGGCCTCAGCTTCCATCAAATTTCGGTATTTACATGAGTTTGCGACGCAATATAGCGTCCAAGCGAGCGCTCTAGCTGTGGTTTCATGCCCTGCCCCTATGAATGTTATGATATTATCCTCTATTTCCTTACGTTTCAGACCTTCCGGTCCGAGCTGACGTAATAACAATGTCAGAAAATCATCGGGGATATCAGCGGTTCCATCCTCCATCAAAGCAAGCCGTTTTCCGGCGGTGTCTGAAACAATTTTTCTAAACTTTTGCATGATCGGAAACCCCAGAAGGCGGCGGAAGCGAGGCACCCATTTGGGCGCTTTAATAAGATCAAGCGGATCAACTCGTCCCATTGTATGCAGGAGTTTTTCGACATCCTGAGCCAAGTCAGCTTTATCGGACGCAATATCATTTGAAAATAATGTTTCGGCCAATATCTCATAGGTGAGTTCGGTCATATCGACGGCGAAATCTGTTTCTTCAATCTGTTCATATTTTTTCACATATTCTTTTGCGCGCTTATGCATAAGATCAGCAAAGCCTTTAGCATGGCGCGGCGCAAAAACAGGTGCTACAGACTTCCGCGAGCGTTTCCAGACATCGCCTTCCGCTGTTAAAAGACCATCTCGCAGAATCGGGCGCAAAATCAATTGCCTAACAGTTGCCATACGATAGTTTTTTGCATTCTCCACCAGCACATAATGGATGAAGTCAGGATCGTTAATAATGAGCATTCGTTCATTTAGAAACTTCGTTTTAATCCAAGGCAATGTGTATGAAGGCTGACCCCAAACCTCCAAGGGGTTAGTAAGTGTTGATTTAATAACCTCAAAAATAGACGGAATTGTTGTTCTTGGGATGGGTGCTGGGGGTTCGAAATCACTTAAATTCTCGTCAATTTTCATGATCTTTTGTCCTCAAATTTATAACATCGCCGGAACTGTCATTATTTACATCAGAACTATACACAATAATATCAAAAAAACCTGTCGAAACCGTGTTCAAAATTTGGTTTTTGAACCATCAAACACTATATAATATATGCTTAATACGCGCATGATTCGTGTGTGGACCTAAAGATTTTACTCGAGCAGATTATAATTATATGAGCGACGAAAATACTGAAAATAATAATGGTGATTATAGCGCCGATTCCATCAAAGTTTTAAAAGGCCTCGATGCAGTTCGAAAACGCCCGGGAATGTATATCGGTGATACTGATGATGGCTCAGGTCTGCATCATATGGTTTACGAAGTTGTTGATAATGCAATTGATGAAGCGCTCGCCGGGCATGCAGATATTGTTACCGTTACCCTTAACAACGATGGTTCAGTAACTGTGTCCGATAATGGTCGCGGCATTCCAACTGGTATCCACGGTGAAGAAGGTGTTTCAGCCGCTGAGCTGATTATGACACAGCTACATGCAGGTGGTAAATTTGATCAGAATTCTTATAAAGTTTCTGGTGGGCTTCATGGTGTGGGTGTGTCAGTGGTAAACGCACTGTCCGTATGGCTTAAGCTGACTATTCGCCGTGATGATGAAGTGCATGAAATGAACTTCACTCACGGGGTTCCTGATGCACCTCTTAGTCAAACAGGGACATATGAAGGACGTTCAGGTACCGAAGTTTCATTTCTACCATCTACAGAAACCTTCACGATGACGGATTTCAAATATGAAACACTTGAGAATCGTTTACGTGAGCTCGCATTTTTGAATTCAGGTGTTCGTATTCTTTTAACAGATAACCGGCACTCAGACGTTCGTTCAGATGAATTATTCTACGAAGGTGGACTGGAAGCATTTGTTCGCTATCTTGATAGAACTAAAAAACCATTAGTCGATGATCCAATCGTCATCTCAAACGAAAAAGATGGCATTACAGTTGAAGTCGCTATGTGGTGGAATGAAAGCTATCATGAAAATGTGCTTTGTTTCACAAACAATATTCCACAACGGGATGGCGGAACACATATGGCCGGCTTCCGTGGAGCATTAACACGTCAGGTAACAAGTTACGCCGATAAATCCGGTTTAACTAAAAAGCAAAAAGTTTCTTTAACCGGTGATGATTGCCGAGAAGGACTAACCGCCGTTTTATCTGTGAAAGTGCCTGATCCAAAATTTTCATCACAAACGAAAGACAAGCTTGTATCTTCTGAAGTTCGTCCTGCTGTTGAAGGTTTAGTAAACCAGGCACTGGGCCAATGGCTGGAAGAGCACCCACACGAAGCAAAAATATTAGTTGGCAAAGTATGCGAAGCAGCTGCTGCACGTGAAGCCGCACGCAGAGCACGAGAACTAACACGACGCAAAGGTGTTTTGGATATCGCATCCTTACCCGGCAAATTAGCTGATTGCTCGGAACGAGATCCTGAAAAATCTGAAGTTTTCTTGGTGGAGGGTGATTCTGCTGGCGGGTCTGCAAAACAAGGTCGTTCTCGTGATAACCAGGCAATCTTACCTCTTCGCGGTAAAATTCTGAATGTGGAACGTGCCCGCTTTGATAAAATGCTAAGCTCACAAGAAATTGGCACGCTAATTACAGCACTAGGCACAGGTATCGGCAAAGACGAATTTAATGCTGATAAGTTACGTTATCACAAAATTATCATTATGACGGATGCGGATGTGGATGGTGCGCACATTAGAACGTTGCTACTGACATTCTTCTTCCGGCAAATGCCGGAATTAATTGAGCGCGGGCACCTCTATATTGCTCAACCGCCTCTATATAAAGTTTCTCGTGGTAAATCCTCGCGTTACTTAAAAGATCAGGCGGCACTGGAAGACTACCTCATTACATCCGGCTTGGAAGAAGCCACGTTAGAACTATCAAACGGTGAGGTGCGTGCAGGGCTTGATTTGCGTTCAGTTGTCGATGATGCATTACGATTGCGCGCATTGCTTGATGGACTTCATTCTCGTTACGACAGATCATCTGTTGAACAAGCAGCCATTGCTGGTGCAATGTCTGTGGAAGCCTATGCCGACCCTGCACGGGCCAATGAACTTGCTGCAAATGTGGCTGAGCGAATGAATATGGTTTCTGAGGAAACCGAACGTTCATGGACAGGTAAAGTGACTGAAAATGGTGGATTACTGCTTGAACGTATGGTGCGTGGCGTGGCCGAAGTCTCTCTTCTAGATTCAGCACTCATTGCGAGCCAAGATGCACAAGCTATACACCAATTGCAAACTAAACTGAGTGATGTCTACAAAGGACAGGCTGTGCTAAACCGCAAGTCTGTGACTGAAACAGTGGGTGGGCCTCGCGCTCTGCTTGACGCCGTCTTTGCGGTTGGCCGTAAGGGATTAACTGATATCCAGCGCTATAAAGGCCTTGGTGAAATGAATGCAGATCAACTTTGGGAAACAACTTTGGATCCGAATGTGCGTTCGCTACTACAGGTCAAAATCAGTGACGCTGTAAATGCTGATGATCTCTTCTCTCGTCTTATGGGTGATGAAGTTGAACCACGTCGTGAGTTTATTCAGGACAATGCACTCAGTGTTGCCAACTTAGATTTCTAGTTGTTCTCATTGCAGGCTCGTCTCTTATAAAATAGGATAGGTAATGAGCAGAGAACCGACGTCAAATCTTTCAGAATATACCGTCACGGAATTATCTGGTTCCATCAAGCGGACTGTTGAAGGTGCGTTTTCGCATGTAAGGGTGCGCGGAGAAATTTCAGGATTTCGAGGGCCTCATTCATCAGGGCACGCCTATTTTTCGATTAAAGATGAACGCGCGCGCATGGATGCCGTTGTGTGGAAGGGTGTTTATAATCGCCTAAAATTCAAGCCCGAAGAAGGCATGGAAATGATCGCCACTGGTAAAGTGACAACTTACCCAGGCTCATCAAAATACCAGATCGTTATAGAACAGCTTGAACCTGCCGGAGCTGGTGCGCTCATGGCATTACTAGAAGAACGTAAAAAGAAACTTGCTACAGAGGGTTTATTTGAAGAAGCAAGAAAGCAACTACTTCCCTATATGCCAAAAGTTATTGGCGTTGTGACATCCCCCACCGGGGCAGTTATCAGAGACATATTACATCGAATTTCTGATCGCTTTCCAGTACAGGTCATCATCTGGCCTGTTCGTGTACAAGGAGATACGAGTGGAGATGAAGTTGCGCGAGCTATCGACGGGTTTAATGCACTGGATGCCAACTCGCAGATTAACAAGCCTGAGCTTATCATTGTCGCACGAGGTGGTGGAAGTTTAGAGGACCTTTGGGGGTTTAATGACGAAGCCGTAGTGCGTGCCGCAGCAAACTCCGATATCCCGCTTATCTCCGCAGTAGGTCATGAAACAGACTGGACATTACTCGATTTAGTTGCGGATAAAAGAGCGCCAACACCAACTGGGGCAGCTGAAATGGCTGTGCCAGTAAAGGCAGAACTCGACGCCACGATAGCCAATCTTAATGCGCGCCTATCATCGGCAAGTACGCGAGTCATTGATCAACGCAGACAGAATTTTCAAGCACTGTCGCGCGGCATTCCATCTCTTGATAATCTACTTGCTCTGCCTCGCCGCCGGATTGACGAAGCTAGTAATCTTTTGGGTAAAGCAGTAAATTTGAATGTAATGAATAAGCGAAGAGCATTGGAAACACCATCTGCTCGCCTTACACCCATTTCTCTGCAGGCTTCTCTACAAGATCGAACAGCAAGATTGATGCAAAATACGCGAGCGCTTAAGGTAAATTGGGACCGCATAAAAGAACAAAAAATAACTCAAATTGCACGTATGAATCAGGCACTTTCACCTGTGCCACAGCAAATAATTCAGCGTATCTCACAATCTCGTAGTCAAATAGAGCAATCACGGTTGCGCGCAGATGGCGCTATAAACCGACAGATCGTAAATGGCCGTCAACAACTTTCTGCTCAAAACCGCGTCTTACAATCTCTTGCCTATAAAAACGTTCTGAACCGTGGATTTGCCATTATACGTGACATGAACAAGAAGCCTGTAACTCTTGCTGAGGCTGTTACAGCACAACAACATCTATCAATCGAATTTTCAGATAGTATGATTAATGTAGTAGAAACCGGTAACGCACCTGAACCAGAGATCAAAGCGCCAGTAAAACATAAAAAGCCAACCAAACCAAAAGATGCAGCTAAAGATCAAGGCTCACTTTTTTAAGTTCCCGTCTGCAATTACGTTTTCTTCAAAAACTCGGTTTTGAGCACTATTGTGGACTTGCCTTGTCGACATTCAACTTGACCTTCATTTGACGTCAATCTGATATTTTTAAATGTCGTACCGCGTTTAAGCGTCGTTGACGTCCCTTTAACTTTCAGGTCTTTAATGACTTGAACTGTATTTCCGTCATCAAGTTCTTTGCCATTTGTATCTTTAGTGGTCACGGAGTTACTGTCTTTCCAACTTTTCGTTAATGCGTACAAATTCTACGATGTTTCACAAGCCCATCACGGGCAATATTTATTCCCACTCAATGGTGCCTGGAGGCTTGGATGTCACATCATAGACAACACGGTTTATGCCGCGGATTTCATTTATGATGCGTGTCGCTGCACGACCTAAAAATTCCATATCATAGTGATAGAAATCAGCTGTCATACCATCAACAGATGTGACAGCGCGAAGTGCGCAAACGGATTCATAAGTTCGGCCATCTCCCATGACACCCACTGTTTGAACCGGTAAAAGAACCGCAAACGCCTGCCAAATCTTGTCATAAAGACCGGCCTTACGAATCTCATCCAGATAAATGGCATCCGCTTCTCGCAAAATTTCAAGCTTCTCACGCGTAACACCACCGGGACATCTGATTGCAAGTCCAGGGCCAGGGAACGGATGGCGGCCAATGAATGATTGCGGCAGACCAAGCTCAAGACCAAGTGCACGCACCTCGTCTTTGAATAATTCACGTAAAGGTTCGACCAATTGCATATTCATACGATCTGGCAGACCACCCACATTGTGATGAGATTTAATTGTGACAGAAGGCCCACCGCTGAATGATACGCTCTCAATCACGTCCGGGTAAAGTGTACCTTGAGCAAGGAAGTCTGCTCCGCCCAACTTTTTAGCTTCAGCCTCAAATAGCTCAATAAATAATCGCCCAATTATCTTGCGTTTGGTTTCAGGATCAGCCTCACCCTCTAGTTCAGAAATAAAGGTTTCTGATGCATCGCAGTGGAGAAGCTTTAAATCCGGATAATGCTGGCTAAACATATCAACGACATCTCTGGCTTCATTTTTACGCATTAAACCATGATCAACCAAAATACATGTAAGCTGCGAACCAACTGCCTCATGGATGAGCAATGCCGCAACAGAGGAATCCACACCTCCAGATAACGCACAAATTACTTTCTTGTCGCCAACTTGCTCACGAATTGCAGCAACTGCGCGATCTCGATATGCAGACATATTCCAATCGCCTTGAAGACCCGCGATATTTAAAACAAAATTAGCCAGAAGTTTCCCACCATCTGGTGTGTGCACGACCTCTGGGTGAAACATTGTCGTATAATATTTACGCTCTTCATTAACTGCAATTGCACAAGGCGCATTTGGCGATGTTGCAACAACCTCGAAGCCTTCTGGCATTTTCGTTACCCGATCGCCGTGGCTCATCCAGACGGGATATTGCTCGCCAACATTCCAGATACCTTCAAATAATGGACTAGGTTTCAAAATCTCAATATCAGCCCGTCCAAATTCTCGATGGTGACCACCTTCAACCTTGCCGCCTAGTTGTGCACATAAAGTCTGCTGTCCATAGCAGATCGCAAGAATTGGAAGACCTGAATCAAAAACCGCCTGCGGTGCACGCGGCGAATTTTCCTCTGGAACAGACGCTGGTCCGCCGGAGAATATAATCGCGCCTGGCTTTATTCGTTTAAAGCCTTCATCTGCTGACTGGAAAGGAACTATTTCGCAGTAAACACCTGTTTCTCGCACACGACGTGCGATCAACTGAGTTACCTGCGAACCGAAATCAATGATTAAAACACTGTTTGAAGAAGAAGAATTATCGCTCATAAAACGGAGATACGAGAATAGCGAGTTAAGCGCAAGTACCCTTCACACCATATATGGTATCTTCAACGTGATTTATGCAATTTGATGTGCCTAAAAGCGATCCATAACCTGAATAGCAGCAGGGCCCAAAACAACACCGAAAAGTACAGGCAAAAAGAATAAGATCATCGGCACGGTAAGTTTTGGTGGAAGGGCGGCAGCTTTTTCCTCAGCACGCGCCATTCTCATATCTCTACTTTCCTGTGCCAAGACACGCAAAGCCTGTGCAACTGGTGTACCATATTTCTCAGACTGTATAAGTGATTGGCAAACCGCTTGAACAATATCTAGATCAGTTCGTCTTCCAAGATTTTCAAACGCTACACGCCGATCCTGAAGATACGAGAGTTCTGCTGTTGTTAAAACAAATTCTTCAGCCAGCTCTGGCGATTGTTCCGCAATTTCCTGTGCTGCCCGCTTCATCGCATGCTCAATAGAGACACCAGATTCTACGCAAATCAACATCAGATCGAGCGAATCCGGCCACGCTTTTTGAATGGACGTTTTACGCTTACCAATTTGATTGCTTATAAATATCACTGGCAGGTAAAAGCCTAGATAAGCACAGACTATGACGACAAAGATTTTTATTCCGGTAGTCTGTTCCGGGATTCCATCAAGCACAAACACGTAGGTTAAGCTTAGAATTAAGAACACAATCGGAAAAATAACACGAGCTGCAAGAAAAAGATTTAGGGCATTTTGGGTTCTGTATCCCGCTGAATGCAATTTTCTGGTGGTATTTTCATCTGCGAGAGCTTTACGCAAATTTAATTGATCAACAAGACGTCCAGCCGACTTATTATTTTCTTTCCGTAACGCCACCTTCTGATTCTTTGCAGCATTTTCTGATTGCATGCGTGCACGCTCGCGCGCACGGATCTCATCTCGCTCCAATGCGACAGATTTCATACGTGCGGCGGTATCGCTTTTTTCAAGAAACGGCATTGCCAAAGTCACACAGGTCGCGAAAACTGCGACCGCGACAAGCAGCGGAATCAGGAATTGAGGATCTGTAAGAGTTGCGATCATTTTGTTACTTTCAAAACCTAAACTTCAAAATCAATCATCTTGCGCATAACCAACACGCCGATTGTCATCCAAACCAACGACACACCCATAATTAGGTGTCCGCGTTGGTCAGTAAACAAAATCATAATGTAATCACGTGAAGAAAGAAAAACCAGAAAACCAACAATAAATGGCAGAGCACCGATAATAACCGCGGATGCTTTTGCCTCCATCGACATCGCTTTTACTTTAGCTTTCATCGTTTTTCGTGCACGCAGAACGCTCGATAAATTGTCAAGAGCCTCAGATAGGTTACCACCGGCCTGTGCTTGAATATTAATAACAACAGCAAAAAAGTTCACCTCTGGCACCGGAATGCGTTCATACATTCTACTGCAGGCTTCTGGAACACTCATCCCAACCTGTTGCGCTTCAACAATCTTTAAAAACTCAGATTTCACAGGCTCAGCGGCCTCATAGGAAATCAATCTGATTGCGTCATTGAGAGGAAGACCGGACTTGATGGACCGGACCATTACATCTAGCGAATTCGGTAGTTCTTCCAAAAATGCTTTAAATCTTCGCTTTCGCAAAAAAGAAACGATCCAAAGCGGAACTCCGGCTGCAGATACGAATAAAACCCCCATTGATACGAGTGGGTTTTGACTTAGAAAGTATGTAACTACGCCACAAAAAAGGCCAAGAACTAAACTAAGTACATAAAACTTCTCAATGCTTACTGTAAGGCCAGCTTGTGCTAACTTATCCTTTAGAGATGCAGTTTTTTTCTTCTTGGAATTCTGCTTATCTTCTAATTCCTTTAATGATTCCTGCACCGATTTCTTACGCTTGCTCATTTCAGCAATACGATCATTTGCAGCTTTTTTCTGAGCATAATTATTTGAGTTTGAGCCCGAAGACATTCGAGAAATACGCGTGTCGGCATGACGTTGAGCATCTATGGTATTGAAGAAAAACGCATAAATAGCTGCGCCAACCGCAACGGCAACTAATGCTACCAACATGACAAGTTTAATATCAAGTCCAAACATTATTCTACAACCCCTTGAAACTTGTGGCCGATCAGAATGGAGTTCATCACCTCATGGCCTCCATCCCATCAAGCGCTGCAGCTAAACGTTGCTCTTCGCTATACATGCGGGCCCGATCCCAGAATTGTGGCTTACCGATTCCGGTTGACCGATGCACACCGATCAGACGCCCATTAGCGTCTTCCCCGTCGATCTCATATTTCATAAGATCTTGAGTAACGATAACATCACCTTCCATGCCGACCACCTCGGTAATGTGCGTAATTCGGCGCGATCCATCACGAAGACGTGCCGCCTGAATGATAATATCAACGGAACCTGCAATAATTTCTCGAACGGTTTTGGCTGGTAATGTGTATCCACCCATTGCGATCATGGATTCCATGCGGCTCAAACATTCTCGCGGCGAGTTGGAGTGAATTGTACCCATCGAGCCATCGTGACCGGTATTCATGGCCTGAAACAGATCAAAAACTTCTGGTCCGCGAACCTCACCAACAATAATCCGTTCAGGGCGCATGCGAAGACAGTTTTTGATCAAATCACGCATGGTGATCTCGCCCTCGCCCTCGATATTTGGAGGTCTTGTTTCCAACCTCACTGTATGTGGTTGTTGCAACTGTAGCTCGGCGGTATCTTCACATGTGATAATACGCTCATCTCTATCAATATAGGCCGTCAAACAGTTCAAGAGAGTTGTTTTACCAGAACCTGTTCCACCTGAAATAACAACGTTACATCGTACTCGCCCTATAATTTGCAACAATGTTGCACCTTCTGGCGTAATAGCTCCAAAATTAACGAGTTGTTCGAGTGTGAGTTTGTCTTTTTTAAATTTCCGAATTGTCAGCGCTGCGCCATCGATAGCTAATGGAGGTGCAATTACGTTTACACGAGAACCGTCAGGTAATCGCGCATCACAAATTGGGCTTGATTCATCAACCCGGCGACCAACTTGGCTCACAATTCTCTGACAAATAGATAATAGTTGTCCATTATCACGGAAACGAATAGAAGATTCCTCAACCTTGCCATTTACCTCGATATATGTCCGACCTGCTCCATTAACCATAATATCGGCAATATCATCACGAGCAAGCAATGGCTCCAGTGGTCCATAACCTAAAACATCATTACAGATATCATCAAGCAATTCCTCTTGCTCAGCGATCGACAATGCAAAATTTTTGATTGCAATGATATCATTGACGATGTCGCGAATTTCTTCACGCGCACTTTCGGTATCCAGCTTCGAAAGTTGAGATAAATCAATCGTATCAATGAGGGCTGAAAAGACTTGTGCCTTGGTATCATAGTAATTTTCATCACGCTCGGGCGCAATGCTGGGAGCCTGTGCTGGCGGTGCTTTTATTGGAGTCTCAACCTGAACTGGTACTGGCTCAGTTACCTTTGACACCGGAGCGCTAGACGCACGTTCCAGTACATCGGTAGAGTTACCTCCGAACTTTCCGCCATTTCCGCTTGTACTGCGTTTACCAAACATATTTCGGCCTCAAACTGCTTCCTTGAACTCTATCTACTTACCCAATTTCGATAACAAGCCTGCTAATGGACTAGTTTTTTGCTTCTTCACTTCTGTTCGACCTGTCAGTATGTGTGAAATCTGAGAAATTGTCTCTGCAGTTGGAGATTTAGGTTCCATTTCAGAAATCATCCTGCCACTATTTGCGGCGTTCCCAAACAGAGCTGCATCAAACGGAACAACAGCGAGAGGATCAACATCAAATGGATCACAAAAATCAGAAACACTAATTTCTGGTCGCTTAGGCATACCCACCTGATTGAGAATCAAATGTGGTATCGGGTCATTCGGACGTGCTTTGCCAAGAACATCAAAAATATTCTTGGCATTGCGCAAGTTTGCTAAATCGGGCGTTGCGCAAACCACAACTGTGTCAACAGCCGCAAGCAGTTTATGTGTCCATGCATTCCACACATGTGGGACATCAAAAATTGTGATTGGAGCAGATCTTTGCAATATCTCAATAACTGGCAAAAATGCATCTTCGTCAATGTCAAATGTCTTATCCATCATAGAAGGAGCTGCCAATAATGACATATGCTCTGAACATTTTTCGAGCAACCTATCCATGTAAACATCATCAATACGAGTTTGAGAGAACAGAGCTTCGGCCATACCTTGCAACGGATCACAGTCGAAATTCAGATTTGCGGTTCCATATGCCAAATCAAGGTCAGCTAAAATTACTCCACTTGAGAACAGGTTTGAAATTCCCCAGCCACAATTATGAGCTAATGTGGAAGCGCCTACGCCCCCTTTTGCACCAAAAAATGCGACGGTTTTGCCAACTGGCTCAGCTTCAGGATCGACAAAAATTGATGCCATTGTATCAATTACATCTGCCATCGATACAGGCTTAACCATATATTCGGCAATACCATTGCGCATCAATTCACGGTACAGTCCGATATCATTATTATTCCCAATAACAACGACATGCGTATCGCGATCACACACGGATGCCAGTTTTTGCAACTCATCCATCAGGCCAGATCTATCTAAACTGCTTTCGATGACCAATAAGTTTGGTGTCGGCGAGGTCTCGAACATACTTGCAGCTGCTAATATACTCCCCTGATTAATTCTCATATTCACGTTTAGTAAACGCCGATCTTCTGCACAATTTTCCATAAGCTCAAGCAGGCTTGGCGTTTCGCAAAATGCATGAACAGATATGCGCGGTAGAGGACGAAGTGACGATACATCTTCGTGACCACTTACAACAGCATCTGCTTCTGGCTCAATTTCATCCCGCTCGGGCTGTGCGTAATCTATACTCATAATTGGTCCTCAAATTCGGCCATACAAATGCAACACTTAAAGTCCTGCGCCATTGTCTTGATAAGATTTAATTGCATTGGCTCGGCGCGTGGCGTCAATCTGTGACATACTGCGCGGTGCAACCAGATCTAAAGGATTGGCTATCTGTGCAGCTAGATTGTTTTGCGTGGCACAACCAAAGTTTTCATAATTGGTATTTGTGTGTGTGTTTGCCAACATATCTTCATTCCAAACACCACATGGTCCAGTCGAAGCGGCTAAAGCTGTATAAACCACCTTGACAGGCGCAGCTCCACCTTCGGTCTCAGTTTCATAAGATGACACTGCGATCTGATGGCGCGGCACGCCAGAACTTGCCAAAGCGTTTGCAACCAAATTAGCATATTGTCCCGCTTTATGACTGTTCGAAGCACCCATTGGCTGCAATACTAAAATTTGACCTGCACTTGATTTCATATAATCGCGCGCAAACCCAGATATTGTGTCTTTTGCCTGATGTGTCATGCGCGTTGGGAAATTTCCTACAGGCAAATCAAGAATCATATCCTTGTCAGTTATCATGATTGGATGGCGGGCACGATAATCATCGGACACCGAACCAACCGTCAAACCTTTGTCTTGATTTGCACAACCGGCAAGTGCCGCAACGGTTACAACCGCCATTAATTTCATAGTTAGCGAACTCAACTTGAAATTTGATGAATGCCCTTGCTTTTGACCTATCTTTATCATCATAAATGCGCCTTATTTGTAAATGAAGCCAACAGCGCCATGATACTGGCCAGCTGGACGCTTGGATTTCGATTTACCGTAGATCTTATTAACTCGTCCGAGGAAAAAACTCGCATAGTCACCGGCAGCGTTAAAATTATCATCTGGGCGTGCAAGATTTTGTCGAGCAACAGGTTTGACTAGATAAGGTGTTGCTATAATAACAAGCTCATTCTCGTTTCGCACAAAATCCTTTGAACGAAATAATGAACCAAGCACTGGGATCTTGGATACGCCAGGAAAGCCAGACATTGCCTGACGAATATTGTCCTTAACCAAACCAGCGATCACAAGTGAACCACCAGACGGCAACTCAACAGATGTTTCCGCTTCCCTTTTTCGTATTGACAGGAAGGTTGGTCCTAAACCGTTAGTCCCTTGGCTAAGAGAAGTTGAGCCTTCAAACGTCGGTTCGGATACTTCAGTACGAACTTTGAGGCTTATGCGTCCGGGTGCGAGCACAACAGGCGTGAAGTTTAGTCGAATACCGTATTCAACTTTCTCGCTTGAGTAGGTACCGGACTGCTGATAGGCATTCCCATTTCGATCGATCAGTGTTTCACCAGAGGAATATCCGCTTACCAAGTTAAAGTCACCACCGACAAAAAAGGAAGCCGGCTCACCAGAAATTGCAGTTAAACTCGGCTCTGCCAACGTACGCATAACACCAGCCTGTTCCATGGCGCTGAGATATCCAGAAATTGCTCCGCTACCAACTCTTCCACCTGCCCTGACAAAATTCCCGGTTGCAAGTTCTTTTCCTAGATTAGCTAAGTTTGTTACTCCGAAACTCCCGGCAGAATTGGCGCCACTTACGCTACCGACTGCATTTACACCAAGTTGTTTGAGAACAGTTCTACTTACTTCCGCGATTGTAACTTTAAGCGTTACCTGATCTTCACCGTCAATATTCAACAAGTTAACAATCTGGGAAGATTGACGTGCTTCAGCAGAAATATCAACATCACCGCCTTCAGCAGTAGCAGTTGTCAAGCGCGTTGTCGCTTCCCCACCTTTTACAAAGATTTCAGCCAGCCGAACAGCGCGTTGAGCGTCCTGAGGTGTTCTAACATTCCCGGTAAGAACAATATTATCCGAAATAATCTCGACAATAATTTCAGAGCCTGGAATAAATCTCTTCAAGTGTGAACTTAATCCGCTAACATCACGCTCGATGTTAACATTCAGATTAATAATCTCTTCTCCATTTTTGCCAAAAATGAAGATGTTTGTTTGGCCAACTGTTTTACCGAACAAATATATACGTCGTGACGAGCGTGTAACTGCATCTGCAAGTTCTGGATCAGCAACAAGAATGTCATGTGCATTCTTGGGAAGATCTATGACAACAGCTTTATTCAGGCCAAGCTTAATTGCCTTGGATATACCGGGTCCGATATTGCGAATCTTAACGATAGCATTATTGGCCGCATAAGTTGACTGAACATGAAAAACACTTGAGATAAGCAAAAATGAACCTGCCAAAGCAAGTTTTGAAATGAGAGATACTTGTCCCCAAACCTTAGTCATTTTGTTCCTAGAATTTAACAATAGTTATCTCCACTTATTCTTTGACTAAATCAGCTTGGCTAACTTTGCCGCTTCGAATAATTTTTACATCATCAGCACCAGAACCCGTTGTAACTAGATGTGACGCGCCGACCGTATCTTTCTCCGCAACGTCTGCAACAGAGCGAAGCGCAAGTGTGATGCGGTCTGCGATTTGCTGGCCAACAGCCATGATCTGCCCTTGTTCCGGAGTTAGCTCCAGTGTTGCAGTTGTTCCAACAGCGGTTCGGTTCCCTTCTGCATCTTCCTCAATGCGCTGATCAATGGCCAGAACACGAACATTCTCCAAGATATTTTCCGTATGAAATCCGTCACCTTGAGTTGCTCTTCGAACCATAATGACATCCACACGATCATTCGGGAGGATAAAACCACCGGCTCCTGTCGCTACGCTGATTGATGTTGCTACAGCACGCTTACCTGCGGGAAGTAGCGAAGACATAATGCGAGAAGATGAATCAACAATTTTTTCAGGTCGAATTGGCTCACCTTTAAAGATAGGCAATCTTACGATAACGCCAGCCATCTCCTGTACCGCTTCAGGACGAGCATCTTCAGTGATATAACCTTCAACGAGAGAATCTTCGGGCCAATTTTTCCATTCAATAAGCTCTGGATTTAGTCGTGCACCAACTGCAATACTTTCCTTCGCGACCATAACACGAGTGGTAGGAATACGCTCAATAACCGTGTTTTGAATTTCAGTTACAACGGTTTGGGGATTTCCAGATAATCCCATGGCTAACCATGCGGCAACACCTGCAGCTAATGCCGCAACTGCTATTATCATAACCCTCGTTTTTTTCATCACGAATCCTTAAAAGCATTTTCGCCCTTAAGAACAATTGCACTGGAAAGGTATATTTATGGTTAACAAATGCTTCTTGCATATGGTTAATAACTAGCTAATTGACAATTTTGCCAAATATTCACCCAGCTTTGAGTTAAAGGCGATGTAAAACTATCGTGAACGGGATATGGGATTAACTGTTTATGGCAAGCATAAATATCTGCGTTTCGGGATAATTCATAAGTGCAGCTATACCAATAGCGACACCATAAGGCACCCCAGCCTTCGGATCCATTAAATGCGCCGGAATGGGTAGAGCATTTGTAACATAAGACATTATTTGTGTTCTGAGAATAAGGATGCCAATCGTCAAGAATGCACCCAAATATGCCACGAGCGTGAGATATCCGACAAGATCTAGCCCAAACCCAAACCAGAGTGCACTTGCGGTTAGAAGCTTAGCATCCCCGCCACCCATGATATTCAGAGCAAATAAAGTGAAGCAAACAGCAAAAACACATAGCGCAGCAACAACACTCCAACCAATTGTTATTAGATCTAAACCAACTATCGGTGCCAGTAGGAAGTAACTCGCACCCAACAACAGACTCACACGATTGGGTATCGTCATAGATAAAATGTCCGTCATTGCGGCCATCGCCATACAAAGAGGAAATATAACCAAAATTGCTGCTTCCAACATAACGTTCTCCAAATAATATCTGCGATACTATTGGTCAAAGTTTAAAAAATCGAAAATCAACTCGAACATAATTTCTAACTGTTAAATAAAGAAAAGCCGCCTTTCGGCGGCTTCCCTAAGTATATTGCAATTAAGCAATTATATCATTATTTCTAAGACTACTACGTAGAAGGTGAAGCGTTTTCAATTTCAGTCGCCAAGTCATCAAATTGGTTATCCAGAGCGTTACCAAGGGTGCCGGCGCCTGCGATAATTGCAACGGCAATCAAGCCAGCGATTAGACCGTACTCAATAGCTGTCGCACCGGATTCGTCATTTGTAAAACGTTTGATTAGATTAGTCATTTAAAACTCCTAAGTTCCATATATGGTTTTTTCAGCACCCGCTAGTTTTCCACCAGTCGGTTAGCGCCAAACTAACAAGTAGGGTTTTCCATCCGATTAAAAAATATGGTTAAGAATAACTAAATGGAAAAAGATGGCATATTTTACAAGAATTACCCCCAAAAATTTAGCAGCTACAAAACTAGGAATGGATACTAAAAGACGGAAAACTGTAGTTTTCTTTATGAAATTCCTTATATTTAACTCTTCATTCACCATTAAAAGCGATCTTGTTTAAAAAATTGCATTCATTCGCGGACATATTTAGATGAGATCTTTTTCAGCAGCCAAAATTGTATTGAGCGCACTTGTTCTCACCTCAATGACTATAAATGTGCAAGCCAACGATATAATTAGTGTCTTCATGAATCATGCCCGAATACTGAAATTCGATGCGCCTGTATCAAGTGTTATTGTAGGAAACTCGGAAGTAGCTGATGTTACCGTGAGTGATCCAACCACAGTTATATTGACCGCAAAATCTTATGGTACGACGAATCTCGTGATTCTGGACAAGGACGGAGATGCCATCATTGATAAACGTATTGTTGTTTCTGTTGATGAAGAAAACAGTGTACGTGTGTTCAGACAGGTTGAACGTTCTGTTTTAACTTGCTCACCTATTTGTGAAAAACAGGGCGATGCGAGTAAATAGGTCTGCTTCAATAAAGTTGAATACTCAGTCCGAATTCAACCAAACAGCTAACAATAAAAATTTAAATATTTCAGGTTACCTTTGATCAACACATTCTATTTAGAGTGTGGATAGTATGTGTTATTGGAGTAACAAGTGTGGCGTTGAAAATGTTCTCAAAGAGAATTTTAAGTCTCCGAAAAATTCGCAAATCTGAAAGCGGAAGCACCGCTATCGAATTTGGTATACTTGCTATTCCATTCTTCATGATCATATTTGCAACAGTTGAAACATTGCTTGCGTTCGCAGGAAATCAATTGTTGCAAAATGCAGTTGATACTGTGTCTCGCAAACTGCGAACTGGTGAGATTACGTTTAATGCAGGTAAACCTGCGACAGATAAGACTGAAATCCAGTTCAGAGAGTTATTCTGTAATGAAATCAGTATCATGCTATCCTGTGATCAATTGCCATCAGGCGATGAAAAACTTTTAATCGACCTGAAAACAGTTACTGGTTATGCATCAATTGATACTGACATACCGACTGTTAGCAACGCAAAGTTTTCTCAGTTGGATACAACAGGTTTTAGCTATAATCCTGGCGGTGCAGGCTCGATCAACGTTCTTCGTGTTTACTACAAATGGGAGATCATGCTGGATCTCATTCGACCACATATAACAAATGTCCGACCTGAAGATGGTTCCACATCGTACTTCTTAATGGTCGCGACAACCGCCTTCAAGAATGAGGAGTATCCATAATGAAAGCTCTCCCTTCAGACCACAAAGATCTTTTTGAAGAACAAAAAACCTCAAACTGGAAGAACAAAATCCAGAAACTTGTAAAACGGTTAATCAGAAATGAAGATGCTATTGGTGCTGTAGAGTTTGCACTTCTGGTGCCTGTTCTGCTTCTACTTTATGTGGGCGCGGTTGAACTATCGGTTGCCATGACGATAGATAAGAAAGTATCAAAAGCTTCTGCGATTACAACGGATATACTTTCCCAAGGCAAAACAACAGATAAAGCTGGATTAAAAGAGATGGTAGGCGTTGCTCAGAGCATTGTGGCTCCGTATGATGCTTCCACATTGGGAATGCAAGTTATTGGAATAAATATTGATTCAACAGGGAAACCAACCATTTCATGGTCGTGGAATGGCACAAATGCAGCCCCGTTTCCGGTTGGAGAAGAAATCGTTATTCCTAAAGCCTATGAAATACCGGATACTTTTTTGCTAAAGACAACTGTGGACCTTGATTACAATCTGTTGCTACTTGCGCCAAAAAAAGCCGGAGTTAATTGGGATAGTAAAGCAATCACATTATCAAAAGAGTATTATCTCCACCAGCGAGAAGCAGAAATAATTACATGTAGCGACTGCTAAGAGCTATTGTAACGTTGAACGTAATCTTCCGTCGATAATCGCAGGCACACTGATTGAACTTAGATTCAATACTGCCGATATAGCATTATAATCACCTACATTCGCTTGTTCAAAGCCTCCTGAAAAATACGGCTCTATAATATCCAAAACCTCAGGTGATCTGCTACTCATGTTCAACAACAAATTCGTCAGATCTTCTACCAACTCCTTGGGAAGCGAGCGATGGGCAACATGCGGGCCATGATGAATAATCTTTGACCGCCACACAATTGTTGACTTTTTTTCTGCTTGTAGGCGAGAATTATAAATCGTTCCAAATACTTTTTCGGAAGACACAACCTCGTCGAGTTTTGATGTCGGGACCCATCCAAAATATCCATCAACATTTCCACGCTCATAAGCACTAACGACATCCTCAACACTACCTAGTTCCAGAAAGTCATTCGCAGGAATATCTCCATTTTCAATAGCTTTATTAGGAACGAGCCAGCCAGACATAGAATTTTTACGCGAAAAACCAATACGAAGCTTCTCTCCATTCGCATAATCGGCTTTTTTATCATCTCGTATTATAAGAACGGACCTGAAACCATTTGAACCTTGTGCGGAAATCGGACGTGCAATTGCATGAAGACAACTGCAGATTTCATTCATAGTTGCATAGGAACGTGCAGAATGAATAGCATATTGCACACGTGCACTTCCGTGGGCGTCCATAAGCGAACCCAAAGATTTGAATCGTATAACTTCTACTTTAAGACCTAACTGAGTGGCATAGAAGTTTGAAAATTCCGCAATTGATTTTTCATTTTCTGCAATTGGATGGTTATATAGAACACCAACTCGTAAAACCTTTAACTCATCTTTCCGGGCAGCATAAGCGTTGTTGGTTGTTGATATTCCAGTTGCTAAAGTGAGCACAACTAGAATGTAGATTGGTAATATGTGAGTACGCAATAACTTTAACATACACCTTTTTAACATTTATAACTCTGGGCGTGGAAAAATGCTTAATATATGGTAAACATGACTTCCTCCTCCCCAAAATCATCAATTAAATCTGGGGAATGCATTCAAATATGTTGGATTGATCATTGTCGCGTGTTTTTATTTTAATTTTGGATTCTTTTGGTATAGGCGGAGCGCCTGATGCCAAAAAATTTGGCGACTTGGGCGCAAATACTCTTGGACATATCGCCAACAACTATCAGATCTCTCTACCAAATTTGGAAAAACTTGGACTAGCAAATGCTGCTCAACTAGCAACCGGGAAGATACCAATAGGCATGAAATCTGCCAGCAGTCCCAGCGGGATTTATGGCGCTGCATCTGAGGTTTCAAATGGAAAAGATACGCCATCTGGCCATTGGGAAATAGCAGGACAGCCCGTTGATTTTGACTGGGGTTACTTCCCAAAAGAAGTTCCATGTTTTCCAGACAACTTGACGCAAGCTATATGCGAATTTCTATCCGTCCCTGATATCCTTGCGAATTGCCATGCATCCGGCACTGACATTATTCAACGTTGCGGTGTTGAGCATATTAAAACCGGTCAGCCGATCTGTTATACATCATCAGATTCCGTATTTCAGATTGCTGCGCATGAAGACATATTTGGTCTCGAAAAGCTCTATGGCCTTTGTGAGTTTGTGCGGATTGAGCTTGACCCTTTAAATATTGGGCGTGTTATCGCACGTCCATTTACCGGAGATTCACCACAGAATTTTGAGCGAACAGGCAATCGCCGCGATTTTTCCGTGTTGCCACCATCTCCTACTCTGCTAGATATTGCTAAGAATGCCGGCAGAAGTGTGATCAGCATAGGTAAAATTTCAGATATCTACGCACACCAAGGTGTCACGCAAACTCATAAAGCTGACGGCAACATGGCTTTGTTTGATAAAACACTTGAGATTGTGGCAAAGGCTGAAGAAGGCAGCCTAACCATGACCAACTTCGTGGATTTCGATATGGTTTTTGGGCATCGTCGTGATGTTGAAGGTTACGGCAAAGCGCTTGAAGCATTTGATAAAAGACTTCCTGAAATCCAAAAACAATTGCGCGCTGACGATCTTGTTATCATTACTGCCGATCATGGTTGTGATCCAACGTGGCAAGGCACCGATCACACACGGGAACGTGTCCCTGTATTAGGATTTGGTCCCAACATAAAGTCTAAAAACATTGGTATTCGGACTAGTTTTGCAGATATTGGCGCAAGTGCGGCTGAACATTTATCACTTGAACCGACGGTATATGGAGTGAGTTTTTTATAATGAAACACATACCAAAAGCCGAGCTTCATTGCCACATAGAAGGTGCTGTAGTTCCAGAGTTGGCTATTCAACAAGCCATAAAATATCAAACCGATATTTCCGATATATTAGATGGTGATCATTATAAATGGCACGATTTTACGAGTTTTCTCAAAGCATATGACACAGTTGCCAACCTTTTTCGATCAGAAGAAGATTATGCACAACTTGCCGAGACATATCTGAACAGCATTGCACAAACAGGTGCGATCTATAGTGAAATTTTCATCTCGCCAGACCACGCAATGGCAGCAGGCCTGCCACCAAAAGCCTATATAAGTGGGTTGGCTGAAGGTATTAGGCGTGCTGAAGCAAACACTGGAATTATCTGCCGGATGATCATTGTTGGCGTGAGGCACCTAGGGGCAGAAAATGTTGAAAAAGCTGCAATCCTTGCAGCATCTAGACCACATGAACTGATCACAGGGTTTGGCATGGCAGGTGATGAGCGCTTTGGCAAGGTCAAGGATTTTGCTCGCGCTTTTGATATCGCGCGCGATGCTGATCTTGGCATAACCATCCACGCTGGAGAGCTTGATGGTGCGCATAGTGTACGAGATGCAGTAACGCATATCAAACCAACTCGAATTGGGCACGGTGTACGTGCAATCGAAGATATGGATCTGGTGAAGGAAATAGCAGACAAACAGATTGTGCTAGAAACCTGCCCTGGCTCAAACATCTCGCTCTCAGTATTTCCAAGTCTGGCTGCTCACCCGTTCAAGAAGCTAAAAGACGCCGGCGCGATCGTCACAATTAGTTCTGATGATCCGCCATATTTTAAAACATCGCTTTCTAAAGATTATGAGAATATAGCCTCTACATTTGGCTTTGGCGACAATGAGATGGTCGGATTTACGAAAAACGCCATTCACGCGGCGTTTGTAGAGGATAAGATCAAAGACAAATTACTTGCTCAACTTGGCTTCAACACTTAGTAGAGAAAAACAGCAAATTGATAGAGGTTCAAAGATGAGTAACGCGATCGTAATTGACCACCCACTGGTTCAACATAAACTTACACTTATGCGGAAGAAGGATACATCAACTGGCAGCTTTCGCCGTCTATTGCGTGAGATTTCTACTCTTCTTTGTTATGAAGTAACACGAGATCTTAAACTCACTACGGCAACCATTGAAACTCCAATGACTGAAATGGAAGCACCGACTTTGGCAGGCAAAAAGTTAGTCTTTGCTTCAATCTTGCGAGCGGGAAATGGCTTGCTTGAAGGCATGCTCGACTTGGTGCCATCAGCTCGTGTTGCCCATATCGGTGTTTATCGTGATCATGACACGCTTGAGGCCATCGAATATTTCTACAAATCTCCTGATCTGCTGGACGAACGGCTTTGTATTGTTGTTGATCCAATGCTTGCAACAGGCAATTCATCTATCGCAGCGATTGATAAACTCAAGGAGCGGGGCGCTACAAATATTCGCTTCCTTTGCTTGCTCGCAGCACCTGAAGGTATTGAAAATTTCAACAAAGCTCATCCTGATGTACCGGTTTACACAGCTTCAATCGATAGTCATCTCAATGAACTGGGTTACATTATCCCAGGTCTAGGTGATGCAGGCGACCGTATATACGGCACAAAGTAACTACCCAATGGCCCTACATTGCAGTTTTGTAATTTTTGACTTGATTTTCATTGCCAAACTTTAATGCACATGAACGCATTGTAAGTGGTTTTTCTGTCCTGTTGCTTCCAGATTAAGGGGGCAACAGGAAAACAAAACAGAGGAATTACTAAAATGAAAAAGACACTTATTACAGCACTCGCCGCAACAATCGCCTTGGCTTCTGCATCAACATTTGCATATGCTGCAAAAGATGGTGACAAACGTGGCGGCGGTCGTCATGGCCCAAATATTGAGCGCATGTTGGAAAAATTAGACGCTAACAATGATGGCGACATTTCATTAGCTGAAATTAAAACACATCAGGAAAATATCTTCGCATCAGTCGATGCCGACGATGATAATTCACTCACTCAAGAAGAGTTTGAGATGATTGCAGAAATGCGCAAAGCCGAACGTGAAGCCAACAAACAACAGCGCACCGAAACTGCACAAAGCAACGATAATGATGGCAAACGTGGAGGAAAAGGTAAGCGTGGAGGTAAAAGAGGTCCAAGTTTTGACCGCCTTGATGCTGATAACTCTGGTGGCATAACACTGACAGAATTCACTGGTCATGCTGACAAGATGTTTAAACGCATGGACCGCAATTCAGATGGTGTGATTAATTCAGACGATATGAAACGTAAGAACGGTTAATATTCCAACTTTCTAAAGAAAAAAAGGCCGGTCCAAACAAGTAGTTGGTCCGGCCTTTTTGTTTAATGAAGAGACGCGTCTCTAATCTTTATAATGCTCTTCGATGATGTTCCAAGCCTCATCTGCCGTTTCGACAATTTTAAACAAGTCGGTATCATCCGGCGAGATGGTTCCAAAATCGGCCAATGCTTGAAAATTAAACATTGTATTCCAAAACTCTTTGCCGAATAGAATAACTGGAATGCGCTCCATACGGCCAGTTTGAATAAGTGTAAGAGATTCAAACAATTCGTCCATCGTGCCAAAGCCACCTGGGAATACAGTGATGGCTTTTGCTCGCAATAGAAAATGCATTTTGCGAATCGCGAAATAGTGAAAATTCAACGAAAGGTCAGGCGTCACAAACTCATTCGGCGCTTGTTCGTGGGGTAGAACTATGTTGAGACCAATCGAAGGCGCGTCAACTTCATGTGCTCCGCGATTACCAGCTTCCATGACACCTGGACCACCACCGGTTACGACAACATACTCTGTATATTCCGTTTTTTTGGAAGCCTCCGAGCAAACGCGGGCAAACTTACGCGCCTCATCATAATATTTCGAGGATTTGGTGAGGTTCTCCTTCTGTATGTCATTTTTCGCCGCCCAAGGATCCTTACCCGGCTCAGGAATTCGTGCTCCACCAAACATTACGACAGTTGAGCAAATCCCATGCTCACTCAATGTGATTTCAGGCTTTAATAATTCCAACTGCAATCGAACGGGGCGCGTTTCCTCACGGCACATGAAATCTTCATCCGCGTAAGCAAGTCGATATGCAGGCGCTCTAGTCTGGGGTGTATCTGGCACCTCGCTTGCGCGTTTTTTATCAACGCCACTGCTTGGCAATGGATCCCAAATTTCTCTAATGCGTTTAGCCCACATGTGATGTCCTTCGATTTGATTTTATTATCAACTTCTCTGTTGTTTGGACTTATCATAGTTTGTCAGACATTGACCATGGCTTGAAGCTGCAATAGGACTGCATCAACGAAAATTAAACACCTTTCATGCAAGGGCAAGATAGGTGAAGATGTGACACGCCATGTTTGAGGAATAAAATGACACAAGACCTGACCCAACTTGAAAAAACCATTGAAACTGCTTTTGACGCTCGAGATACAATTTCACCTTCAACAAAAGGCGACGTACGCGAGGCAATTGAACAAGCGCTTGAACTTTTGGACAATGGTGCAGCACGAGTAGCCGAACGCCAAGAAAATGGTGACTGGCGTGTTAATCAATGGCTTAAGAAGGCTGTCCTTTTGGGCTTCCGTATTAAAGATATGGAGCCGCAAGAAGGTGGACCACAAGGCACAACTTGGTATGACAAAGTAGATAACAAATTTAAAGATTGGGGCGAAAATCGCTGGCAAGCAGCTGGTATTCGCGCTGTTCCAAATGCAGTTGTACGAAAATCTGCCTATATTGCGCCAAACGTAGTATTGATGCCGTCATTTGTAAATCTTGGAGCGCATGTTGACGAGGGTACAATGGTTGATGCTTGGGCAACAGTTGGCTCATGTGCACAAATTGGCAAGAACGTTCACCTATCCGGCGGCGTTGGCATTGGTGGTGTTTTAGAACCAATGCAGGCCGGTCCAACAATCATTGAAGATAATTGCTTCATTGGTGCCCGCTCTGAGGTTGTTGAAGGATGCATCATCCGCGAAGGTTCTGTTCTGGGGATGGGTGTCTTTATTGGTAAATCCACAAAAATTGTAAATCGCACAACGGGCGAGATTTCTTATGGTGAAGTTCCACCTTATTCCGTTGTTGTTGCGGGTTCACTGGCGTCGGATAAAGTTATGGGCAACGGACAAGCAGCACCAAATCTTTATTGCGCGGTGATCGTAAAACAAGTCGACGCACAAACACGATCAAAAACTGGTATCAACGAACTCCTTAGAGACTAATTCGCTCTTCAAATACTGTCTGGGTAAAACATGCCAAAATATGATGCTGTTTCATTACTGCAAGATTTAATCCGCTGCCCTTCTGTCACACCGGCAGAAGGCGGTGCACTTGAGTTGTTGGAAACGGTCTTATCTGATTTAGGTTTTACAGTTGAACGTATTACTTTCAGCGAAGATGGTTTGGATGATGTTGAAAACCTCTACGCCCGCTATGGCAATAGTTCTCCTCATTTTATGTTTGCCGGACACACAGACGTCGTCCCCGTGGGAGATAAAGCAAGTTGGACAAAACCACCGTTTTCTGGTGACATTATCGACGGTGAAATTTATGGCCGTGGTGCTGTAGATATGAAAGGCGGTATTGCTTGCTTTATTGCTGCCTTTTCAATTTATCTGAACGAAAATCCTGACTTTGATGGTTCTGTCTCACTTCTCATAACAGGTGACGAAGAGGGCGTTGCGATCAATGGCACAGACAAATTACTCAAATATGCACACGACAAGGGTGAGGTTTGGGATGCTTGTATTGTTGGCGAGCCAACAAATCCTGAGCAACTGGGCGATATGATCAAAATCGGCCGACGTGGGTCATTATCTGCCCGCGTTACCGTTGATGGTATTCAAGGTCATGTAGCCTATCCCCATCTGGCTGACAATCCAATTCGCGGCGCAACCATGATGTTGACAGCATTAATGGGCACCCCATTTGATGAAGGCACCAATGAATTTCCGCCAACCAATCTGGAAGTGACGACTGTTGATGTTGGCAACAAGGCAAATAATGTTATCGCCCAGCAGGCTGCCTTTCAATTTAACATCCGTTTTAACAACCTTTGGACTGAAGACAGCCTTCGCAAGGAAGTTGCCAAACGACTTGATGCCGCCGCACATGATTTATCTCTACGAAAAGATAAAGCCGCAACTAATTACAGGATAGAATTTCTAAATCGCGTAAGCCCTGTGTTCCTCACAAAAGATGATCGCCTCACAAAGGCACTCAGCAATGCCATTGCAGCAGTGCTAGGCGCAAAACCTCAATCATCAACAACGGGCGGCACATCGGATGCGCGTTTCATCAAAGACTATTGCCCGGTGGTGGAATTTGGTCTTGTTGGGCAAACCATGCATATGGTTGATGAGCGCGCGCGTGTCGCGGACGTGGAAAAACTCACCGAAATCTATCATGAATTTTTAAAATCCTGGTTTTCTTGAATGTCCGAAATAGGTTCTAAAAATCGAGCAATATCAGAAGCATCGCGTTATCTTTATGCTATTTTGCTGATCATTCAGAATAATCAAGAAGGTGTCAGAATAATCTTGCAATCAGGCATGAATGTTACACGTTCATTCATGGCGTATTTTTGGTGTTTGCCAGCACAATTATTTATGTGGTCATTGGTTTGGCGGCGAAGTGAAATTGCGGAAGACGCCACTCACGTCGATTTTTTGATCACCGTGAGCGTTTTTGATGCAGTTGCATGGGGTATATTCGCCATTTCAATCTACTTAATTATGGTTCTTGCATCGGCAGAAAAACTTGCAGCACCCATGATCATCGCTACAAACTGGTTTAATTTGTTTGCAACATATGTCTTTTTCATTCCAGCAACGATGAATTACATCCTACCACTGGGTGATGATACTGCGATGATCATTGAGTTTGTAATATATATAACAATTGTAGGACTATATTTCCGCGTCGTTAGGCACATGCTCGGAAATCACAAATTGTTCGCATTTGCACTCACACTGGTAAATGTAGCCAGCAGCATTTTTATTTCAAGCTTCATTTATTCGACTGTATGACAAAAAAGCCCACCGAATTCAAATCCAGCGGGCTTCTGTGATATTAATTTTTCTTTGCTTATGCAGCTAATTCTTCAACATCTGGGAAGAGTGAATCAAGCTCTAGGTAACAGATCATCTGATCATCAACCGGAATGATCGCACGTGTGAGCGAACGCTCAGCTTCCGGCAACACATCTGGTGCAGGCTGCAGATCTTCTTCTTTAACAGTGATCATATCAGACACATTTTCGACCAAAAGACCAACAAGCTTATCAGCGATGTTTGTCACAATAATCGCACTACGCTCTGTTGGTTTAATTGGCGATAAACCAAGACGAATAGCCATATCGATGACAGGAATAACTGACCCACGAAGGTTGATAACACCAAGAACGTGACTTGGTGAATGTGGCAACATTGTTGATGGTGCCCAGCCGCGAATTTCGCGAACCGCCATAATATTTACGCAGAATACCTGATCCCCTAGATGAAACGATATAATTTCAATCTGGCCAGATTCTTTAACATCTGTTTGTTCGTTCATAGTGAAATCTCCAAAATCCTCTAATCGAGCCCCAAGTCGCTCATGCATTTACTCTAAATTGCCACCATTAACCTTTGGATACGCACAAAGCTGTTATCTAACTGAATATGGAATACAGGCATGCTGTTTTACAGCTTCTAGGATGGGCGTCATGCTCGAGCCGTCAAATTTGGGCTTCCCAGATACTCCGATCATGCCTTCTCTCGGTTTCTAATTTGTTAATAGCCAGATATAATTTTTAATACTGGTGCGAAACTGAATGAAAATCACGCCTCAACAGTCAAGCCTTTTGCATAGATTGAGACGAAATTTTGAAGTTGCTCTTCCAAAGCACCCCGGGAAATCGACATAAAGCGTTCTTGAAGATTAATTGCTATGATCCCGTGAACCGCTGAAAACAAGGTTCTTACCATTTGCGAGACTTCTTCCTGTTCAAGATCGGGCCGAAGCCTTAACAAAGGTGCAATGACTTTTGAGAAAGTTTCATTTGTTCGATCAAGATACCAATCCGGAATAGGCGTATTGTCATGCATCGTATGTGTAAAAAGCGATGTCCAGAGATTATAATTATCATACGCAAAGTTCATATAACGCTGAGCAAGGAGCCTCAAATTTTCTTCTGGATCTAAGTTTTCCGCGGGTTGTTGCCCAATACTTTCCGATAACATCATCAGGATGTGGCTATTTACATTTAAAATAAGATCATCAAGGTCTGTATAGGCATTATACAAACTGCCAAGCGAACAATCTGCCTCAATTGCAATATCACGTGCACGCAGACCAATAAGGCCATTTTTTTCAATTCTCCGAAACGCTGCATCAAATATACGTTGTTTCAGAAGATTTCGTTTCTCGTTGCGATTCATAATAAGCTCTTTTTTGAACATTGTTCATTTTTATGTTGAACATTGTTCATTTTTCGTCTATATCCAATTTGAACATTGTTCATATATTAAATATGAACCGTTTTGCAATGCAAAATCAAGTATGAAGTACGTATTTTGCTTGCATCAGATAAAATAAAAAGAAAGTCTGCATTATGACGAATAATCTGATGACATCCAAGCGCTTTGCACCGCTATTTTGGACGCAATTTCTGTCCGCCTTCAATGACAACCTTGTCAAAAACACGCTTATTTTTCTTATTCTTTTTAAATTGGCAGCTGAAGAAGCAGCCTCCATGGTCACGATTGCCAGCGCAGTTCTCATTCTGCCATTCTTGTTATTTTCTTCCATAGGTGGTGAAATCGCAGATAAATTTGATAAGGGTAAAGTTGCAGAACGCCTTAAGTTAATCGAAATTGGTGCTGCCATTGTTGCAGTTATCGGAATTGGCTTTTCTTCAATTTGGCTCTTGATGGTTGCCTTATTTCTATTTGGCTTTGTCTCTGCTCTATTTGGACCCGTCAAATATGGAATACTACCGGATCATATAGAGGCCAGCGAGCTCCCAAAGGCAAATGCATGGGTCGAGGCTGGGACATTTCTTGCGATTCTTCTAGGTACAATTGTTGCAGGCTTCACCTTCCGCGAAGATGCCAGCATCTGGATATTTGGCCCAATGATGATGGGTTTTTCCATCATATGTTGGATTTTTAGCCGATATATTCCACAAACAGGTGCAGCGGAACCCGAGCTTCGTATCGACACTAATATATTCCGTTCTACAGGTCGATTATTGAGTGAACTGTGGGCACAAAATAAAATACTGCACGTAAGCTGGATGGTATCCTGGTTCTGGCTTATAGGTGCAATCGTCATGTCGCTCATGCCCACAATGGTGAAACAATTACTGGGCGGCCATGAGCTTGCTGTCACAGCTTATCTGGCAATATTTGCAGTTTCAATTGGCTTAGGATCGGCATTTTCGGCGTGGTTATCTGCTGGCCGCATCGTTCTATTGCCTGCGCCAATTGGTACTGCGTTGATCGCAATGCTTCTAGGCGCTCTTTCTATTATTTTATGGAACCTTGCACCGCTACCTTCTGTAAATTCCGTGTCAGATTTCTTTGCATCGGGACCAACTGTCGAAATCGGGTTCATTTTAGGAGGATTGGCGATTGCTGGCGCTTTGATCGTCGTTCCAACATTTGCTGCTGTCCAAATGTGGGCACCCGAAAAAAATCGCGCTCGTGTGGTTGCTGCGGTTAATGTGCTCAATGCTTTGTTCATTGTGGTTGGTATTGGAATCGTGGCTGCCCTGCAGGCATTTGGTGCCACAATTCCCGAACTTCTTTTAGGCCTGGCTATCATCAATATCATTGTCGCTGGCCTGATGCTTAAATACCAACCAACCAATCCACTGCGTGATCTTATTTCAATCATTCTTCGGTCATTTCATCGTATGGAAATAATAGGCCTTGCGAATGTGGAAAAAGCAGGTCCCGCACCAATTATTGCGCTTAATCATGTGAGTTACCTCGATGGCGGGTTAGCACTATCACTCACGGAACAAGAACCTGTATTTGCTGTTGATCATAAAGTCTCTCAGAAATGGTGGGCAAAACCATTTTTAAAACTTTGTAATTTTATGCCGCTTGATCCCTCAAAACCGATGGCAACGCGAACACTTATCAACGCTGTTGAAGATGGAAATCCTCTTGTGATATTCCCTGAGGGGCGCATCACCGTTACGGGCGGTTTGATGAAAGTTTATGATGGCGCTGCGATGGTCGCGGATAAAACCAACTCAATGATCTTACCCGTTCGTATTGAGGGTCTTGAGCGTAGCTTATTTTCCAAACTTAGCGTCCGCGAGATTAGGAAAGCCTTGTTTCCAAAGGTCAAGGTGACAATACTTGAACCAACAAGACTTGAAATACCAGAACGCTTAAAAGGCAAGGAACGCCGTACGGCTGCAGGCGCAGCACTTTATCAACTCATGTCTGATCTTGTTTTTCAAACCACGCCTATAGAGCAAACGGTTCCTGAAAAACTCATCCTTGCTGCAAAGAAAGTAGGATTGCGAAGGCTAGCCCTGCAAGACCCAACTTCCGGCAATATGAGTTATGGAACACTTTTAACTGGTACATCTGTTATAGGCCGGCGCTTATCCAAAATGCTGCCGGGCGAAAAACATATCGGTGTTATGTTACCAAATGCAAATGGAGCAGCTGTTACAATATTTGGCCTGATGTCCGCTGCAAAAATCCCAGCGATGATTAACTTTACTGCGGGTGCACGTAATATTTTGTCCGCCTGCAATGCGGCGGAAGTGAAAACCATTGTTAGCTCACGCCTCTTTATCAAACATGCAAAATTGGAAGATTTAGTCGCCGAAATTGAACCTTATGTAGATATTATCTGGCTGGACGAAGTACGAAAAGAGATTTCAATTTTTGAAAAACTTGTCGGATTTCTCACACGCACGAAAATCATAACAAAAAGCGAGGTAAATGACCCGGCTGCGATCCTCTTTACGTCAGGGTCAGAAGGTGTGCCCAAAGGTGTCGTATTAACCCATCGCAATATGCTGACTAATGTTGCGCAAGCTGCCGCACGCATAGATTTTAATCCATCTGATAAACTGTTTAATGTGCTGCCAGTTTTCCATTCATTTGGGCTGACCGCTGGTACTGTCCTACCTCTTGTTTCAGGTGTTCCGGTTTACATGTACCCCTCACCATTGCACTACCGCATTGTTCCCGAACTTGTTTACAGCTCAAACGCCACAATCATGTTTGGTACAGATACATTTCTATCTGGCTATGCGCGCACCGCAAATTCCTATGATTTCCGCTCACTGAGATATTGTTTTTCTGGCGCGGAACCTGTTCGCGCAAGCACACAAAAAACCTACATGGAAAAATTTGGCGTCCGAATTTTGGAAGGTTATGGTGTTACCGAAACCGCTCCCGTGATCGCGCTCAATACACCGATGCATAACAGCCAGGGTAGCGTGGGACGCTTGTTGCCGGGCATAGAATATAGGCTCGAAAAAGTACCCGGCATCGATCAAGGCGGGCGGCTATTTATCAAAGGCGGCAACGTTATGGCAGGTTATTTGCTACACGATAAACCTGGTCAACTTCAGCCTCTACCTGATGGATGGCACGATACTGGAGACATTGTAACCATGGATGACATTGGTTTCGTCACAATCAAAGGCCGTGCAAAACGATTTGCTAAAATTGCCGGTGAAATGGTTTCTCTTGCCGCCATTGAAAAACTTGCGGGAGAAGTATGGCCTGAGCACTTAAATGTTGTTGTTTCAGTACCCGATGCTAAGAAGGGTGAGCGCATCATACTCATTACTGAATTTGAGGGCGCTGATCGCAAAGCATTTATGGAGTATGCGCGATCACAAAATGCAATGGATTTAATGATCCCGGCGGAGATCAAAATTGATAGCGTACCTTTACTTGGTAGTGGAAAAATTGATTTTGTTGCGGCTCAAAAACTTGGATTAAATGAACCGGCTTAGTAATCGACCGACATGAAATACAAGGCAAAAGGCGGGGCTACTGGACCACAGGCGACCCGCTTTTTCGCTTCCAATGCTTTTGTGACATCATCGGCAGTCCATTTGCCCTCGCCGACCTTTTTTAATGTGCCGGCAAAAGATCTGATTTGATTATGCAAGAAAGCAGGTGCAGTTGCATGAAGCTCAATGAACTCTGTACCCTCAACAGCGACTACATCCAATTTTTCAAGCAACCGAACAGGGCTTTTTGCCTGACAGCTTGTTGCCCGAAATGTTGTAAAATCATGAACACCAACCAATCGCTGGGCTGCCTCATGCATTTTTGCCACATCTAATTGTTTTGAAACATGAAATGCGCGATTTCTCTCCAAACCTGGATGTCCATGACGGCATAGATATCGATATAGATAATGTCGACGCTTAGCAGAAAATCTCGCATGAAATTTACTATCGACCTCCTCAGCATCGATAATTGCGATACTATGATCTCCATGCTCTCTTAGAAAGGCGTTGATAGCACCCTGCACTGCCAATGGTGTTCTGTCTTTGGTAAGATCAAAATGTGCAACTTGACCACGTGCATGAACACGGGCATCCGTGCGCCCCGCACCATAGACCACTGCATCCTCACCCAGAAAACCTAGAATTGCTTTCTCAATCGCCCCTTGAATAGATGGATAATTTGGTTGCCGTTGCCAACCAAAGTAGTCAGTCCCGTCATATTCAATCGTTATTTTATATCGAGGCATAAGTGTCACATATCATGTTAATTTGGTGCCGGCATCTATTGTAACGCCGCGTAAAAAGCTTTGTGCGTCCATCTTCTTGCCACCTGCTTTTTGCAATTCTATCAGTTGAATTGCACCGTCCGCGCAGGCAATCGTCAGTTTGTCATCAATAACTTGCCCGACTAAACTTGAATCAATAGAATCAACTATTTTAGATCTCAGAACCTTTACACGAACTGCCTTCTTACCTTCACCAAGCTCAAACCAAGCGCCTAGAAATGGTGAAAGACCCATAATATGACGATGCACGTCTTTCGCACTTTTCTCAAAATTAATGCGACATTCAGCTTTATCAATTTTCGCAGCGTAGGTAATGCCCTCTTCTTTCTGCTCAATCAATTCTATTTCGTTAGTTTCCAAAAGTTCCATGGCTTTGACCGCAAGCGGCCCACTGATATCCATCAATTGATCATGCAAGCTGCCTGCTGTCGTATCATCGGTAATATCTACTTTCTCAGACAATGCGTATGGTCCGGTATCAAGCCCAACGTCCATTTTCATAATCATCATGCCAGTTACATCATCACCGGCCATAATAGCTCGTTGAATGGGTGCAGCGCCGCGCCAACGCGGCAACAAAGATGCATGACCGTTAAAACAACCATGTTTCGGGCTATCTAAAATGGGTTTTGGCAATAAAAGACCATAAGCAACAACAATTGCGACATCTGCATCCAAGGCATCAAATCGAGATTGTTCTTCTTCTGATTTCAAACTGATAGGTGTGCGGACTTCTATACTATGCTTATCCGCAAGTGCATGAACAGGCGACGGTTTTAGCTCGAGACCACGACGGCCTGCCGGGCGAGGTGGCTGGGTGTAAACACAAACAATGTCATGCCCAGCATCAATCAATGCTTTGAGTGTGGCAGTTGAAAATTCAGGCGTGCCCATAAAGACTATACGCAATTGAACCTCCTAAGTTTTGAATTAAATGGTCAGAGCACTGCCGCGTTTTGTTTGGCAAGCTTTGTAAACTTCTTGATCACCATCTGACGCTTAAGCTTGGAGAGATAGTCAATGAACAGCACACCATTAAGATGGTCAATCTCATGTTGCAGACATGTTGCCATAAGCCCATCGGCTTCTATTGTTTGTGCCTTACCTGAAAGATCAAGATAGTTGACGGTAATGGCGGCAGGGCGCTCTACTTCGGCATAATATTCAGGAATTGACAGGCAGCCTTCTTCATAAACGCTCATTTCATCACTGTTTTTGACGATCTCGGGATTGATGAAAACTTGCGGTGTTTTGTTATCTTCATCTTTAGACACATCAACGACTAGCATCTGGCGTGGAATACCGATCTGTATTGCTGCCAGGCCGATACCTGGCGCATCATACATTGTTTCCGTCATATCCGCAGCTAAACGCTTCAAATCATCATCGAAACGTTCAATAGGTGCAGATTTCTCGCGCAAGACTGAATCTGGAAGTAGGACAATTGGCTTAATACTCATGTGCGTTGAAATAGGGGGTTCAAGGTCTAAGGTCAATAATATATTTTGAGATCGGCGCCTCCCGTTCACCTTTTGATCTGACAAGCAAGAAAGAATCATATAATCTAGTTCGAATGAACAATTTATCTGATTTCCTGTCGACGACAATTGTAACCTTGGGCGGGCTTAACATAAGTTTTGGGCAAGTTCTTGCGAGTGTTATTGCGCTTGTTGTCATAATGCTTGTTGCAATTTTTATACTGCTGTGGCGAGCATCAAACAATCGGCATAAAGCGCGCGATCTTGAAATGCAAAACTCAATGGCCGCGCAATCTCAGATGAATGATCTTTTGAAAGTGCAGGCAGAGATGCAGGGTCGCATGACGACCATGGCCGAGCTATTTGGCTCCCGACAGTCCGAGCTTAATCAAAATATCAACAATCGACTCGATGGGATGAGCCAAAAACTTGGCAATTCACTTGTTGAACAAACCAAAGCCACCCATGAAAACCTATCTAAGTTGCAAGAACGTTTGGCCGTTATCGACACAGCACAAAACAATATTCAGACACTTGCGCAAAATGTGGTTGGGTTACAAGCCATTTTATCAGACAAGCAAACGCGCGGTGCATTTGGCCAATCGCGGATGGAAACCATTATTAAAGATGGCCTTCCCATCGGGGCTTACCAATTCCAGACAACGCTATCCAACAGTTCTCGCCCCGACTGCACCGTAAAAATGCCAAATGATTCTCCGCATTTGGTTATCGATGCGAAATTTCCATTAGAAGCATGGAATGCCATTAAGAAGGCTGCGGATGATCGCGCAACGACAGAGGCCTCCAGACAATTTCGTGCTGATATCGAGAAGCACATCAAAGATATTTCTGAAAAATATCTCATTGCAGGCGAGACCCAAGATACCGCATTCATGTTTGTACCATCTGAGTCTATTTTTGCTGAAATTCATGAGAATTTTGAAGGTGTTATTCAAAAGGCACACCGTTCCCGCGTTGTCATCGTGTCACCTTCGCTTCTTATGCTGTCGATACAGGTCATACAAGCGGTCCTGAAAGACGCACGGATGCGAGAGCAGGCCCATCTCATTCAAGGAGAGGTGATCCGCCTAATGGACGACATAGGCCGCCTAGATGATCGCGTGCGTAAATTACAAACACATTTTGGCCAAAGCCAGCGCGATATAGATCAGATTTTGACATCAACTGATAAAATTGCAAAACGTAGTGCCAAAATTGAAGATATGGATTTTCAAGATACTGATTCAGTTAATATTGAAAAACCCGAACAAAAACCAATGTCAGTCGTAAAGCCCGCTCAAGAAAAAGGACGGCTAAACTTAAGACCGTAGCATGGCGTAACCCGAGGAGTTTACATGATTAGCGTATTTGGATCAATAAATATGGATCTTATAGCAACGGCCGAGCGATTACCGCTGCCGGGCGAAACGGTGCATGGCGACAGCTTTTCTACCGCGCCGGGAGGCAAAGGCGCGAACCAGGCACTTGCCGCAACAAGAGCAGGTGCGAGCGTGAAGATGGCAGGCGCGGTTGGGCAAGATAATTTTGCAGAACCGGCATTAGAATTACTAAAATCAGCAGGTACAGATCTTAAATTTGTGAAAAGTGTTGAAGGGCCAACCGGAACGGCCCTTATTTTGGTCGGCAACGATGCCGAGAACATGATTGCTGTGATCGCAGGCGCAAATGGTAAAGTAAGTGTCGCGGATGTGGAGCCTCTGCTCAATAGTATGAATAAAGATGATAGTATCCTCTTGCAAATGGAGATCAGTGTCGATGCCGTAAAGGCAGCACTAGAAGGTGCGAAAACGCGAGGCATTCGCTCAGTCTTCAATATTGCACCCATGAGCGATGATGTTATTGATATTGCCCCTCTTGCCGACATTATCGTGGCGAATGAAACTGAATTTGATCTTCTGATCGGAAAAGGTACTCTTTCAGCCGAAGATCGTATCATTGCAATGCGAAATTACCATCAAAAAACAAATCGCAGCCTAGTTATTACACTCGGCGGTGATGGCGTTATCGCTATTGACCAGGGACAAGAATATTCTGCACGCGGATTGACCATCAAACCAATTGATACTGTGGGCGCGGGTGATACATTTTGTGGTTATTTTACTCAAGCATTAGATGCTGGTCTTGATTTTGGCTCAGCCCTTGAACGTGCGGCAATCGCCGGGTCTCTCGCCTGCCTTAAAGCTGGTGCTCAACCGGCTATACCGATGGCAGATGATTTGGATGCTCTCTAGAGATCAGTTAGATCTGCAGATTCTGGTTTGACTTTTAACGCCTTGAAAAGATCTCTCTTGACCTCCATATATAGGGCAAGGTGCCGAATTCGGGCCTTGAACTTGTTGCTTGAATTGAGGACAAAATGACACGTATGGCACCATTCTCTAGCCCATTGCTACTTGGATTTGAAGCGATGGAAAAAACGCTGGAACGCGTTGCGAAGGGCGCAGAAGGCTATCCACCCTATAATATAGAGCGCATTCACTCAGACACATCAGATCGGGCTGAAAAGTTGCGCATTACTCTCGCTGTTGCCGGATTTTCTGAAGATGAGCTTGATGTAACAACTGAGGAAAACCAGCTCTATATTCGTGGTAAACAAATTGATAATCAAGAGCGCGATTTTCTCTATCGCGGCATTGCTGCACGGCAGTTTCAGCGGGTCTTTATTCTCGCCGATGGTATGCAAATCGGTGGCGCTGAATTAAAAAACGGCATGCTCTCAGTTGATCTTATCAGACCAGAACCGGAACGAATGATAAAGAAAATTAACATTTCTGTATCAAACTAAGCCTATCATTCAATAAGCAAGGTGATTCTAACACTTGCTTGAGGAATCGCGTGTTGTGATCATGAAGCATCACAGCTCCCAAACATGGAGAGACAAATGCTTTCAATCTATGAAAATGACATCGAAACGGCTGATGAATTCGCACTCATGGGTGCTGGTGAAGTTGCCTATATTCGTAAAATATCATCTGAAGAAGTTAATGAACGCTTCCCAATGGAAGAAGAACTTGAGCCGGGTCAAGAGCTATGGGCCTTGTTTGCCGCCGATGGAACACCAATTTATCTTAGTGATGACCGCACTCGTACGTTCTTTCGAGCGGCAGAAGATGAACTTTCCCCTGTGACATTGCATTAGGGGAAAGATTAAGCGTTCAAATGAACTTTGGCACTAAGAAAAATTGGATGCCGAATACTAGGCTGCGTTTGACGCTGATGTTTGTGTCAAAAGTGCATAAATGGCCGAATCTGATTGCGCACCTCTAATTTTCTCGACTTTATCACTATCTCTGAGAACACGGGCAATACGTGACAATGCTTTAAGATGATCTGCGCCGGCATCTTCTGGTGCAAGAAGTAGAAAAATCAGGTCGACTGGCTGATCATCCAATGCTTCAAAATCTACAGCAGTTTCAAGTTTTGCACAAAAGCATAAAATACGATCTAACTTTGGCAATTTTCCATGTGGAATAGCAATACCATTGCCAACACCAGTAGAACCCAAGCGTTCACGCTGCAAAATTACATCAAAAATTTCACGTTCAGAAAGTCCGACTTCCTCCGCGGCACAAGCAGCAAGCTCTTGAAGAACTTGCTTTTTAGAACTTGCTTTAAGCGCATGAAGTATCGAACTCTGCGCAATTAAATCTGCGAGCGACATAACTATCTACCCCTTGACTGAAATAAGCTAATGCTTATCAGTTTTTAACATCACCGGTATCAACCCAACCGATATTGCCGTCATTTCGGCGATAAACCACATTAATGGCATCACTACCAGCATTTTTAAAAATCATAACCGGATCATCAGTCATATCTAATGACATTACAGCATCCGCAACCGACATTATTGCAAGTTGTTTTGTACTTTCCGCCACAATTGCTGGCGCATAATCTTCTGCAACTTCTTCTTCAACAACATCATTTGTACCCATTACACTATAGGCAACTTCGGCAAAAGCACTCGGATTCGTATTAATCTGATGGCTTTTTAATTTTCTTTTATAACGTCTGAGGCGTTTTTCAACTTTCTCGGCCGCGGCTTCAAAAGAGAGCTGCGGATCCGCAGCTTCGCCCGTTGCTTGCAGAATAACTCCCGTATCTAGATGAATTTTGCAGTCTGTCGTAAATCCTGAACCAGATTTCTCAACAGTGACCTGAGTAGAATAACCACCAGCAAAATATTTCGTTACAGCATCGGCTATATGGTCCTCAATACGAGTACGAAAAGCTTCACCGATATCCATATTTTTTCCAGAAACGCGTATAGTCATCCAGCATCCTTTCAATGTTATTTGCCAAAACAGTTTAGGCCAATAAAGCTTGGCTTCCAAGCAAATTGGTTACTTTTATTCAGGCTGTGGATATAATAATTTCTTGATCTTGTTGTAAAAAACAAACGCGGCGCAGCTCATATGACTAATTGATCCATTTGTCAAATTTTAACTAAAAATCAATCGAACAATTTGCGCTTAATACTTCCGTTAATTGAAATAATACATCATGTAACTCACTGATTTAAATCTAACTATGTTCCAACTCGCATAAGTATTTTTTTCTCACGCCGCCTCTGCACAGAAGATGCAATATTTAGAGATTCTCTATATTTTGCGACCGTACGTCGTGCTATCTCAATATTTTCACGCTTAAGAAGCAAGACGATATTATCATCTGATAAAACATTCTTCACATCCTCTCCATCAATCAGAACTTTAATTCTTTGACGAATTGATTCGGCTGAATGATTATTCAGTCCATCGACACCACAAATTGAAACTGTAAAAAAGTATTTTAATTCGAATAGTCCACGTGGTGTCATTATATATTTGTTGGACGTTACGCGTGAAATCGTAGACTCGTGCATACCTACAGCTTCGGCAATTGTTTTTAAATTCAATGGCTTAAGGTGCTGCACACCCTTATCAAAAAATTCTTGCTGATGTTTGACAATCTCTGTGGCGACCTTAATGATTGTTTGCGCACGCTGATCAAGGCTTCTTGAAAGCCAATTCGCAGACTGCAAACATTCATTCATGAACTTATAATCAGCGCTTGTCTTATCGACACCTTTTGTAATCGTTGAAAAATAAGATTGATCAACAAGGATGTGAGGTAGTGTCTGTGAATTAATTTCAACTTGCCAAGCACCATCATCTAGTATCTTCAACAAAATTTCTGGAATCACTGTTTGTACACCTTGAGTTACAAAACTTGTTCCCGGCTTAGGGTCGAGCGACTGGATATCAGCCACCATCTCCAAAATTTTTTGCTCATCGACATCACAAATCTTACACAGGGAAACAAAATCTTTGCGCGCCAGAAGTTCAAGATTCTCAATGAGCGATTCCATTGCCGGATGAAATTTTTTCTGCCGTCGCAGTTGCACGCTTAAACATTCGCCTAGATTTCGCGCAAAAATGCCCGGTGGATCGAACTGTTGAACTCTAGCCAAGATATGCTCAACCTGAGTTAACTCAACAGCAAACCGACTTGCAATTTCACTTAAATGCCCATCGAAATAACCGGCATCATCAAGATAATCTATGAGTTCAACGGCAATAAGTCGTTCGCGTTCGCTCTTAAACTCGAGTGCTATCTGCTCGCTCATAGCCTCTCTCATGCCAGGTGCACTGGCAGAAAAGCTGTCAAGATCAATACTCGCGCCAGATACATGCAATTCACCCGATGGGCCAACGCTGTAATCGTCCCGATTACGTAGTTCAGAATTGGATTTTGATGCTATTTCATCATCAGGAAATACATTGCGCATATTCACATCAAGTACATTCTCCATGTTCTTAACTTGTGATATATCGCCATCCGCCATCAATGAAACTTCATTTAGGTCCACTAAATTATCATCTAAAGACTGAACCTGATCATCCATTTGAACGGGAGGGTCTTCATCTTTATTCGCCAATACCAACAAGGGATTTGATTGTATTTGCTCGTCAATAAATTGAGACAATTCCAAGGGAGTATATTGCAAAAGGCGAATTGACTGCATCAATTGCGGCGTCATCGTCAACGATTGACTTTGTTTTAAGTTCATACGTGCTGACAATGACATACACAAACTCCAAAAACACAGTTCAAAAATAATGGGTTAAGTCGATAAAACCGATTATTTACACTCTTCCGTAGGATTGGCATAAATTTTGCTTAGAGTCAAAACCCTCGGGAACTCATCACGCCCCATATTCTGTGTAAAACGGGTTATGTAAAGTTCATCTAGAACGAAAAGTTATCACCCAGATATAAGCGTCGAACATCGGGGTTGTTCACAATTTCGTCGGGTTGCCCATGGGTCAACACTTGCCCAGCGTGAATTATATAGGCTCGATCAATGAGACTGAGCGTCTCGCGCACATTGTGATCGGTAATTAGAACACCAATTCCTCGGCGTGTTAAGTGACGAACAAGATCCTGAATATCGGCTACTGCGATTGGATCAACTCCGGCAAACGGCTCATCTAACAGCATAAATGTCGGATCCGATGCCAATGCACGAGCGATTTCAAGTCGTCGGCGTTCACCACCGGATAGGGCTATAGATGGTGATGATCTCAAATGAGAAATAGAGAACTCATCCAGTAGGGAATCAAGTTTCTCTTCGCGAATCTCCCGATTAGGCTCGATAATTTCTAAGACAGCACGAATATTCTGCTCGACGGACAGGCCGCGAAAAATGGAAGCCTCTTGCGGCAAATACCCAACACCAAGCCTTGAACGTTGATACATGGGAAGTGTTGTCACATCATGACCATCAATTTCAATCGCGCCACTATCAACGGGCACAAGCCCTGTAATCATATAAAAACAAGTTGTTTTACCAGCACCATTTGGCCCTAAAAGACCTACGGCTTCGCCGCGACGTACACCAAGCGAAACACTATCCACGACACGGCGAGATTTATAAGACTTGCTCAAGCCGCGAGCAATCAATGTACCTTGATACTTTCCCTGCTCTGTTTGGCCCTGTTCTGACTGCCCCTTAGGGTCAACACCAGTTTTTTTTCGAAATGAGAACATTAAAGTATTTAACACCCGGGCCCTATGTCGAACAACATTGTTCTAACATCACTTTTTCTGCGATTTTGGATCAAGCTGAAGTATCACACGCTTACCGCAGCTGTCGAGCCGTGCGTTACCAGAAGCCATTTGCACAGTAAGTTTACAACCAACAAAGACATTATCGCCCTCTGTTAACACCACCTCTTTACCGGATAGAACCAGCGTATCAGCAAGCATATCAATCGTACCCTTGTCAGCGGTAGCTGTCTGTGTTCCTGATTTTAGTAAGACCTTCCCAAAGACATTAATTTTCTCAAAATCCGCAGCGCCGGAGGTGACCGAAGAGCCTTGCGTATAATGAACCACCATGCGGCTGGCACGTAACAATGTTTCACCCTGCACGACCTTCACATTGCCTGTGAATGTCGCCTCGGCCTTGCTGTCGTTGACATCAAGTTGATTGCTTTCAATCTGAATTGGCTGATCGTTTGAAAGTGCCAAACCTCCGATATTGCTATTCACATTTTGTGCTTGTGCCCACCCGATGAATAGAAAACTAACTAGACAAGTAACAACTACTTTCAATCGGCTATTGGATGGAGAATGAAATTTCATATTTTCCCTTACTCTTCTTTCTTTAACATCCGAGGTTCTATTTTCATACGAACATCACCATCAAATTTTAAGGTTTCTCCACCTTCAGTGATTTGCATCGTGTTGGATGTCAACCAACCACCATCGAACTTTACATTAATTGGGTTTTTACTTTCGAATGCGCCGGTGGCTACATTATACTCGCCATTAATAAATTTAGCTTCTAAACCAGATGTTGTTGTAACAATAAAGGGCTGTGTAAATGTTAAGAATTCTTTTTCCTGATCAAACACACCTTGAGCCGCCTCAATAAAAGAATCATTTTCACTATTTAGAGGAACTTGAGCCGCAATATCTTCAAGCGTGATAAGTGATGTTTGACCAATCGCCTGTATAGCCCGTTTTGCCGACATTTTATAAGGCAAATCAGTGCTTGTTTGACCCACAAGTACTGGAGATCGCATAACAAGTTTTCCATCTTCCAATCCAGCACTTTCAATAACCAAACCATCCGGCAGTGATGTACGAATTATCGAAAGCCCAATAAAGAAAACGATAATCACACCGCTACCAATAGGTAAAAATTTGCGTAGAAATGCAACCAATCTGGAATGCGAAACAGCTTTGGCATATTCAGCATCAACTTTGAACGCTTGACTATTCATGTACTTTTCGGCCCATATATTTCCCTACTCCACACTTACAGCAGATTTTATGAAAACTTATATCACTGATATCATTGCAATTGGTCAAAGTTAATCCTAAATTGCGGCCTATATAAGTTATATATTTTGTTTCATTTTCCGGAAATCACCTCATGGACCAGCAAGATGTTTTTGAGCGCCATCGCTTACGTCGCAAACTACGATGGTGGCGACTGCTAACGATCCTAGCTGTTATTATTGGTATCGTATCTCTCACGATCTCCAACGATAATAGTTTAATTACCGGTGACCATATCGCTCGGGTCGAAATTATTGGTGTCATACAGGATGATGATGAATTGATCGCTCGCCTGGATGCTATTGGAGATGATTCTAACGCTAAGGCCCTAATTGTGACAATTTCATCACCAGGGGGCACAACATATGGCGGAGAGCGGATTTATAAGGCAATCAAACGCGTCTCAGACAAAAAACCTGTCGTCGCTGATGTTAGAACCATGGCAGCCTCAGCAGGCTATATGATCGCTGCCGCAAGCCATCATATTGTTGCAGGGGAAGCGTCTATAGTTGGTTCGATTGGTGTTATCTTTCAATATCCTCAAGTATCCAAATTACTCGATAAAATCGGTGTCTCCATGGAGGAGATTAAATCTGCGCCACTAAAAGCGGAGCCATCCCCATTTCATCCAGCAAGTGAAGAAGCTGTTGCGATGATCAATAATATGGTCGTCGATAGTTATGACTGGTTTATCGATATCGTCGCCGAAAATCGCAAACTATCACGTCAAGACACTTTGAAATTATCCGACGGCAGTATTTTCACAGGCCGACAAGCTGCCAAAAACGGTTTGGTTGATTCGTTGGGCGGAACGGCAGAGATTCGCACCTATTTAAGCGAGAAAAACATCAAAAAAGAGCTTAAAATTGTAGATTGGCCTGCACCGGACATCTCGTCACCAAATTTTTTATCATTAGCACTGCCAAATATTGTTCAACGATATCTTGGAGTTGAACAATACTCGCTCGGCGAGCTGCTCAGTGAAAAGAAGTTGTTTCTTGACGGTTTGCTTTCGTTTTGGCAAATTAGCGATTAATAAAAGCACTCAGAATGCTTGGTAACACGTCATTCTATGGGAAAATCGATGATTAAGTCTGAATTAGTTCAAACTCTAGCTACACGAAATCCGCATCTCTACCACCGAGATGTTGAGAATATCGTCAATGCTGTATTAGATGAAATCAGCAAAGCACTTGCTGAAGGTAACCGAGTAGAGCTCCGCGGATTTGGCGCTTTCTCTGTAAAGCACCGTCCTGCTAGATCCGGGCGTAACCCTCGGACTGGGGAAACTGTTGCTGTGGAAGAAAAATGGGTGCCATTTTTCAAAACAGGTAAAGAATTACGCGAACGGTTGAACCCTTAAAACTGCGCGACCTGTTTTCAATTGGTGCCCGATTAAGCCAATTTCATCGATGTTCGACAAAATTTTGACGATTTTGCACCTGATTGTGTTTGCAAAACTTCAAAAGACGTTTATTTCCTAATAATAGCGTTAACGTTGGTCTTTGGAATTTTACTATGCTCAAAAAAATTATCTGGGTTGTTTTTTTCATCCCTGTAGCAATTGTTCTCATTTTGCTATCCATTGCAAATCGGCAGATGGTAACTCTGGCGCTAAACCCATTCGAACCGGCAGACACCTTGTTATCCGTAAGTGCGCCATTTTTTATGTTCATACTCATCGCCCTAATGGCTGGTATGATTTTGGGCTCAGTTATGACTTGGTTTAAACAAGGCAAACATCGAAGTCGCGCAAGGCAAATTTCTGCGGAGTCTGAAAAATGGCATACTGAAGCTGACCGTCAGAAAGAAAAAGCAGATAATCTTGCACAACAGCTCATTTCACCTGTTTGATATTTAAAGACAATCAAGCGAACAAGGCGATGGGAACCGCATTTGCCCGAAAAATTTAATGAGAACGCCAAGAAGCGTAAGCGGCCCGCAAATCAACGCGCCAATCAGCAACCGAGATCCCGTGCCGGTAAGAGTTTTAGCAAAAGCTCTAAACATCGCGATACTTCGTTCGAAAATCAATCCACGGGAACTCGTCCGAACACCAAGAAAAGTGAACCGGCTGCAATTATCAAACGCCCTGCCAGAACCGGCAAACGTCCTGACGAGCGCATTCCCGTTATTCTGGGCACCAAAGGCGATGAACATTATCGTCTGATTGACAGCGGCAACGGTCAAAAGCTTGAGCAATATGGACCCTACAAAATTACGCGACCGGAAGCTCAAGCGCTATGGCGCCCACAATTACCCGAACACCAATGGCAAAATGTTGATGCAATTTTTACCGGCGATACCGAAGAAGATGGCATGGGACGCTGGCATTTTCCAAAAGGGCCGCTGGGTGAAACTTGGCCCATGGCGCTGCTTGATGTCGATTTTTATGGGCGTTTTACATCCTTTCGCCATGTAGGTGTATTTCCAGAGCAACTGGCTCATTGGCAATGGATGGTTGATAAAATTAGAAATTCTGATCGGAAGCTGAAAGTTCTCAACTTGTTTGGCTATACGGGCGTTGCAAGTCTGATAGCAGCGAATGCTGGAGCCGAGGTCACTCACGTTGATGCATCAAAGAAAGCCATCGGCTGGGGTCGTGAGAATCAAGAACTGGCACGTCTTAACGATAAACCAATCCGTTGGATTTGTGATGATGCAATGAAGTTTATTCAACGGGAAGAGCGTCGTGGCAAAACCTATGACATTATCCTCACCGATCCGCCGAAATTTGGTCGCGGACCCAATGGTGAAGTTTGGCAACTTTTTGATCATTTGGAAAATATGCTGGATATTTGCCGCTCGGTCTTGAGCGACAAACCAGTTGGCCTCGTGCTAACAGCTTACTCGATCCGCGCGTCATTTTACTCTATTCATGAGTTAATGCGTGAAACGATGCGAGGCGCTGGTGGTCTTGTTGAATCTGGCGAACTTACGATCAGAGAAACCCAAGAGGGCGGTATTGATGACAAAGGACGTACAATCTCGACATCATTATTTAGCAGATGGGTGCCAAAATGAGTACCAAAACAAATGATCTAAAAAAAAGGCGCGTTGGCACCGTCAAGGAAGTCACGAGCCTTGCTAATCCAATTGTAAAGGATATCAAAAGTCTAGCGCAAAAGAAAAACCGTGATGGCAGCAATCGATTTATTGCAGAAGGCCTAAAACTTATTGTTGATGCTATTGACCTTGGCTGGGATATTGAAACACTTATTTACGCCAAATCTGTTGCTGATAAACCGCTCATCCAAAAAAAAGCAGCGCAAGTTGTTGCTAATTCAGGTCTTGTGCTTGAGGTGAGCGAGAAAGTTTTAACGTCCATTACACGAAAAGATAACCCTCAGATGGTCGTGGGTGTGTTTTCGCAAAAGTTTATGCCTATCGAGGACATAAAACCTCAACCGGATGAGACTTACATCGCACTTGATCGCGTTCGAGATCCTGGAAACCTTGGAACAATTATTCGAACTGCCGATGCTGCTGGAATTAGCGGAATAATCTTAGTCGGGGCGACAACCGACCCGTTTTCAATTGAAGCTGTTCGTGCCACAATGGGGTCAGTTTTTTCTCTGCCAATTTCCCGCGTATCCATTGATGAATTTATTTCATGGAAGGATCGCCACGATATCAGTATTATTGGTAGTCACCTCAAGGGCAGTAAGGACTATCGAGCCATTGACTATAAAACCAAACCTTGCATTCTCCTAATGGGCAATGAACAAGCTGGCTTGCCAGAAGAACTATCCTCCACTTGCGATGCTCTTGCACGAATTCCGCAAGTTGGCGATGCGGATTCTCTTAATCTCGCCATCGCAACCGGCTTGATGATTTATGAGGCGAGACGTCATCTGCTGGAACTCGATTTGTTGGAGCCCGTTAAGTGACCGCGTTACGTTTGAGAACTGGCGCGATTATTATCGCAATCTGCGTACTGCTTGATCAGATTTCGAAAATTCTGATCGAACTTTACCTGCCCTTCCAGGAAATAGTATCTATTCTTCCATTTACAGCACTGTTTCGCACATGGAATGAAGGCATTGCTTTTTCGTTTCTTTCAGGACTGGGAAGTTGGGGACTTGTTACAATTGCTTTCATCGTCGTTGCACTTGTAATTTGGTTATGGGCATCATCGCCCTCCAATCGACTTTGGCTCGATTGGGGTTATGCCATGATTATAGGTGGGGCAATCGGAAATCTAGTCGATCGCATGTTTTATGGTCATGTGGTTGACGTGTTTCTATTTCATTATGGTCAATGGTCGTTTGCGGTATTTAATATCGCCGATGCCTTTATATCAATTGGTGTAGGCGTCATTATTTTAGACGAAATAAGACATGCATTAAAGAGCACTGATTAAAAGTTGAAAGAAATCTTGAAAGCTTCCGAAACGATTTTATTTCATAATCACTGTCATGAGCGATTTACACAATATACAGAAATCATTGGCTAAACAGCTCAATGCAGAATTTGAGGATGCAAATTCTGAACCTGGCAAAGCTTTTGATGATCAGAATATCGTTGGTTTGGCTGAACGAGCACAAGAAAAAGAAGACGCCAAAGAAAAAGTCAAAACTTCGGAGAAAAAGGGATATCAACCAATTGGTATTGCCCTTGTTATGTTTGTTTTTGCTGCCGTAATTATTGCTGGCGAGACTATTTTGTAGCGGTTCACCAATTTCAATTTATTCCACTCATGTCATAATCTTGTCTTGCTGTTCTGTTTATAGCATAGGCAATGGAATGGAGTGATTCAAAATGAACATATCAGCGCCAACACCTGACCAAATCCAAAGACCGGCATCTCAACGATTTGCATCCGCAAATTATCGCGAAAATAATGTGATACTTGGCCGAATAGGTACCCTTGAAACGCGGATAGCGACCACAAAAGAAGAAATTGGTGCCGCTCAAGAAATCCGTTACCGGGTTTTTGTTGAAGAAATGGGAGCAAAACTTCCATTTGATGCTATGCTTTCCAAGCGCGATTTCGATCAATATGACCACCAGTGTGACCATCTCCTCGTTATTGATCGTGCAATAACTGGGTCTACGGTTGATCAAATTGTAGGCACCTATCGTCTTATGCAACAAAATACAGCCGAAGAGAACAACGGTTTCTACTCCCAAAATGAATATGATGTTCATGGTCTCGTTAGTCGTCACCCAGATAAACGTTTTCTAGAACTCGGTCGCTCTTGCGTTCTACCGAAATATCGTTCGCGTCGTTCAATCGAGTTATTATGGCAGGGTATTTGGGCTTATTGTCTACAGAACAACATTGATGTGATGTTTGGATGTGCATCGTTCCGTGGCACCGTACCTGCCGCCCATGCTCAGAGCTTATCATTTCTATATCATTTTGCGCGCGCTACTGATGAATGGCACATCGTGCCACAAACAGACAAACAAGACTTAATAGATCTAATGCCTGCTGAAGCGCTTAAAACAAAAGAGGCGCTTTCAGATATGCCTCCATTAATTAAGGGCTACTTACGTGTCGGTGCCCTTTTTTCTCCACATGCATTTGTCGATACTTCTTTCAATACGACGGATGTACTGATTATTATGCCGCTTTCTAAGATAAGTTCGCGATATATCAATCATTATGGTGCAGATGCTGAACGATTCAATGCTTAAGTAAAAAGCACCTTATAGCTAAATTTGAAAATTTTTTAAAAAATTCACGTGAAATTTCTCAAAAGTCATGCAAGTATCTCTCTAGCCGAACGTTTAAACGTCGGGGAGAGCTTGCAAACTGTGCAATTTTAGTTGCAATATTTGCAATGAACGAAATAAACAACAACAGGGTACAAAACATGAAACGTACGCTTCTTAGCCTTTTGGCAACAGCGATGATGTCTGCAACGGCACTTGCCGCGGATATTAAACCAGCAATTTTGTTTGATTTGGGTGGTAAATTCGACAAATCTTTTAATGAAGCTGCATTTAACGGTGCAACCAAATTCAAAGAAGAAACAGGCATTGATTTCAGAGAATTCGAAATCACCAATGACGCTCAACGCGAGCAGGCAATTCGCCGCTTTGCGCGTGATGGCAACAATCCAATTGTTATGGCTGGCTTCAACTGGGCTAGCTCCCTTGATAAAGTTTCAAAAGATTACCCTGATGTCGATTTTGCAATTATCGATATGGTAGTCGATCAGCCTAATATTCGCTCAACTGTTTTCAAACAGCATGAAGGTTCTTACCTTGTCGGTATGATGGCAGCTCTCGCATCGAAGACTGGCACAGTTAGCTTCGTTGGTGGCATGGATGTCCCACTCATCCGTAGCTTTGCTTGCGGATATGTCGGCGGTGCAAAGGCTGCAAATGCAGATATCAACGTTATTGAAACAATGACCGGTACAACACCTGAAGCCTGGAACAACCAAACAAAAGGTGCTGAAATCACCAAATCTCAAATTGACCAAGGTTCAGACGTGATATTCCAAGCTGCTGGCGGAACAGGTATTGCGGTTCTTCAAACGGCAGCTGACGCAGGCAAACTAGGTATTGGCGTGGATTCAAACCAAAATGGGATGCATCCCGGTAGCGTTCTAACATCTATGCTAAAACGCGTAGACGTTGCAGTTTACAATGCGTTTATGGACGCAAAAAATGACTCATTTTCATATGGCTTCAACGTCCTTGGACTGGAAAATGACGGCGTTGGATATGCAATGGACGAGAACAATGCATCTCTTGTTTCTGACGGAATGAAGGCAACAATTGAAGCTGCTAAAGCTGATATTATTTCCGGCAAAATAACTGTCCACGACTATATGTCAGACAATAACTGCCCATACTAAGATTTAATCTGGTAAAATAGGCCACTGTCGAACATATTCGATAGTGGCCTTTCTATATCAGAACGCACAGTTTGGCGAATAGCCCTATTAGTAATGAGGTGGTTTTGTGACTGCAGGGCCTGAAATTTGGTCTTCAAGATCCGAGTAATGCTCTGATAAGTCAGCTAATTTATTGGTTAGTTTATCAATTATCTTCCATTGTTTGGCTAGCTGATCAGAAAGTTCTTCAAGCTGCTGCGATTGGTGGGCTACCAACTCTTCTAATGTTACTACTCGATTTTCATCCATAGTTTAACGGGCCTTTTAAAGTGTATTTTGTATCTCTTTATTTTTCCATCTGGACAAAAGCCCCTAAACTGTCGAGAGTAAAGAAAAAAATGGGCGCTACATGAATAACTTTGCAATTGAACTTCAAAAAATTAATAAGAGCTTTGGGCCGGTTCGTGCCAACAAAGATATCGATTTAAAAGTTTCAAAGGGAACAATCCACGGAATTATTGGAGAAAATGGGGCTGGGAAATCAACCCTTATGTCAATTCTCTACGGTTTCTATCACGCAGACAGTGGCAATATTCTTATAGATGGGCAGAAGATATCTATTCGCGATTCAAATGCCGCTATAGCCGCAGGCATTGGCATGGTTCACCAACATTTCATGCTGGTCGAAAATTTCACAATTCTTGAAAATATCATCCTGGGCGCCGAAGGTGGTCAATTGCTCAATTCCGGCATTGCAAATGCTCGCAAGGAACTCAAGCGCTTAAGTGATGAATATGGTTTGGACGTTGATCCTGATGCTATAATTGAAGATGTGTCAATTGGCGTACAACAACGTGTTGAGATTTTAAAAACCCTTTATCGTGGTGCAGAAATCCTCATTCTAGATGAGCCAACAGGCGTTTTAACGCCTGCCGAAGCTGATCAATTATTTGAAATTTTGGAACTTTTGAAGCAACAAGGAAAAACCATCGTCCTCATCACGCATAAGCTGCGCGAGATCATGGCTGTAACAGACGATGTGTCGGTAATGCGGCAAGGTGAGATGGTAGCAACACGCTCAACCAAAGATACAAGTGTTGAAGAACTTGCTGAACTTATGGTCGGCAGACGCGTCCTTCTTCAAGTCGAAAAAAGCCCGGCTAATCCCAAAGATGTTATTCTGAAAGTTGAAAACCTCTATGTGCGGGATGATCGCGGCGTGCCGATGGTTAAAGATGTTTCCTTTGAGGTTCGCGCAGGAGAAATTGTTGGTATTGCGGGTGTTGCCGGCAACGGTCAATCCGAACTTGTGGAGTGTCTTACAGGTATCGAACATGCAGAATCGGGCGGTGTGATACTAAATGGATCACCAATTGGTGTGACGGGTGAAAGCACCCCATCTATGCTGCGTGATCGCGGAATGGCGCACGTACCAGAAGATCGACACCATATGGGATTGGTTCTTCCATTTGAAGAAGCGGAAAACTCCATCCTTGGTATTCATGAAAAACCTGAATTTAATAAAGGCTTGTTTCTGGATACTGATGGCATTCGCAAAAATGCGGATGAGAAAATTGAAAAATACGATATCAGACCGCCAAATAATCGTCTTAAAACGTCTAATTTTTCAGGTGGTAACCAGCAAAAAATCGTCCTGTCCCGCGAGATGGAAACCAATCCTGACGTGCTCATAGTTGGACAACCAACCCGCGGTGTTGATGTGGGTGCTATCGAGTTTATTCATAAGCGGATCATTGAAATGCGTGATGCAGGGAAAGCAATTTTGCTTATCTCTGTTGAGCTTGATGAGATCAGATCTCTGGCCGATAGGGTTTTAGTTATGTTTGACGGAAAAATTGTCGGTGAACGACCGCCAGAAACCGAAGAAGGTGCTTTTGGGCTTCTTATGGCAGGTGTGACAGAAGAAACATCAAATGTTTCAGGGGGGGCTGCACAATGAGCGCACCATATGCGAAATTGCCAAAATGGGTGGATTTTGGCCTGATCCCGCTAATCAATATTATGGTCGCCTTCATGCTATCTGGCCTTGTTGTTCTGCTTGCTGGCGAAAGCCCAGTAAAAGCGGCGGGCCTGTTGCTGCAGGGCGCATTTGGCTACGGCGAGGGTATTGGTTATACACTATTTTACGCAACAAGTTTTGTTTTTACAGGCCTTTCGGTCGCAATTGCAATTCACTGCGGTTTGTTCAATATCGGTAGTGAAGGCCAGGCCTATGTGGGCGGTATAGGTGTCGCACTTGCATGTTTGGCATTTGACTCAATTCTACCTTGGTATCTCGTCTTCCCACTTGCCATCATTGGGTCGGCGATCTTTGGTGCGCTGTGGGCCTTCATTCCCGCCTATCTTCAGGCAAAACGTGGCAGCCATATTGTGATCACAACGATCATGTTCAATTTTATTGCTGCGAGTTTGATGATCTATTTACTTGTTGACGTTCTCAAACCCGCAGGCTCAATGGCGCCACAAACACGGGGATTTGAAGAGGGTGGGCAACTACCGCGCCTTGACTGGCTGTTTGACCTATTTGGCGTTAAAACAGGTGCTGCACCCCTTAATGTTTCATTTTTACTCGCACTAGTGGCAGCATTCATTGTTTGGGTCATCGTTTGGCGTACACGGCTAGGGTATGAGATCAGAACAATGGGCTTTAGCCCATCTGCTGCGAAATATGCCGGTATTAACGAAGCCAAAGTTATCATCACAACTATGATGATTTCCGGTGGCCTTGCTGGCATGATGGCCCTTAATCCGATTATGGGTGATCAACATCAGATGCAGCTCGATTTTGTTGCCGGCGCTGGCTTTGTTGGCATTGCGGTTGCTCTTATGGGGCGCAATCATCCCGCAGGCATTATCCCCGCCGCAATCCTATTTGGTGTTTTGTATCAAGGTGGAGCAGAGATTTCTTTTGAAATGCCAAATATATCGCGAGATATGATTGTCATTATTCAAGGTTTGGTGATTCTGTTTGCAGGTGCACTTGAAAATATATTTAGGCCTTTCTTGAGTACAATATTTGCGAGAATACAAAGTTCTAAACCCAAAAAAGCGATGGAGGCTGGTCAGTAATATGGAATTCTTTGACACAATAATACTCGTTCTCCAATCGACTATTCGCTTGTCTGTACCACTAATTTTTGCGGCTCTGGCTGGGCTTTATTCAGAGCGCTCTGGTGTTTTTGATATCGGCCTTGAGGGTAAAATGCTCGCAGGTGCTTTTGCAGGTGCGGCGGTTGCAAGCGTGTTTGATTCAGCAATTTTAGGACTTATTGGCGCTGTACTCGTGGCTATGGCATTCGCATTAGTGCATGCATATGCTTCAATTACACAACGGGGCAATCAAATTATCTCTGGCGTTGCAATCAATTTTGTAGCCGCTGGTGCCACCGTAATCTTAGGTCAGGCGTGGTTCCGTCAAGGTGGACGTACGCCACCATTAAGCGCTGAAGGTAAATTCCAAGCTTTAGAGTTGCCATTTGCCGCTCAAGTCGCAGATGTGCCGATCTTAGGGCCTATTTACTCAGAACTTTTATCCGGACATTTTGGATTAACCTACCTTGCATTTGCCCTTGTTCCATTTACCTGGTGGGTCCTTTTCAGAACACGATTTGGCCTTCGCCTGCGCGCCGTTGGTGAAAACCCAGCAGCAGTTGATACTGCAGGTATCTCCGTTATCTGGCTCCGGTACCGAGCTGTTCTTTGTTGTGGTGCGCTATGCGGATTTGCTGGTGCCTATCTATCCATGGCGATCTCAGCAGGGTTTGGCAAAAACATGACAGCAGGGGCCGGATTCATCGCACTTGCGGCATTGATTTTTGCTAAATGGAAACCTGTCAATGTGATGCTTGCCTGCCTTCTGTTCGGTTTCTTAAATGCGATGGAAATCCGCTTGCAAGGAAAAGAACTGCCATTCATCGGTGAAATACCTATCCAATTTATGCAGGCGCTGCCTTATATTCTGACAGTGATCCTGCTTGCTGGCTTTATTGGCAAAGCTATTCCACCGAAAGCTGGGGGCGTTCCATATGTCAAAGAACGCTGATCAAACACATCAGCTTTTTTTGGAAGCAAAAGCTGCCAGCGACAAGTGCCATGCTCCCTATTCAAAATTTCCTGTTGGTGCGGCAATTCTTGCTGAAAATGGAAAAACCTACTCGGGTGCAAATATCGAAGTTGCATCATATCCGGAGGGTTGGTGCGCTGAAACCACCGCAATCGGCCATATGGTCATGGATGGACAGAGTAAAATTATCGAGGTTGCTGTCACGGCTAAGAACATGGATGAATGTACGCCGTGCGGGGGATGCCGACAACGGTTGGCTGAGTTTGGTTCTGCAGACACGAAAGTTCACCTTTGCGATCAAACCGGCGTAACTAAAACTGTTCTTCTTGGTGATTTGTTACCACTTGGATTTGTGTTGGAAAGTTAGATGAAATCTGCTGCTGCTTACATACAATCGAAACTTGGTGATTTAAAACCTGAATATGCCGTTATTTTGGGATCAGGGCTGGGCGCACTAACGGATTCTATTGAAGGTGCAATTTCAATTCCCTTTTCAGAAATCGATGGCTTTCCGCAAAGTGCTGTTTCCGGCCACAAGGGCGAGATTGTGGTGGGTCGCTTGGGGCAAACGCACGTACTTATGCTCTCTGGTCGCGTTCACTATTATGAACATGGTGATGCAGGTGCCATGCGGCCTGTTATAGAGGCCTTTCATGAACTGGGTATAGAAAAGCTTCTACTCACCAATGCAGCTGGGTCCGTAAAGCAGGATATGCCACCGGGATCGATCATGCAGATTAGTGATCACATTAATTTTTCTGGAAGTAATCCACTATTTGGCGAACCTAGCGACAAACGGTTTGTGGGCCTTAGCAACGCCTATGATGAAGAGCTCGCCGCACAGTTCCGGTCAGCTGCAAAAAAGGCCGATATAGACATTCATCAAGGTGTCTATATGTGGTTCTCGGGGCCAAGCTTCGAGACACCTGCTGAAATTAAAATGGCTAAGATCATTGGCGCTGATGCTGTGGGTATGTCCACGGTGCCGGAAGTTATTTTGGCACGGTTTTATGGCATGCGTGCAACCGCTGCATCTATTATTACCAATTATGCGGCTGGCATGACAGATGATGAACTTAGTCATCAGGAAACCAAAGATATGGCCCCTGTTGGCGGTGCAAAACTTGTGAAAATTCTGCACGCGATGCTCGCAGAATGAACGTCTAGCAAGATAGAGCATTGATATGGGACTTCTTCCGCAAGAACTTATCAGAAAAAAGCGTGATGGGCTTGTGCTCGACCGTAATGAAATTTCACAATTTGTTCAGGATGTAACCAACGGCAATTTTTCTGATAGTCAGGTTGCGGCCATGACGATGGCGATCTTTTTAAATGGAATGGATCGTGATGAAACAGTGGCATTGACCTCGGCCATGTGTAAATCCGGCGATGTCTTGAACTGGGCACATTTAGATGGCCCTGTCGTGGACAAACATTCAACGGGTGGCGTTGGAGATAACGTATCACTCATGCTTGCGCCTCTTGCGGCTGCATGTGGTCTTTATGTGCCCATGATATCCGGGCGGGGTTTGGGCCACACAGGCGGCACGCTTGATAAACTAGAAGCTATACCCGGATATAATGTGTCGCCCTCTCCTGAGTTGTTTAATAAAGTCGTCAAAGAGGTTGGGTGTGCCATCATTTCGGCGAGTAAAAACCTGACGCCCGCTGATAAGAAAATATACGCAATCAGAGATGTTTCGGCGACGGTGGAATCTGTTCCTCTTATTGTCGCCTCAATCTTATCAAAGAAGCTTGCCAGCGGGCTTGATGCGTTAATACTTGATGTTAAGTGCGGAAACGGTTCAACAACCTCAGATGTCGATGAGGCGAAGCTTCTTGCGCAAGAGTTGGTTGATGTCGCAAATGGGGCAGGACTTTCTACTAAAGCTGTCATCACAGATATGAACCAACCTCTTGCGAGCGCAATTGGCAATGCAATAGAGATCAATAACGCGATTGAATTCCTGAAAGGGTCAAAACAAGATGTACGCCTTCGCAAAGTGGTTTTGGAAATCACATCTTCAATGCTTGTGGCAGGCGGTTTGGCATCTAATAACGACGAAGCGCGGATCATAACGACTAAAAAGTTAGATGACGGCAGTGCTGCTGATATTTTCGGTAGGATGGTTCACGCTCTTGGCGGCCCCTCCGATATTATGGAGAAGACAAATTCAATCTTGCCAAAAGCGAATACCATTATACCCATCGTTGCTAAACAAGATGGCTGGATTAGCTACTATCAAACCAGAGAGTTGGGTATGGCTGTCGTGCGCATCGGTGGCGGACGTTCCAACCCTCAAGATGAGCTTGACTACTCTGTTGGTCTTTCAGACCTTCTAGCAATTGGCCAAAAAGTTTCGAAAGGTGATCAGATTGCATTGGCACATATCAACGACGACGATGGGAAGGCATTACAATTCGAAAAAGAAATATATACTGCGATCAGAATTGGTGACCAAGAGGTAGATCCCAAAAACCCAATTCTCAGTGAAATTACTGCGTCAGAATAAGTTGCGAATTCTCAACCCGAAAAGATGACAGCTTTGAGATGAAGCTCATGCCGATAAGCGTATCTGACAGTGAGTGATCTTTTAGGATAAATACATCAACATTTCTTACCCGTATTGGGCCAATTTCCATTGCATCCAGCCTTGCAAAAGCGGCAGGGGTCACGCCATTTGCTGTGTTCGCCTTATGACGAAAATCAGCTGATGAAAGATGGAGACCAAACGAACGCGCCGTCGATTCATTGATCGCAACATAGGTTGCACCAGTATCAATTAAACCGACGACAGTTCGCCCATTTGCCTTAAATGATGAAATATAGTGACCAGAACGATCTGCCTTTATCCTCACTTCGCGCTTGCCAGATGTATAATGTGATTGTTTCGATACAGGCGCTACCACAGATTGCGAATTTCGGTCGTCGGTGTGATTGCTCACATCGCCGGGTTGAACACTTAGTAGATCGCTTTTTTCCAGATATTGTGGCAAGAAGGCTAAAGCGAGAGCCAGTATTACAAATGGAAGGATTTTAACCGGCATTTCGACCTCATCAGATATTGATAAGGCAATCATCGCAAATTCGTTCTAAAATCCTGTAAAGGTTTGCACCCAACACCAATCAAAGTATGGTTCTGGTTAATGTTTTCTAAACGCTTTAATGAAGCAAAGCTCGCTTACAAATGACTGTTTAAAAATGTACCCAAGTCACCCACGACATGATCGATATATTCTTCGTCTCGATTATAAACCTCCCAAGGCTCCTTGGTGGTCGAGTTGTACTGTTCATCGATAATCAAAACAGTGTCCATGCCCATTTGCTTTGGAACAAAAAGATTTCGTGGCATATCTTCAAACATCACAGCTTCTTTAGGATCGATATCAAACTTCGACACGAACTGTTCGTAGGGTTTTTGAGCTGGCTTTGGTAGGAAATCTGCCGCCACAATATCAAAGATCCCCTCAAAGCAACCATCAATGCCTAGAGCTTTTGTCGTTCGTTCTGCATGAGGCACATCTCCATTGGTGAAGATAAGCTTTCGACCAGGCAAGGCTTCTATCGCCGTCCGAAGGCCCTCATCTTTCGAAACTGGTGAATAATCAATATCATGCACATCATCTAAAAAATGATGCGGGTCTATCTCGTGATTGATAATCAAACCCTGGAGGGTTGTTCCATGGTCATAATAATATTGCTTTTGTATCTTGCGCGCCTCATCGCGTGGGAGATCCAGAAGCTCCGATACATAAGACGTCATCTTAACATCTATTTGAGCAAAAAGATCACAACGTCGTGGGTAAAGCGTATTATCGAGATCAAAAATCCAAGTGCGAATATGGGATAGGTCTGATTGGGTCATATTTGCTTTATAGCGCAATTGCCTGAGTTTGAAACATCAAATTTTGGCCAGAACTTGCCTTCATCAAGTGACTTAGAATTTCATCCATGCTAACGCATCCACTATGGAAACTTGGGTCCTCATCACAATATCAGCGGCATTCTTACAGAATATCCGTTCTACACTGCAAAAACACCTGAAAGACAAGCTCGGTACGAGTGGTGCGACATTTGTTCGATTTGGTTTTGGCATACCGTTCGCCCTCGCATTTTTAGCTCTGTTTACTTATTTTGGCAGCTATCAGCTGCCATCACTGAATGCTGAATTTGCGTTTTGGGTTGTGATCGCAGCCATTGCGCAGATCATAGCTCAAGCACTGTTGGTGCACATGTTTTCGTTTCGAAATTTCGCGGTCGGGAGCGCTTATTCTCGCACAGAACCCATGCAAGCAGCTCTATTTGGTTTAATATTTCTCTCTGAGAAAGTGTCTTTTGCCGTACTTGGCGCCATTGCAATTAGTGTGTTTGGGGTGATGCTCATTTCTGTAGCAAGAACTGAAATCACCCCACGATCTTTGGTGATATCCATCTTTTCAAAAACATCACTTATTGGCCTTTCATCCGGCACGATATTCGGTGTTGCAGCTGTTGCCTATAGGGCTGCTTCTCTATCGTTAGCTCCATCATTGGATGAACCGAATTTCATTATCCAAGCTGCCGTCACTTTGTCGGTGGCAATTATTTTGCAATCAGTCATCATGATTACGTGGATCTACTTCAAAGATCGCGAGCAATTGCCCAAAATAAGAGCCGCATGGAAGATCTCTCTTATTGTTGGTTTTGTTGGCGCTAGTGCATCATTTGGATGGTTCATGGCGATGACACTACAACAGGCGGCAGTAGTGAAAGCACTTGCTCAAATCGAAATGATTTTCGCATTCATCTCATCAGCTTTCATTTTTAAAGAAAAAATAAATCGGTATGAAATTGCAGGATGCGCACTCATTGTATGCGGCATCCTTGCTTTGATTTTTGGAAGCTAAACGACTGCCTATTTAACGATAAGTGTACCAGCGCCATGTTCGGTAAAAATCTCTAACAATACGGCGTGAGGCACCTTACCATTGACAATCACGACACCTTCAACGCCTTCTTCAATCGCATGAATGCAGGTTTCTACTTTGGGGATCATGCCACCAGAAATCGTACCGTCAGCAATCATTGAGCGTGCTTGATTAACGGATAATTCTTTGATGACTTTGCCATCTTTATCCATTACGCCTTCAACATCCGTTAAAAATAACAGACGTTTTGCTCCCAGTGCTCCAGCAATACCGCCAGCGAATGTATCGGCATTGATATTGTAAGTCTGCCCCTTACGATCAGGCGCAACAGGCGCGATAACAGGAATAGTTGCTGATGTCGCCAAAATATCGATCATGGTCCGATCAACTTCATCAATCTCGCCGACAAATCCAAGATCAAGAATTTTCTCAATGTTTGAATCTGGATCAATTATTCGTTTTTCAGCTTTGCGGGCATAAACAAGATTTGCATCCTTACCACAAAGACCAATAGCACGTTCGCCTTCAGCATTAATCATTGCAACGATCTGCTTATTAATAGAACCAGCAAGAACCATCTCAACGATTTCGACGGTCGCTTGGTCTGTAACCCTTAAACCACCCTCAAAACGCGATTCTATGCCTAACTTCTTAAGCATGGCGCCTATTTGTGGACCGCCCCCGTGAATGACCACAGGATTAACACCGGACTGTTTGAGAAGTGCAATATCGCGGGCAAAAGCCTGTGCTAAGGAATTGTCACCCATAGCATTCCCACCATATTTCACAACAACAGACTTGCCTTCATAACGCTGCATATAAGGCAGAGCTTCAGATAAAAAGCGGGCCTTATTTTCACTGATGCTTGTGTCTGTCATCGACGTGGGTTCCTATTAATTAAAATACGTAAAGCAAAGCTAACACCGGGATATTCACGCATCAATATATGGAAATATCGGATTGTTCAATTATTTTACACAAGGCGTAAGATTACTCAGACGTTGCTTTGATAATTGCACGACGCAGCTCATCAAGGCCTTCACCTTTTTCAGATGATGTCGCGATAATTTCAGGATAGGCCGCGGGATGCTTGGCAATTTGCGCCAGCGTTTCAATCTTAAGCTTTTCTAGCTGAGTAACTTTGATTTTATCACCTTTTGTTAAAACAAGCTGATACGAGACAGCGGCCTTATCAAGAAGCTGCAGCACTTCCTCATCATTTTTCTTAATACCATGTCGTGAATCAATAAGCACATAAACGCGCTTTAATGTTGAACGCCCACGAAGATAGTCAAAAACAAGTGCCGTCCAGCGATCGACAACTGACTTAGGCGCTTTTGCATACCCATAACCGGGCATATCTACCAACGCTAATGGTGGAAGGTCTTCTTGTGTACCTTCATAACCTGAAGGCACAAAATAGTTGAGTTCTTGGGTACGGCCCGGCGTATTAGATGTACGTGCCAAGCCTTTAACGTTTACAAGCGCATTTATCAGCGATGATTTGCCGACATTTGAACGACCGGCAAATGCAATTTCTGCCGGACCTGCTGCTGGCAAAAACTTCATAGATGGAACTGAGAGTACAAACTCCCAAACCCGATCAAATGGAAATAGTTTTGCCATATTAAATCACTACTTGCCCCAACTGCCTACTTAGGCAGCTGGATCCTTTTTGCGGCTGAATAAGCTTTTTAGATTATCCCAAAGCTCGATCTTAACACCTTGACGTTTCATGATAACGCCTTGTTGGATAATCGAGAGAGAGTTGTTCCATGCCCAGTAAATCACAAGACCTGCAGGAAATGTTGCCAGCATGAATGTAAAGACAATCGGCATCCATGTGAAAATCATCGCTTGCGTAGGATCCGGCGGTGTTGGGTTCATACGCATTTGCAAGAACATTGTGATACCCATGATAAGTGGCCACACACCGATCGCGAGAATAAAGCCTATAACCGGAATAGCTGTTGGATCAAATGGCAGCAGACCAAATAGATTGAAAACTGTTGTTGGATCTGGGGCTGACAAATCCTGAATCCAACCAAAGAATGGCGCATGACGCATTTCAATGGAAACATAAAGAACTTTATAGAGCGCAAAGAACACAGGAATTTGCAGTAGAACAGGCCAACAGCCTGCAACGGGATTAACTTTCTCGGTCTTATAAAGCTGCATCATTGCTTGCTGAAGTGCTTGACGATCGTCGCCATGCTTCTTCTTCAACTCTTCCATCTGTGGCTGAACTTTCTTCATATTCGCCATAGATTTGTAAGACTTGTTAGCCAATGGGAAGAAGATCGCTTTCACCACGACAGTTGTTACCAAAATCGAAATACCAAAATTGCCAAATAGTTCGAAGAAGAAGTGCAATGCATGGAACATTGGTTTTGTAATAAAATAGAACCAACCCCAATCGATCATTAGATCAAATTGGTCAATGTTTTGCTCGTCCTGATACTTATTGATTTCTGGAACTGTTTTGGCACCAGCAAAGATATGTGTTTTAACACTTGCTGAATTATCAGACGTAATCACAATTGCATCAGAAAGATAATCCGTCTGATAGCTTGGCGTGCCGTTGGCAAAATAACCAAAACGTGGCTGGAACGCGCGACCTTGTTCTGGAACAAGCGCAGCAGCCCAATATTTATCGGTTATACCAAGCCAACCTGTTGCCGTCTTGGCAGGGCTGATAATGCCGTCATCTTCAACATCACCATAATCAATTTCTTGCAGGCCTTCTTCACCTAGGAAACCAAGCAAACCTTCGTGCAAAATATAGATACCAGTGGTTTGCGGTTTATAAAGACGCTTCACACGGCCATAGGGAGAAATGGAGACTTGAGTGCCAGAAGCATTTGTAATCGTGTCTTCAACTGTGAAAAGATACTTATCATCGACGCTGATCGTGCGATCAAAAATAAGGCCTGCGCCATTATCATAAGTCAATACGATCGGTGTAGTAGGCGTTAGATCTTTGCCAGACTTAACCGTCCACTCAGTTTCTGAGTTTGGCACAACACCTGAATTCTTTGGCGCAATATATCCGACTTCACTAAAATATCCGTTTTGGGACTCCGCCGGCGAAAATAGAACGACGTTCGGGCTGTTCTTATCAAGCTCTTCTCTATAATCTTTCAATATCAAATCATCAAAACGGGCACCCTTGAGATTAAGCGAGCCGGAAAGTGACGGTGTCTCAATAATAATGCGTTTATTTGTTGAAAGCGCATCCTGGCGGGATATTTTTTCGGATGCCGGAACGGATTGGTCACCCGGCAACTCAGTGGCAGCACCCGTGGTTGCTTGTGGCAAACTTGGATCGGTGGCAGTTGCTGTGCCATTTAGCTCCGCCGTCGCAGCTTCTTGCTCTTGTTGAGCAAGTGCTATTTGCCGCTCCTCTTCAAGCTTCGGATTGACATAAATAACCTGCCATCCAATTAGGATTAAAATCGAAAGGCCAATGGCGATAAAATAATTTCGATTGTTTTCCATTATAAATCCCTAACTCGCAATCTGTGCACTTTAGTTTGCTTTGCCGTGTTTTCGGCGTTGACCAGAGGTCGACTTATTATTGAAGCGCTGTTCTAGAGCATAGATAATGTCATTGAAGGGTGCATCCAATAGGTCTTTATGCCCCACAAGCACATAATCGTGCCCAGCCTGCATATATTTGTATGCGCAAAGCCGAACTGCTTCTTTCAAACGTCTGCGAATTCTGTTGCGTTTTACAGCATTTCCCTGACGTTTTGTAACGGTAAATCCAACGCGGGGGGTGTCCGCGTTGTTATCTTTTTTTAAAACTTCTAATAGAAAATATTTGCCACGTCGTTTTACTCCATTGCGCACAGCAAGGAACTCAACCCGTTTTTTTAGTCGACCAATATCTTTTGCGAGAAATTCTTGATCCATGTCTAGCCCTATTAAAGAGGCCTTAATAGCAGGATATCAAATCTTAAGCTGATAAACGCTTACGACCGTGCGAACGGCGAGCTGCTAGGACTTTACGTCCGCCTTTTGTTGCTAAACGGGAACGAAACCCGTGACGACGCTTGCGGACAAGCTTAGATGGTTGGTAAGTACGCTTAGTCATTTATTTAATTACCGCGGTGTGCGGCCCTTCTTAAGTTCTGTAATTTTATACAGGAGCGTTGTGAATGTCTAAGACCTGACGATTTTTATCGCCTAAACCTCGACGTGCGGCTTATAGCCATCAAATCCCTATAATGTCAACAAAAGTGCCGCTTTAAAGCTCGATTAGATGCTAATCAATCTTATAGGCTAAATTTACCCATGTTCTACCGTGGATTTGATAAAATATTAAATTGTCTGTTTTACCTATATTAATACACCTCACCAAAGCGTGAGTTGATCGTCAATATTGCTCACATATAGTTTGTCAAACGCGATTAAACGTCATTGGTAAGTGAACGCGGCAACATGTATCTCCTTGATCAACTACTCGGGATTATGCCTCGAGCATAGAAATGGCACGGAGATATGAAATGGAAATCAATTCAGTAATGGAAAATGCAGATCAGCATATAAAGAGTGAAAATTCTGAAAAGAAAAACACCTCAACACTTAAACGCTTTCTACCGCTTTTGGTTATAATTGCTGGTCTTGGTGCTGGTTATGCTGCTGGGTTACACGAATATCTCACCTTAGCTGCGCTTGCAGAGCAACGAGAAACATTGATCGGTTTTGTAAATGAAAATCTCATTCTAGCATCAGCAATCTACTTCCTTTTATATATAGCAGCTGTGGCATTTTCATTTCCTGCGGCTTCAATCCTGACTATATTCGGCGGCTTTCTATTCGGGTGGTTCCTTGGCGGCATATTAACAGCTGTTGCGGCAACAATAGGAGCAACAATCTTATTTAAGGCGTCACAGACCGCTTTTGGCGATTTCTTGCGTGATCGTGCTGGCCCATTTGCTGCTAAGCTTTCAGAAGGCTTTCAAAAGGATGCTTTCAGCTACTTACTGATCCTGCGCCTCGCTCCTGTGTTCCCATTCTTTGTAATGAATATTGTTCCGGCGTTGTTCAAAATTCCAACCAAAACATATGTCGCGGCGACGATATTGGGTATTTTGCCTGGAACATTTGCATATACATATCTTGGTCAAGGTGTTGATAGTGTGCTTCTATCAGCTTCCCAATCAGGCAGAGAAGCCTCAGTTTCCGATCTGGTAACACCGGAAATTACCATAGCTTTTGCAGCGCTTGCCATCGTCGCCACTATACCTTCTGTCATTCGTAGATTTCGCAATAAATAAGATCTAACGCCGAAACTGGTGCCAAGATAAAATTAAATATTCTAATAGGGGGAATATTCATGTCTAAAATTCTTACTCCGGACATCTGCGTCATAGGCGGAGGTTCAGGCGGGCTCACTGTCGCAGCAACCGCAGCAGCCTTTGGTGTCGATGTCGTCCTTCTTGAAAAAGGGAAAATGGGCGGTGATTGCCTAAACTACGGGTGCGTTCCATCCAAAGCCATCATCGCAGCAGGTAAACATGCCCGATCCATTATAGATGGCAAGAAATTCGGTGTCTTTGCTGACGATCCGAAAGTCGACTTTGAAAAAGTGAATGCGCATATCAAAGACGTGATAGCTGGCATTGCACCACACGATTCACCTGAACGCTTCCGCTCATTGGGCGTGAATGTAATCGAGGGTGAAGGTATCTTCATCGATGCCGATACAGTTCAAGTGGGTGACACTAAAATCAAAGCGCGGCGTTTTGTCATCTCAACAGGCTCATCGGCTTTCGTACCACCAATTCCTGGCATCCAAGATGTAGATTACCTGACAAATGAGAGCCTTTTTGAACAAACAGTTCGTCCTGAGCATCTCATTGTCATTGGCGGCGGCCCGATTGGCATGGAAATGGCGCAAGCACACCATCGTTTGGGTTCCAAAGTCACAGTTATCGAAGGTTTTAAAGCTCTTGGTAAAGATGACCCTGAAATGGCTGAGGTTGTTTTAAAACGTATTCGTGAAGAAGGTGTCGAGATTTTTGAGGGAACCAAAGTTGTTGGTCTTAAGAAGATTAAGTCTGGGATTTCGGTAAAAGTTGAAACTACCAATGGAGAGAGTGAAATCAAAGGTTCACACCTTCTCGTAGCAACCGGCCGCGCCGCGAACGTGCATGGTCTTGGTTTGGACGAAGCCGGTATTAAATTTGATCGCAGCGGAATTGAGGTCGCAAAAAACATGCGTACATCCAATAAACGCGTATATGCGATTGGTGATGTGGCAGGCGGCTTTCAGTTTACCCATGTCGCTGGCTATCATGCTGGACTTGTTATTCAAGAAATTCTGTTTCGCATTCCTGCAAAGGAAAATCGCGACATCATTCCGTGGGCAACATTTACGGAACCGGAACTTTCAAATGTTGGCCTTACCGAAGCACAAGCTCGTGAAAAACATGGCAATAACATTACTGTGCTTCGCTGGGAATATGCGGAGAATGATAGAGCACGTGCTGAACGAAAAACAGGGGGCCTGATTAAAATTATTGCTGATAAAAAAGGCCGTCTTATTGGTATCTCTATTGCTGGTGCAGGTGCAGGCGAGATGATCAACATGTGGGCGCTTGCTGTTACCAATAAGATGAAGCTTAGCCACGTACGCGGCTATATCCCGCCATATCCAACAATGTCGGAAATTGGCAAACGCGCTGTTGTTTCGCATTATGGACCAATCACCCGTAAGCCTCTCGTTAGATGGCTCATTGGATTTTTGCGGAAATTCGGTTGATAATGGGTGTAATTCTCTAACTTTTGGCGTAGATATTTCAAATGTCACATGAAAATTTAGAACTTAATAAAATTGAGCCTGCGAACGAATTTATGACGAAACCTATTCGTGGGCTCCAAACTAAATTGATTATCCTGACAATCATCTTTGTGATGATTGCTGAAGTTTTGGCTTTTGTTCCATCCGTAGCAAATACCCGATTGCGCTGGCTCAATGGTGTATTGGATACAGCCGCAGCGGCCAGTGTTGTTGTTGATGGCCAAGAATATATGCCTTTACCGGAAAAAATTCAGACCGAGGCTCTTATGGCCACTGGCACGAAGCGTATTGTTCTACGCAAAGATGGAGCATCTCGTATTGTTGCTTCCGTCGATATGCCACCGGAAATTTCGAACCATTACAATTTAAGCGAAACGGGTCCTGTTCAGGCAATCGTTGATGCTTTTGATACGCTTATCTTTGGTGGTGACCGAGTTATCCGCGTGACGGACCAAGTCGCTGATAATCGTGATATGCAGATAGAGTTGGTATTAAATGACACCCAGCTTCGCAATTCCATGTTAATTTATAGTCGAAATGTTCTGTTTATCTCGCTGGTCATTGCAGCAATAACAGCTGGCTTGCTGTTTTTCAGCCTTAACAGATTGATGATCCAACCTATTCGGCGCCTGACGCAGAGTATGCAGCAGTTTTCTGAACAGCCAGAAGATGCAACTCGTATTATTAAACCCGACAATGGAGATGATGAATTGTGGCTTGCCGAACAACACCTATCTGCAATGCAAACGCAATTACATAGCACGTTGCGGCAACAAAGACGCTTGGCAGATCTTGGTTTGGCTGTATCAAAGATCAATCATGATATGCGCAACATTCTAACGTCTGCTCAGCTCATCTCTGACCGTTTAGCCCTTGTTGATGACCCGATGGTCAAGCGCTTCGCACCCAAACTATTGAACTCAATTGATCGCGCTGTCAGCTACTCCAGCCATGTGATGAGCTATGGTCAAGCACAAGAGCCTAAACCAAAGCGACGTCTGGTGCAGCTACATGTCATTGCCGATGAACTTGGCGATGCGCTTGCTGGCGATATACAAGACGATGATATTGAATATGTGAACGAAGTTCCAGCAAACCTTGAGATAGAAGCCGATCATGAACAAATTTTTCGTGTGATCCACAATCTATCACGCAATGCCGTACAAGCCCTGAAGGCTGATGATGAAGCAGCGGTCGTGAAACGGGTTTGTGTTGGTGCTGTTTCAGAAGATCATGCTGTACGCATCTTTGTTGATGATACAGGACCTGGCATGCCGGCAAAGGCCAAAGAACATCTCTTCAAACCATTCAGAGGTTCAGCCCGCGCAGGCGGCACAGGTCTAGGCCTAGCGATTGCCAAAGAACTCATAGAAGCTCACGGTGGCACGATAACACTTACAGATAAAAGTAGCACTGGAACGCGCTTTGAAATCGTGATCCCAATGCAGGCATAAAAATAAGTCAAACGAAGGTATTTGGAACAATTTTCCAAAAACAATCATTCTTTTTCAAATTGAAGCTTGCAAATAAGATAATCAGGCATTAGGAGAAGCGCTTAGACGTTTACTATCGTCGAATACGCACCCGTAGCTCAGCTGGATAGAGTACTTGACTACGAATCAAGGGGTCGGGAGTTCGAATCTTCCCGGGTGCGCCATTTTTGTTTATATTTCATAATAAAAACATATGCTTGACTATATAACACTTAATATAAACCACCCTGTATCCACCTTTAGTTAAAGGCTGTACTCACCGATATTTTAATCCAATGGTGCTCCAAGGTTCAAATTTTCAATATTGTTTAGTAAATAGTGAACTGGCTACTTTATTCAGACTTGTAATTTTCTTTGCATAAAGAGTAGTAGAAGAAGGAAACGTTTCTAATTCTATTAGCATTTGTTTTTATTCAATTTTATCTAAAAACTCATTCATCCTTGTGTACCACCTTAGTAGTTTTTCTAGTTACAGGGTGGTAGGGACCCGCGTCAGATGGTTTTGGTAGGTTATAGGTAGGTACTGAGAACGCTTTTGGCTGAATATCTTCGGAGCGACAATCGGGTTGTCCTTCAGATATGATCATATCGATAATCTTTCTGCCCCAAACAATGCCTATTTGTGCGTCATCGCTCGAACTAGTTGGCCTTCGTCCTGTGTATATACCAAGAAAGCGATGACAAGTTGAAGCTTCTTTGGGAAAACGTGTAATCCCATCTTCGTTTTCATAGGAACCACTTGAGTAAATGTAGACCGGCGAACCCGACAAACCTTGCCTTATTGCGGTATCGATGGATAAAAAAGGAACTTGTTGGCTTTCTGTTAAATAAGGTTCGCTGGCTATAGTTCCGCGTTTCCATGTTGGCCAAGGTTCAACACCGAATGGGTAGCCAAGTATGAAGATATCACTTCCAACACGATATGCCATATCTCCAATTTCATCTTTTGAAGGCGAAACAAAGATTGGTGCACAATCAACGGGTGTTTCTCCGGTGATCGAAAACGGTATAACTGCGACATCAGCATTTATTGTAGGGTCTGAATGTACGAGCCAAATTGGTAGATTGCTTTCTCCATACAGAGGTACTCTAATCCATAACAGCTTTTCATCGACGAGTTTTTGATCTGTTGAATAACTTATACGCGAATAATATCGCACACCAATTAATGCTAGATTTGGTACACTGGCATCACTTCTAAGACATTTACCTGTCCACCTATGACGACCTGTAAGGTTGTGCCAAGCGGTCACAAAAAACTGTTCTTCACCCCTGTTAACGAAAAAGCCTGTTCCAACAGCAAGTTCAGTGTCATTGAAGAAAAGGCGAATTGGTGTGCTGGTTAGGCTTAGACGGTGAATAATCAATTGCCACTCCTATGAATTTCTTCAATTCGGTAAACTTATCTCGAAGTGTGTTAGAGGAAATTGCGAACGCAAATTTGCGGCGCTTGCTGTCGTTCTTCAGGGGTGAGTTAAAGTTCATCTTCCATCCTTTTTTGTCTCCTCATCAAGTCAATCCTCTCTGCTTCCGCCAAAAGTGATTTGAGGATAGATGCATGCCAAACTTTTCCTAGATCCGATTGTTCATTGATACGTCCGGAATAAATGCCAAGAAACTTCCAACGTTTTTGGCCTGGATTGGTATGTAAATGTACCCTACCATCATCACCTTTTACACGAATTGTGCTTACACGATGGGCGATTACAGGAGAACCCGATTGGCCTGGCCTAGTGCGGCAATCAATCAGAAACACTGGGTCTTCTTCAGATATAAGATCCATCTCTTGTGCAAGAAAACCGGTTGCCCATACAGGGAACTTTTGACGGGAAGTTATACCGAATGGAAATCCAATTACGCTTACTGTTTCAGCAGGCCCAATATCCAAGTCGGTATGATCTAAATCGGTCTCTAAGTAATATGGGTATTTAACAACGTCGGATCCCCAAGTTAAGTTCAGAGCAACTACATCCGCTTTGGTGCCCAGTTTCGGGTGTTCAATCCACCACGGAGATCCATCTTCACGAAACAATGGTAGCCGAGTACTAGTCCACCCGCCATCCTCTTTGTGAAAATTTACTACGATGGCGTTTGGTATTGCAGCCATGCGACTAAGACACTTTCTGGTGTCTTGATGGCAACCAGTTACGACATGGCGATTTGTTACCAAGCGCAGTGCGATGTTCTGTCATCGGCGATAAGAAAAGCAGTTCCGGATGATATTGGCTGTTCATTGAAATAGGTCTGAACATATAAAGATTTTCTTGTAGGAATATATGTGTGATATAATAAGTTAGTCTCATCGGTCATGTTGTCTCTTTTGACAATTAGGTTGATCTATTAATAAGTTATGATGCAATTCAATCAGGGAGAATACGATAAACCGAAGCCCTGGCAGGTTTAAGCTTTTTTGCAATCTCGGCAACACCCAATATTTGTTCTATCAGCGCTCGAATTGCAGAAGCGTGATTGCGAAAGCTCATCTCGCATCCAGATGTGGTTATTTTTCTAATGTAATAGGAAGCTTTGATAGCAAAAAATTTAATTCTGGAGTATTGTCATGTCTTTGAAATAACCGTTCAAAAAAATGTTTTCGTATTTTTTCGTATCTGAAAGAAGCAACTTCGCGATTAATTTGTATTGTTAGCTGATCCAATTCTTCCACAAAGATATATGCGAATGCTTGAGCAGAGCAACGTTCCAGATCTCTCCAAATTCCAAGAATATTAATTTGATTGTTATCTATATCCAACCCCAACTCTTCTTTGCACTCTCTAGAAGCTGCATTTTTTAGAACTCCTGAAAGCGATAAGTCGTTATTCTGGATGTCCTGAATTTCAACCCCACCTGAAAATGATGAGTGGCGAGTATTTGGATAGTAAGTCATTTTTTTGCTGCGTATGGTGATTAATGCACGGGTGTTCATTTCTTCATTTTTTTCGAGGATTAAACAACTTATCCCAAACTTACATGGCGCAATATCGCTATTAGGTTCGTGAGGTAGTCCGGCCTTACTCAATTGATTACGCAAAGTATCAAGGTTACGCTCGCTGATATTATTGTTTTCTGCAGACATACCCATTTTTACAGTATTTTGAACATCCAACGATTTGTAAAAGCGAACATGATGTCTGTAACTTAATGGTCTGAGACGCGCGGTATTGCTTGTGATTTGGTCGATCGAGATTTGATCGTGGTCATCATAAAGAATTGAGGACGTATCTACATTTGCCAAATCCAACATAAAACAATATTTGTCTGGCGTAGATTTTGTGTCTACAAGTGTATCGTCGCAAGAAATTTGGATATTATTCACAGTCGATGCATTAAGCATCAAGTGATATTGACCGCTCTCAATTTCGGTCAAGTTAGGGTAGGCTAAAACCCAGGGGGCAATTTTCATAGATAACGCTTTCCGAAACTATCCATTAACAACCACAGCATTGCGTAAGCTTCCTGAGTTATTGGGTATTGATCACGATCTTTCCAAACATCGGTAAGGATTAACTTCCGAAATTGATCTAAATTCATGGAACGATATTTTTCTAAGTCTGGAGCCTCATTAATTTCCCTTTCCTTCTGCGCTTCAAGGCGGAATTTTAATACTTCATCTAACGACTTTGGCGTATACCCATAGTAAAATAATTGTGGCTTACCCATTCTAGCATGCTCTCGCACCAATGCAGCAGGATAAAGGGAAACTTCTCCCTCACTTTGACGAAGATCAAAGTCTTTAGCGACTGCCTCATAGGCTTCATCATCAAAAAAGTTTTGCGCCTCTTTAGTTTGATTATCTCTGGGCCACAACGCAGCGCGACTACCTGTACAGTGCACACCAGAGTTGTTGTTAGCTGCATTTTTGGCAGTCCTGAGCTGTAACAATGGTCGAAGCAGTCCTTCGTCATCATGGCACAAAACGATAACTGATATGCCTAGTGTATTTGCTAACCTTGCTTCATTTAACGGTGGAAGAATAGGACCATACTTCTTTTGTAGCTGTTTCCGCAAACTTAAACTACCATTATCGTCAAATTTTGAAGGGATAACGTAATCTGGTATGAGGTTGGATTGGGCTTGTTGGCTATAGAGTGCTCGCTGAACATCGACGTCCCCCGTTGTTCGATCAACATTAAATAATCGTATTACATGGCCATTATCAAATATGTCTCGTTCCGCTGAAATAGCATGAAAACCTCTTTCAGCTACTTCACGCCATACTCGGTCTGAGTATCTGAATTTAAATTTGTCATCGAAAGCTCTTAGTCGAACGTTCCCTTTTTCTGACCATATAATCTCTTTGGAGTACGGAAGTGCTCCTAATTGGTCCCGAACTTTTTCGCCACGATAGAACTTACTCAAGTATTGAGGATCCCAATTAATGAACGCATTGCTATCCATTTCAGCCAAATCCGAAACTAGGTCACTTTTCTCATGATTTAAAAAATTGGAGCTAAAATACTTTGAAAACAAGTTACTCCCATTACTTGCCGATGCTTTAATAGAGGTGACCATCTGTTTTAAGGGTATTTCTAAATCACCAAATCCAACAGGAAGTGAAAAGCTAAAATCCATCGAACATTCTCCTCTACTTTATTAAAATCTGCCATCCTAAACTTTGCATCGTTAATGCATAAAATTGCAAGTAAAAGTTACAAAAAACTCCTTACTTATGACAATTTGAACTGTGTTAAGCGAAACATCAAATGTTTCAGCAATGGTTCTGTATGGCAGACCATTTATCTTAGCTTGATTGATCTTTGTTATCAGTTCTGTCTGTCATCAAATAATTATGGGCAGATGGTTTTTAAGTTATTGATTTTATTGGCGCCAGGAAAGAGGGAAGCAATTAATGGTTATAAGTATCTGATTTTATTGATCTTTACAAATATAACAGTGTACCAAAGCGTACCACTTTTTGAGAAGTACCTGCTTGTTAGTGAAGTTACTCTGGATAAAAGTCAGCTTTCGAACAAACGGTTCACCTCATCAGACCAACTGTCATTCAGTTCAAAGGTAATAGCAAGTTCTTTAGAACCGTCAACTCCATTAATCTCCGCCTCAATCGCATTGATAACAAACTGATCCAATTCATCTGGAAGTCTTTGTAGCTCAGCAATAGCGCCCTCCGCTTGGTTTTGCATCAAGTCTCTAAGTTTTTCCGCCTCTTCGGGGAGAATGCTAAAGCACAATCTTTCTTCAAGTTTAACGATTTCCGACAGGTTTTCAGCTAATAATAAGCATGCAGAGTGTATGGTATTTTCATTCCCTGAGACGCCTACTTCTCCCCAACCTACTTGCAATTTCTCCAAACACTTCATTATGGCAGGAACCATATGCTCCATTGGACTGATCTGTTCCCTAAACCACTGCAAAAGATTATCTTCGGTAACCGCACTGGTGAGCTTAAAAAGCGTACCCTCTCGTAAGTCAGCTAACCTATCAAATATTGGCTGGTTTAATTCTCTCAATAAAGCAGCCGATAGCGTGTGCTCCCAACCATCAGGTTTATCCCTCAGGGTCCGTCGGATTATCGGAGAATACTGTGCGAACTGACGGTATCTAGCGTCATCGATTTCGTACCGCAACAAGTCGCTTTTGTTACCTAGCTGAGATACCAAGTACTTTGAGAACACCGGAGCAATAATCCACCAGTGAATCGGTGTAATTGTTACGCTGAGGCCGGAGTAAAACTCCGCCACTGTTAGGCTATCCGTTTTATGGATGGAATTGGTGAAGATTGTGGATTTGTATTGTCGTGTTCGTCATGCTGTTTTGAGTTTAGGTATGAGCCGCCGTGAAGCGGCGCGTTTGTTTGGAATTGACCGGCGCACGGTCGATAAAATGTTGAAGTTTTCGATACCACCTGGTTATCGTCGTTCGAAGCCTGTTAAACGCCCAAAGCTTGATGCGTTTGTGGGCATCATTGATGCCATTCTTGAAGCGGACAAAATGGTTCCCAAGAAACAGAAACACACTTCAAAGCGTGTGTTTGAACGGCTGCGTGATGAGTATGGATTTAAAGGAGGCATCACGATTGTTAGCGATTATATCTGTGCTACCAAGCAACGGCAACGCGAGATGTTCGTACCGTTGCTCCATCATGCCTAGGCTGACTTTGGTGAAGCTCTTGCGGTGATTGGCGGAGTGGAACGCAAGGTCCACTTTCTGGTTATGGAGATGCCGCATTCGGATGCGTGTTTTCTAAAGGCGTATCCGGCGGAAACGACTGAGTCATTCTGCGATGCCCATGTGTCTGCCTTTGAGTTTTTTGGCGGCGTTCCAATCTCGATACTCTACGATAACACCAAGATCGCAGTGGCCAGTATTTTAGGTGATGGCAAACGTAAGAGAACTCGTGTGTTCTCAGAATTGGTGTCGCATTATTTGTTTACGGACAGATTTGGTCGTCCTGCAAAGGGCAACGATAAAGGCAAAGTTGAGGGCATGGTTGGCTATACCCGCCGTAACTTCATGGTTCCCAAACCGGTGTTTGCCAGCTTTGATGACCTCAATGCGTATCTGGAGAGCCAATGTCGCAAGCGGATGGAGGATATGCTTCGAGGCCACAAGGGGACGATTGGTGAACGGTTTGCAGCTGATGCTGAACAGTTACAGCCTTTGCCTGCGGTTCCTTATGATGCTTGTGATAAGCAATCGACACGGGTGAGTTCCCTGTCTCTGGTGCGCTATCGTGGCAATGATTATTCAGTGCCAACACAATACGGACATCAACAGGTTATTGTACGTGGCTATGTCCATGAGGTGGTGATTGCCTGCGGATCGGAAGTTATCGCCCGGCATCCACGGTCATGGGAGAAAGAAGATTACATCTTCGATCCGCTTCACTATCTGGCTTTAATTGAGCAAAAGACCAACGCTCTGGATCAGGCCGCGCCATTGGTCGGCTGGGAATTACCACAAAACTTCCTCGTCCTGCGTCGTTTGTTGGAAGCCCGTATGGGCAAAGGCGGCAAGCGTGAGTTCGTTCAGGTGCTGCGATTGCTGGAAACGTTCCAGATGATCGATGTGGAAGCCGGGGTTGAAAGTGCCCTGGAACGGGGGACCATCGGATTTGATGCAGTCAAACATCTGGTACTGTGCCGTATTGAAAGGCGCCCGCCACGATTGGATATGACAGTCTATCCATACTTGCCTAAAGCCCATGTTGCTGCCACATCAGCTGGTGATTATATGACGCTTCTGGCGGGAGGCAGGTCATGAGTAGTGTTACCAATGATACGCCGCAATTGTTGTTGGCCCATCATCTGAAGTCTCTGCGGTTACTGACATTCCTGCGCGAATATGACAAGGTTGCCAAACAGTGCGCGAGCGAGGGTGTTGATCACACCCGTTATCTGTTGAGGTTAACCGAGTTGGAATTGATTGACCGGGAACGTCGTATGGTTGAACGGCGCATCAAAGGTGCAAAGTTCCCGACCATCAAAAGCCTCGACAGTTTTGACTTCAAAGCCATGCCGAGCCTCAACAAGATGCAGCTCATGGAACTGGCTCGGTGTGACTTTATCAGTCGACAAGAGAACATCATCGCCGTTGGCAACTCTGGCACCGGCAAAAGCCATATTGCAATCGGATTGGGGTTAGCCGCCTGTCAGAAAGGGCTATCTGTTGGCTTCATTACAGCATCGGCATTGGTCCATGAGCTGCTGGAAGCCCGCGATGAAAAACGCCTGTTGCGTCTGCAGAAACAACTGGCCAAATACAGCCTGCTGATCATTGATGAATTGGGTTATGTGCCCTTGTCACCAACCGGCGCGGAACTGTTGTTTGAAGTCTTCTCCCAACGATACGAGCGAGGCTCTACCATCGTCACATCAAACCTGCCATTCGATGAATGGACCAGCACATTCGGATCAGAGCGTTTGACCGGTGCGCTCCTCGATCGGTTGACACACCATGTCCATATTCTGGAGATGAACGGTGATAGCTTTCGATTGAAGCAAAGCGCCCAGTCAAAAGAAACTTAACCATTCCTCTCATAATCCGGTTGGTCTCCAGGCCTACACTGCAAGTGGTGTACTTTTACTCCGGTCAATGGCGGGATTTTGCTCCGGTGTTGACAACGTTGTTTAGATGAAGGTTTGGTTGGCGGTGAAAGCTTTGCGGTTGATGCCAGTCTTATTCAAGCTGATGCCAACAAACAAAGGTCATTACCAGCAGATAAATGGAATATTGATAATTTGCCCA